>JAFRFV010000224.1 GCA_017434185.1 Coriobacteriales bacterium
AGCCGCACAGGCGCTGGAGGACCTGTGATCGAGGTCGAAGTCCCGTAACCTGATCGAGCGAACCTTTCCGCACTCACGACCGGAGGTCCAAGGATGTACATCTCGAACCAAGCCGATCTCGCTCTGCTCATAGAGAAGCTCAAGGGCTCGAGGCTCATCGCCATCGACACAGAATTCCACTACGAGAAGACCTACTATGCCAAGCTCTGTCTCGTACAGGTCTGCAATGGTGACATCGATGCGATCATCGACCCTCTGCGGATCGGTAATCTCAAGCCGCTCGGCGAGCTCTTATCCGACCCCGATATCGTCAAGGTCTTCCATGCCGGTAACCAGGACATCGAGATCCTCAACCGTGTCGTGGGCGTGTGCCCCAGTCCCATCTTCGACACCCAGGTCGCGGCTGGCCTGCTGGGATATCCCCAGCAACTGGGTCTGAGCGCATTGGTGAAGGCTTTCTGCGATGTCAATCTTGCGAAGACGGACTCACTCACCGATTGGACCCGGCGCCCCCTGAGTCCCACCCAGATTGAATATGCGATCGATGATGTCCTGTATCTGCCGCAGATATACGACAAGATGGCGGCGCAGTTGGAGAAGTCAGGTCGCATGGAGTGGCTCAAGAGCGACTTCGAACACATGAGCGACCCTGCCACCTACGTCGTCGATCCCGACCAGATGTGGCGTAAGGTCAAGCGCGTCTCATCGCTCACCCGCAAGCAGCTGGCGGTCGCCCAGGTCATGGCCAGCTGGCGTGAGCGTACCGCGCAACGCCGCAATCTCCCTCGCAAATGGGTTCTTCCCGATGAGATGATCGTTGAGGTCTCACGTCGCTGCCCCACCACCCGTGAATCGATGCTCGAGATCAGGGGTTTCGGGGACCGCCTTGCTGAAAGCTCCATCAAGGAGATCCTGGCCGACATCAAGAAGGCACTCGAAGCCGACCCCGAGTCCTGGCCCCGCATCGCCAAGAGCAGCGGCCGTCAGAAGGAGGTGGAAGGCGCCGTCGACCTCATGGCGACCTTGCTGCACCTGCGTGCCAAGCAGAACGCCGTCACCACGCAATTCCTCTGCACCCGTGATGACCTTGTGAAATTGGCGAAAGGGGAGGGTGACGAACTTCCCCTGTTGAGTGGATGGCGGTATAGAATAGTCGGGAACGAGCTCATGCAGCTCCTGGAAGGCACTATCAGCATCGCCATCGTCGATGGTGAGCTCGTTGTGGAGAAGAGGGGATAAGCGATGGGTATGGGTTACATCCTTCTCATGGTCGTCTCAGTGGGCCTTGGCCTCGCTACGCAGGCTTTCATCAAGTCGCAGTACAACAAGTGGTCACGGGTTGGGATCTCCACCATGGAGACCGGCGCCCAGGCTGCTCGTCGCATGCTCGATGCGAATGGTCTCTATGATGTCAGGATCCAGCCCATCAGCGGCACGCTCACGGACAACTACAGCCCCAAGACACGGGTGCTCAGCCTGTCCCAAGGCGTCTACAGCGGACGCAGCGTGGCTTCCACGGCCGTCGCCTGCCATGAGGCGGGTCATGCCCTGCAGCATGCCTCCAACTACGCTCCCCTCACGTTCCGCACCAACCTCGTTCCCGCAGTGAACCTGGCGTCCAATCTCTGGATCATCGTCTTCATCCTGGGCTTCTCCCTCAATTCCCTGGGGCTCGTCTACGTTGGTCTCGCACTTTTCGCCATCGCCGTGCTGTTCCAGCTGGTGACGCTTCCCGTGGAGTTCGATGCATCCAACCGCGCCCTCGCGTTCGTGGACGCCCAGGGGCTTCCCACGCAGGAGAGCTCCGGTGCCAAGAGCGTTCTCAAGGCCGCCGCTCTCACCTATGTCGCCGCTGCGCTCACGTCCATCCTCCAGCTGCTCTACTTCATGGGTCTGACTCGTGAGTAATCAGCCGGAGAACAACGCTCTCACCGTCACCCAGGCCATGCGGCTGGCCAAGGGCCAGCTCAACAGCGTCTGGGTGAACGTCATCGGTGAGGTGAGCGAGCTCTCCAACAAGCCCGGCTACTCCGGCGTCTTCTTCAGCCTGCGTGACCAGGACGCGACCATGCCCTGCGTCATCTGGAAGAGCAATTACGCACGCATGGGCTTCGACCTCGCCCCGGGTATGCTCATAGAGGCATATGGCAACTTCGACGTCTATCCCGCCAAGGGAAGGATGCAGTTCAATGTCCTGAACATGAAACCGGCGGGGGAGGGTGCGCTACGTGTCAAGGTGGCCATGTTGGCGCGCAAACTCGAAGCAGAGGGTCTCATGGACCCCGCGCGCAAGCTCCCTCTACCCAGGATCCCACAGACCATCGCCATTGTGACATCGCCGCGTGGTAAGGCCGTCCATGATTGTCTGCGCACATTGCGTCGCCGTTGGCCTCTGGCACATATCCTGTTCTGCGGTATACCCGTCGAGGGGACTGATGCCGTCAGGTACATCTCGCAGGGTGTCAGTTGTGCGATACAAGCGCGGCCCGATGTGATCCTGCTTGTGAGGGGCGGTGGATCCTACGAGGACTACATGCCCTTCAACGATGAATCGCTGGTACGGCTCGTCGCCTCATCGCCCGTGCCCATCGTGACGGGTATAGGGCACGAACCCGACAACAGCATCTGCGATATGGTCGCCAGCTATCGAGCGAGTACCCCCACGGCCGCTGCGGAAGCCGTCGCGCCCAACGTTTCCGAGGTCATACAGGGACTCGATGGTTCACTGCAGCGCCTCGAACGTGGCCTACTTGGACGTTTGCGCACATCAGAGCTTCAACTGGATGCCATTTCAAAGCGTCGCGCCTTCCAGGACCCCTCCGCCCCCATTCAAAGAAGGGCCAAGGAGTTGGATTCCTACGCGCTGCGCTTATCCCATGCCATACCGGATTCGTTCAACAGAGACGCTCGCCGTGTCGAACTCATGCAGCAGAAGCTCATGTCAACTGGGCCACGTATCCTGCAGAAACACGAGCAGCGATTGGGAATGAAGGCTGCGAGCCTGGAGAGCCTCTCGCCGCTCGCTGTCCTCTCGCGTGGTTACGGTATGGCACGCAAGCACCCGCAAGGTGGACTCGTCACGAGCGTCTCACAGGTGGAACCCGGTCAGGATATCGACCTGCAACTGAAGGATGGACGTTTGATCTGCAGCGTTCGCGAACTTGAAAGGAATGACTGATGGTAGCACTCAGACCGGTTGATCAGATGAGCTTCCGCGAACTCATGCGCGAACTCGATGAATGCGTACGTGCGCTCGAGAGTGACAGTTTGGAGCTCGAAGCGAGCATGGAACGCTACGAGAGGGGAGTGCAGTTGCTTCGCGCCGCTCGTGGACGCCTTGATGAGGCGCAACAGCGTGTCACCTGCCTCATGGGTCAGTTGGAGGCCGAAAGCACGGACGATATCGACAACCGCTTGAGCTAGCGATCGACAAGAGACAAGGAGAGTGAGACAAGACATGGCCGGCTGCATCTTCTGTATGATCGCCAATGGTGAGATCCCTTCCAAGATCGTCTACGAGAACGACCTGGTCGTGGCCTTCGATGACCTGCATCCGCAGGCGCCCGTCCACACCTTGGTCGTACCCAAGGCCCACTATCAGGATATCGCCGATGGCGTTCCCGCTGAGACCATGGCGGCCATCTTCGCCGCCGCCTGTGAGGTCGCCAGGATCAAGGGTATCAATGAGAGCGGTTTTCGCATCATCTCCAACAAGGGAGCCGATGCGGGTCAGACCGTCCCGCACTTCCATGTGCATGTCCTTGGTGGCAGGAAGATGGATGAAGGTCTGGTCTAGACCGGCCTTCTCCGCACTGAAAACACACAACATCTTCCGCTCGTAGCAGCATGGGCCGCGCTTGTTCGCTGCTGTTTGTGCTTGAAGCTGCTATAGCATAGAATGAACGCATTACAAGGGGAGTGTGTGCTGTTCGACACTCCAAACGGGTGGGGGAGTCCTATGAACATCCTGGTCGTCAACGCCGGTAGTTCCTCGCTGAAATACCAGCTTCTCGACATGGACACCGGAGAACTGCTGGCCAAGGGCCTCTGCGAGCGCGGCGGCTACGAGAACGCCGTGCAGAAGCATCGTGTCGCCAAGCACGACAAGGTCATCGCGCGACAGATGCGCGACCATCGCGACGCCATCGGATATGTTCTGAACACCCTCATCAACGATCCCGATGCTCCCATCTCGGATCTGAGCGAGATCCATGCTGTGGGTCATCGTATCGTGTCAGGAGGGGAGTTCTTCTCCCGTTCCTGCTTGGTCGACGATGACGTCATCGAGAAGATCGCCATCTGCTCCGAGCTCGCGCCCCTGCATAACCCCGGAGCGCTCCAGGTCATCGATGCCTGCCGCCTCTTCATGCCCCACACACCGCAAGTCACGGTCTTCGATACGGCGTACTTCCAGTCGATTCCTCCCAAGGCCTTCCTGTACGGCCTGCCGCTGCGTTACTACGAGAAGTACAAGATCCGCAAGTACGGCGCCCATGGCACCTCGCATCGTTATGTGGCCGCTCGTGCCGCACAGATGCTGGGGAAGCCCTTGGAGGAGCTCAAGCTCATCACCTGCCATCTTGGCAATGGTTCCAGTGTGACGGCGGTGGATAAGGGCGTCGCCGTGGACACTTCCATGGGTATGACGCCTCTTGATGGCCTCATCATGGGTACCCGCTGCGGCTCAGTCGACCCCGCTGTCATCACCTATATCATGCGTAAGGAGAGTCTGACCCCAGACGAGATGGAGAACATCATGAACAGGGAGTCAGGTCTCTATGGCATCTCTGGGCTTTCGAACGACCTGCGTGAGATCCGACGCGAGGCGGAGATGGGCAACGAGCGCGCCAATCTGGCCTATGAGATGTTCGGCTATGCCGTCAAGAAGTACATAGGTCAGTACTTCGCGACCATGGCCGGCTGCGACGCCATCATCCTGACGGCGGGTATCGGAGAGAACTGCACGCGCATGCCCAGGATGATCTTCGATGGCCTCGAACCCATGGGCATCATCTACGACCCCGAGAAGAACTGCCAGAGGGGAATGGAGCGCGTCGTTTCCTCCGATGAATCACGCATCAAGATCCTCGTCATCCCGACCAACGAGGAATGGATGATCGCGCAGGATACCAAGGAGATCGTGGAAGCTCTGTAGAGCTGCGAGGCCACAGAATCGATTCTAAGGCCTTTCAATGCCTCTTCAGGTATCAGAATGCATCCCATAAGAAAGAAGCCGGGGAAGGGACCCCGGTTTCTCGATGTGATGACGAAAGTTACATAAGATATATTATCAGCTTTTTATCTGAATTCGGAACAGGATAAGCTGCTCAGCTCTCGGACTCCTCGCTGGGAAGATCCATGAAGGGCTTTGCATCGAGCGTGATACCCACATAGCATCCTTCATCCGGCAGAGAGTCGAAACCGTAGACATCCTTTACGGGACAAGCCGCCACACGCCAGTACAGCGTCTCTCCGTCATAATCGATCGTACCGTACTTGTAGGTGTTGCCGTTGTTGTCCACGCCGCTCAGAAGGACTCCAGCGCCCTCTCCCTTGAATCCCTGCTCTTCCATGGCCTCTTCTATGGCTCCGTTGAGGCTCCCGGAGGTGAACTCCGAATACTTGAGCTTGATATTGTCATGGCTGCCATGATTGGTGGTTATCCACCACGAGTTCTTCAGGATGACGCAGATGGTCTCCAGAGTCTGATTGGAGAATCCCTCGGCGTAGCAATTGGCCATATCCTCGACCGTCATCGTGTCGGCGCACCGCATGATCTCCATGCCACGCTTGGTGGAATTGATGACGTACACATTCTCGTTCTCACTGACCGTCTTATCGATGATGTCCTGGTCATCCCATGTGTACAATTCTGTTAACACCGGAAGATTCCTGTCGATGGGCACCGCGAGATCACGGACGCACAGGGGCACTTCGCGACTCTTCTCAACTGCCTGGACCGCTTTCTGGGCACTCAGGTAGATGCAACCCATGCCCAGAACAAGGCCCGCACCCAAGCATATCTTGAGCAGGAGATGCCCTCTCCTGTCCTTGAACACGGATCCATACAGTCCACTGGGATTCATGGAATACGGCTGTCTGAACGTGAGATCGGGCTGCGGGTCGCGCTTGCCCTTGAGTGCTGCCTTGCCAAGCCACTTGAATCCATCGCGTAGCTTCTGCAATACGACATCCATGATGTTCTGGAAGTCCAAGATACTCCGCCTTTCGAATGACACTCAGCGGGATGCGATCCCGCTGGAGCCAAAGCCGCCTTCCCCTCTGCTCGTGGATTCCAGAGCATCCACAGCGAGAAGATCGACTTGGGCTACAGGCATGATAACGAGTTGTGCGATACGATCTCCACGATTGATGGCAACCGGTTGATTCGCGTCAAGGTTGACAACGGCGACTTTGATCTCGCCGCGGTAATGGCTGTCGATGAGTCCAGGCGTGTTGATCAGGCTGAGACCGGTACGCAGCGAGAGGCCGCTTCTTGGCAGAACGAATCCCGCGTAGCCCTCTGGGATCGACAAGGCGAAGCCGGTTGGCACCAGACAGCGCTGGAAGGGCTGGATGACCATATCCGCATTGGACGCGAGATCCAATCCAGCATCCGCCTCATAGGCATATGACGGCAGCGTGATGCTGTCGTCCAGCTTGAGGATGGGTACTTGGATACGCAGCGTCAATTGAGATTCTCCAGTTCCTTGGTGAACTCATCCAGGTTCTTGAAGTCCTTGTAAACCGATGCGAAGCGGATGTAGGCGACGCCATCGAGCTCCCTCAGGCGTCGGAGCACCATATCGCCCAATTGCTGCGAGCTGATGGTGCTGCGGTGTGCGGCCCTCGCTTCGCTCTCGACATCGTCGATGAGCGCTTCGATCGTTTCGACCGGGATGTTGCGCTTCACGCATGCGGCGAAGACGCCATGCATGAGTTTCTCCCGGTTGAAGGGCTCGATGCTGCCATCCTTCTTGCTGATGAGCAGCGGTGTGAGTTCGACACGCTCGTACGTGGTGAAACGAGCAGCACATTCCAGGCACTCACGGCGTCTGCGGATGGAGCTACCATCCACAGAGACGCGAGAATCGATGACCTTGGTATCGGGATTACCGCAGACTGGGCAACGCATCGCTCCCCTATCTCCTAGACATATACGGAGATAATCATACCATATGAAGGGGTTTTGGCCCGCATCCAGTGGGTATATGGGGGTTAGCTTGTCGTGCAGAGGGAGATGATCACAGGAAGAGCGGGAGGCAGAGTGTGCAGATGAAGCTGATGGCGCTGAAAGCGGCCAGAGCGATGGCATGACGCGGATCGCGAGCGATGGAATCGGGAATCGGTCGACCCTTCATAGTCCCATATCGCAGGTCCATGCCCAGTTCACGCTTCAAGTACTCGCGGTAACTGATGGTCTGGGGCTCGTAGCAATCGAGAAGGGGCCATTGGTCGACGATGACCTTACGGGCGGAAGTCCCGTTGACCTGGCAAGCGCGCGTTTCAATGCTCCTCATGATGACCCCTTCTCACCGCCCTTCGCAAGAATGATTCCAGGAGACGAACATGCATTCTTGACGAACAACTGTTTGTGTGTGTATACTGTACCTCGAACAACCGTTCGATGCAAGGGCAAAACGAACATTTGTTCGAATATTTCGCCAGCCATTCCGTGAAAGGAATCCGCTCATGAGCATGGAGATGCTTACCCCCCGCCAGAAACAGGTCTATGACTTCGTCGTCTCATGGACGAGCGATCATGGTTTCCCTCCAACCGTGAGGGAGATCTGCGAGGCTGTGGGCCTTTCCTCGACCGCTACCGTCCACAGCCACCTCAAGGCTCTGGAGAACAAGGGATATCTCAAGATCGCCCAGGCCAAGTCCCGTTCCATCACCGTCAACGGGCCCGAGCAGGATGCTGGATCCGACATCGATCCCCCCGAGCCTCTCCCCTATTCCGCGGTCCAGTTGCCGCTCGTGGGCCAGGTCGCAGCTGGCTGTCCCATCCTGGCGGAACAGAACATCGAGGACAACCTCATCCTTCCCAAGAGCATCGTTGGCGATGCGTCCTCTTTCCTGCTCCGTGTGAAGGGTGAATCCATGATCGAGGCGGGCATCCTCGATGGTGATTACGTCGTTGTGAGGGAGCAGAATACCGCGAGGAACGGCGAGATCGTGGTCGCCCTCTTGGATGATTCTGCTACGGTCAAGACCTATTATCGTGAGGATGGGCGTATCCGCCTGCAACCTCAGAACTCAAGTATGGAGCCCATCTATTGCGATGATGTCCAGATCCTGGGCAAGGTCGTCGCTCTGTTCCGCAGTATCTGAGAGGGACTCATCATCCGCACCTTCTTCTTCGCGGAGGAAGGGTGAGAATCGCGAGACGAAGGCACGTGGCACGAGCATCAGAAGCCGCGTGCCTTCTTCCATATGCTCCTTGCTCCTGATGACGCAGCGTTCATGTGCGAGTTTGACGAGCTCGCCCTTCGAATAGGGCAGGAGCACATCCATGAGAATGCCGCTGCTGCTCGCCGCCTTGCTGATACGGTCCATGAGCACATCGAGTCCTTCGCCGGTGAGTGCGGAAACACAGACGAAGCCTGGATACCGTTTCGAGAGCCGTTCCAGTTCACCCTCTTCAAGGAGGTCACGCTTGTTGAAGACCTCGATGATGGGGATGCTGTCCGCTCCTATCTGCTCCAGGACGTCTCGCACCGCTTGCACCTGCGCATCACGTTGCGGGGAATTCGCATCGATGGCATGCAGGATCAGATCCGCCTCGGTGATCTCGTCGAGTGTCGATTTGAAGGCTTCGACCAGTGTCGTGGGCAGTTTCTGGATGAAACCGACGGTGTCGGTGAGCGTGATCTCGAGCCCATCGGGAAGACAGAAGCGCCGGGTGGTGGAATCGAGCGTTGCGAAGAGCTTATCGTATGCGAGCACGTCAGCACCGGTGATGCGGTTGAGGAGACTCGATTTGCCAGCATTGGTGTAACCGGCGATGGCTACACGGTAGATGCCCGAACCGCTGCGTGATTTTCGCTGTAGATCGCGTGACGCCTGGAGCTTGTCCAACTCACGCTGGATGCTCAGGATGCGCTTGCGCACCATTCGACGGTCGACCTCCAGCTGGCTCTCACCTTCACCGAAGCGTGAGCCCACGCCACCTCCCATGCGGTTGGAGGCCAGGTGAGCCCACATGCCCCTCAAGCGGGGCAGGAGATACTGGTTCTGGGCGAGACGAACCTGCAGACGGCCCTCTCTACTACTCGCGTGCAAAGCGAAGATATCCAGGATGAGCGCCGTACGGTCGATCACCTTCTGTTTCCGCAATATCTTCTCGAGATTGCTCTGCTGGGATGGAGAGAGTTCGTCGTCGAAGATGACGATGTCGGCATCCAGGGAATTCGCGAGCTGGGCGATCTCCTCCGCTTTGCCTGGACCGATGAAGGTACGTGCGTTGGGCGCCAGCATCCGCTGACTCACCCGGGCGACCACCTGTGCGCCAGCGGTGTTGCTCAAGCGCTCGAGCTCGTCCATCGACTCCTCGAGTGGCCATTGGACGTCTCCCCTATCGACGCCCACGATGATGGCGCGCTCTGAATACTCCATATCCATGGGTTCATCATTCATCGCGGTCACCGCCTTCCAACCACTGCCCGAGGATGCGATATGCTTCCATCAGCTTCTCCTCATCGCTTGGATGGGTTGCATCGTCGATCCAATGGATACGAGATTCCGCTTTGAACCAGGAACGTTGACGCTTGGCATACCTTCTGGAAGCCTGCTTTATGGCGACGATGGCGCCTTCGAACTGGGGACTGTCAGGACCATAGCCGGCATCGATCACGGGAACGAGCTCCTTGTAACCTATCGCCTGTGGAGCGGTGAGACCCTGACGGAAGCCTTCGCGAAGCAACGATTCGACTTCAGCGAAGAGTCCTTCGGAGACCATGCGGTCGACACGGCGATCGATCCGCTCATACAGGACCTCGGGCTCGACGTTGATGCCTATCCAACATGCCGGCAGAAGCTCTGGAATGCCCTTGAAAGCCCTCGCTTGCTTAGCATAGCTCTCTCCCTGCTCCAGGAGCTCGAAGGCCCTTACAACGCGTTTCACGTTGTTTGGATGGATGACGCTCGCACTCTCCGGGTCCCTCTGTGCAAGGAGATCATGCAGAGCCTGCGCACCGTGGGCGCGTGCGTACTCGCTCCACTGTTGGCGGACGGGATTGTCCAGCTGTTCTCCCGCGGGGAAGTCCATATCATCGAGTGCAGCGCGCACGTAGAAGCCTGTGCCACCACAGACGATGGCGAGCTTCCCCCTACCGTTGATGTCCTGGATGGCCGCACGCGAGAGTTGCTGGAACAAGGCGGCGGAGAAGGGCTCCCCGGGGTCGATGATATCGAGGCAGTGGTATGCGACATCGCGTTGCGCCAGTGGCGTCTTGGCGGTGCCGATGTCCATCCCACGGTAGATCTGCATTGAATCGGCGCTCACGATCTCAGCATCAAAGGTTCGAGCGAGCGCCTCGGCGAGAGCGGATTTCCCGCTGGCGGTGCAGCCAACCACTGCGACGACCCTGCCTCGCAAGGCTTCGCTCAGAGTCGCGATGTCGAAGGTCGGATCAGATGGCATCGATCACGCGTCCCTGCAGATACCAGGTCCTGGCTTCGTCGATCTGGATATCAAGGAAGGAACCCTTGAGTGATTCCATGCACCAACCTTCCGGAAGCGGAGCATGGACCATCTGATTCTTAGGACTCCTGCCGGCGATGATGTTCGGATCCCTTCTTGAGGGGCCATCGACGAGGATACGCTGGACCGTGCCCTTCTCCGCCTGATTGGCGGCATGGGCGGTTTCTTGGATGAGCTCCACCAAACGGTCGAAACGCTCCTGGATGACCTCACGTGGGGTATCGTCGGGCATGGACGCGGCGGGAGTGCCCTGGCGCCTGCTGTAGATGAAGGTGAAGGCCTGCGAGTATCCCACCTTGCGACAGAGCTCCATCGTTTGCTCGAAGTCATCCTGCGTCTCGCCGGGGAAGCCCACGATGATGTCAGTGGAGAGGGCTATATCGCCAACGACCTGACGGACCTCGTCGATGAGACCCAGGTAGTGCTCGATGGTGTAGGGGCGATTCATGGCCTTGAGTATACGATTCGAACCGGATTGCACGGCAAGGTGGAGCTGAGGCATGACCGATTCAACGCTTGCCATGGCTTGGATGGTCTCATGCGAGAGATCCTTGGGGTGGCTGGTGGCGAAGCGGATGCGCGGGATATCGAAATCGCCGGCCGCCTTCAGGATGTCAGCGAATCGTGGCTTGCCATACAGGTCGCGACCGTATGAGTTGACGTTCTGTCCCAGGAAGGTGACCTCTTTGACGCCTTGGCGCTCGAGCTGGACCAATTCCCTCATGATATCCTCGAAGGGCCTGCTCTTCTCACGGCCGCGAACGTACGGTACGACGCAATAGGTGCAGAAGTTGGTGCAGCCTATGGAGATGGGTACCCAGGCATGCCAATCCATCTCACGGTGCGAAGGGAGGTCGGAGGAGAAGCTCGTCGATGCCTCGAGGATCTCTATCTGGGATGCGTCGGTCTCCATCGCATGTGCCAGGAGGGCGGGGAAAGCATGGATGTTGTGGGTGCCGAAGACGACATCGAGATTGGGAAGCTCTTTGAACAGACCTTCCCTGTCACGCTGGGCTATGCAGCCACCCATGCAGACGTAACGTCTCCCATGGGGTGAAGGCATGTTCTTGAGTGAGGCGATCTGACCGTAGGCACGGATGTCGGCCGCTTCACGAACGCAGCAGGTCATGTAAACGACGATATCGGCATCTTCAACTGCTTCGACGGGAGTCGCACCGAGAACGTCGAGCATGCCCGCGACCCGCTCGGAATCATGACGGTTCATCTGGCAGCCGAAAGAACGGACGAGATAGGACAAGCCATCGAGCCGCATGTCCTGGTTGGGATGGGAGTCTATGAGGCGATCCATTGAACGTTACAGGAAAGAAGGCCCGTCATCGTATTGGACGGGCTCGTCCTTGGGAGCGATGGCGCGATCACGCGGGAAAACGGAGAAACGGATGGCGGTGCGGTTCTCACCGTCGATGACGATATCAGCGAACGAGGGAACACAGGCGATCTCTATACCAACGGGAGAAAGGAATCCGCGGGAGATGGCGATGGCCTTGACTGCCTGATTGACAGCACCGGCACCGACTGACTGGATGTTAACGGGAACACCATCTTTGATCATGCCGGCGATGGCGCCAGCCACTGATGACGGGGATGACTTGCTGGAGACCTTGAGGAATTCCATGACTCCGCTGCTTTCTGTTGTTCCGTTACTGCTTCGAATGCTCCTGTGTTGCACCCAAGGGAACATGTCAGATGGATGCTTGGGTGTTGATTATAGCCTTATCAGTGGTGATATGTGAATATGCTGCTCTTCGACTTGAGGGAATGATTCGGTATCAAGGGTGACGAGAACGAATCACGAGTGGATGACTAGCTTTCCTTCTCTATCTCGAACTTGACCCTGATGGCATCCTTGGTGACCGTCACCTTGGGGATGTCCTTGAGGCTGAGATAATATGCGTCACCGAGCTTCTGGAAGGCGCGCTCCATGGTGCGGGCGAACGCGTCGAGGTCATCCTTGGAGATCTTGAGGCCGCGACGGTCCCGGAGTATGTCGACGGAATCATCTACACGGGGCGTAGCCTGCGGGATGAGCCTGTTGATGGGCGGTTTGAGCGGCTTGATATCGCCAGCGAGGATGCGATGTGCAGAGCGTTCCGAAATCTGCAGGCCGATGCTCTCGCAAACACGAGCGAGCTCGTTGGCGTCTCCACAGGCAGCGGGACGAAGATAGACGGGAAGATCATCGAGCGAGTCGCAGAACAGGAGTTCCTGTTCATCCAGGATCCTGCTGCCCAGATAACACAGGGTGCTCGTGATCTCCGTGGGGCTCCCAAGATAGACATCGATGTTGCGATGCTCGAGGGCGAATTCAAGAACCTGACGGATGATGTTGTGGGGACCGCGGGCGATGCGTTGGCTGCCATCCTCTTCCTTGAGGATGATAGGATAGGACGACTGATCCGACTTCTCGGGAAGCGATGCGAGGTCGACGACGACGGCGATCGACGAGCCCTTATCCTCATCGGAATCGACGACGTAGGCCTGTTTGGCGTTCTCCTTGATGGAATACAAGGCCATGCCTCGACCGTGCACACCCCAGCGATCCATGGTCATGGACTCGAGCTTGGAGGTGACGCGGGGTTCGAAGATGCGCTCCTGCATGGAGATGGGAATGCCGCAGCCGTTGTCCAAGAAGACCAGGGTGCGGATGTCATCCTCCCTCGAAGCGGCGACGAAGATGCTGGTGGCACCCGCATCACGGGCATTGCGGAGCATCTCGACAACGATGTCCTCGACGCTGCGGATGTCATGCTTGGCCTGACGACGCTCCGCTTCGGCGGTCCTCAGACGGACGAAGCCATCTCCAAGGTCCTCTTCGACCTTGAGATGGCTTTCGCCTGAGACTGCAGCTATGAAATCGAGGAGACTGCTGTCACTACTTAGCATAATCCACGGATCTGCTCTCTCTTATCACCAGAACCTTGATCTGACCGGGGTATTCCATCTCGTCCTCGATCTGACGAGCGATATCGTGGGCAAGCACGACAGCATCGGCATCGCTGATCTTGCCGGGCTCCACCATGACACGGATCTCGCGACCGGCCTGCATGGCGTAGGTGCGCTCGACACCATCATGGGAGTTGGCGATGGACTCAAGCTTCTCGAGACGCTTGATGTAGCTTTCCAGGGTCTCACGACGGGCACCGGGACGGGCTGCGGAGACGGCATCGGCGGCCTGCACAAGGACGGCGACGACGGTGGAGGGTTCGACATCGTTGTGGTGGGCCTCGATGGCGTGCACGATAGCGGGGCTCTCATGCAGACGACGGGCGAGATCGGCGCCGATGAGCGCGTGGGGCCCGTCGACCTCGTGATCGATGGCCTTGCCGATATCATGCAGCAGGCCGGCCCTCTTCGCCTGGGCAGGGTCGAGACCCAGTTCACTCGCCATGACGCCGGCGAGTGCGGAGACCTCGAGGGAGTGCTTCAGGACGTTCTGACCATAGGAAGTGCGGAACTTGAGACGGCCGAGCGTGCGTATGATCTCGGGGTGGAGATCATGGATACCGGCATCGAAGGCAGCCTGCTGGCCGGCCTCCATGATCTGGGCTTCGACGACTTCGGTGGCCTTGTTGAACATCTCTTCGATGCGAGCGGGATGGATGCGGCCATCGGCGATGAGGTTCTCGAGGGTCAGACGACCGATCTCGCGACGGACGGGATCGAAGCTGGAGATGGTGACGCATTCGGGCGTATCATCGATGATCAGGTCGATACCGGTGAGCTGCTCGAAGGTGCGGATGTTGCGACCCTCACGGCCGATGATGCGACCCTTGAGTTCGTCGGAGGCGATGTGAACGGTGGAGACGGTCGTCTCGGCGGTATGATCGGCGGCGACGCGTTGGATGGCCAGGCTCAGGATCTCACGGGACTTCTTGGCGCATTCGGCCTTGGTGAAGGCTTCGCTGTCGCGGATGATCTGAGCGGATTCCTTGGTGACATCGCTCTTGAGCCTGCGGAGGAGCTCTTCGCGGGCCTGTTCAGAGGTCATGGATGCGATGTGCTCGAGGTCATCGTTTGCCTTCTTGAGTGCGGCATCGAGGTCACGGGCCTGACGCTCGACCTGACCTGCCCTTGAGGAGAGCTGATGCTCGCGGGCATCGAGGGACTCGACACGACGGTCGATGCTCTCCTCGCGCTGCAGAACGCGGTTCTCGAGTTCCTTGATCTCCTTACGGCGCTCACGGGACTCGGCCTCGTTCTGCTGCTTCATCTTGTAGATCTCTTCTTTGGCTTCCAGGAGCTTCTCCTTGCGGACTGCCTCAGCCTGCTTCTCTGCTTCCTTCAGGAGAGCCTGCGCCTCATCGGCGGCCTTCTTCGCACGTTCGTCAACGACGTAACGGTTGAGCAGGAATCCAGCTGCTGCACCAACAAGGAGGGCTACGACGGCGATGATGGATGTTACGATTCCGGGCATCGGACCCTCCCTTCCGGGTACTGCGTTCAAGTCATATTCAGGCGATGCAGCCGCTTGGAAATAGAGAAGCCGGACAGCTGCATCCGGCATTGTGAGGTCACGAACGAAGTTCGAATCCCTATACGGGAACATGTTCAACTATGAGAACCCATATCAAAACCTGCATATCGCAGGACATAAGCACATTGCCAAACTGGAATATTACCCGCGAAGGTCAATCGCGTCAAGGAATAGCAAGGCTCAGAGCGGGTACGGCGCTCAGGATGCGGTGGATAAGTGCGCCTTGCTCGCCCTGTGGGCCACATCGCCACTGAAGCCACGTCCCATGAGATAGCGGACACATGAGGCATAGGGGTCCTTGGAGTGGCTGTGATGACGCGAGAGTATATCGAGAGCGCGCTCGAATTCATCCTGCACGACGCATTCATCGGGGGATCCATCGATGGCCTCGATGTCCAGTCCCTGCTGTTCGAGTTCACGGGCGATCCGTTGTAGACTCCAACCGCATGAGAGCTTGCTGCGGAGGAATGAAGCCGCATACCGATCATCATCGATGATTCCACAACGAACGGCACGGGAGACGGCTGCCTGAGCCACCTCCGGGGCATAACCCTTCCTCAAGAGGGAATCTCGCATCTCGATGCTTGAGTGCTCCCGGGCGCTGAGCGCCCGGGAGATATAGGCGAATGCCCTCTGTCCGTCGAGAGGAGCCTTCTGTTCGGGTTCCATGTGGATACTTCCCTGTCGCTAGATGTTGATATCCAAAGGCCGATCGGGGACTTCGACCAGTATGCCTGCTTCTTGGCCAAGGCCGAGTGCGGCACGCACCTTGGATTCGATCTCGTCGCGCAAGTCGGGGTGGGTCCTGAGATTCTCCTTGGCGGCTTCCCTACCCTGTCCCAGACGCTCGGTGTCGTAGGTATACCAGGAACCGGACTTCTTGATGATGCCCTCTTCGACACCGATGTCGATGATGGATCCCTCACGGGAGATGCCCTCGCCATACATGATGTCGAACTCCGCTTGCTTGAAGGGCTTGGCGACCTTGTTCTTGACCACTTTGACGCGTACGCGGTTGCCGATGACCTCGTTGCCCTGCTTGATGCTGTCCACGCGACGGATGTCCATACGGACGGAGGCGAAGAACTTGAGTGCGCGACCACCGGGAGTGGTCTCGGGGTTACCGAACATGACGCCGATCTTCTCACGGAGTTGGTTGATGAAGATGCAGGTGGTGTTCGACTTGGAGAGCGAACCGGTGAGCTTACGGAGGGCCTGGCTCATGAGACGGGCCTGTAGACCGACGACGGAGTCGCCCATCTCGCCCTCGATCTCAGCCTTGGGTACGAGAGCGGCGACGGAATCGATGACGATGACATCGATGGCACCGGAACGAACCAGCATGTCGCAGATCTCCAGAGCCTGCTCACCCGTGTCAGGCTGGGAGATGAGGAGTTCATCGATATCGACACCGATACGAACGGCATAGCCGGGGTCGAGTGCGTGTTCCGCATCGATGTAGGCGGCGACGCCACCAGCCGCTTGCGCTTCGGCGACGATGGACAGTGCAAGGGTCGTCTTACCGCTCGACTCGGGTCCGTAGATCTCGACGACGCGCCCTCTGGGCACGCCACCGATGCCCAAAGCTGCGTCCAGGGCGATCGACCCGGTGGGTATGTACCCGATCTCCAAGTCGAAATTATCATCGCCCAAGCGCATGATAGCGCCCTTGCTGAACTTCTTCTCGATCTGCTCGATAGCGAGACCGAGCATCTTCTCCTTGTTGGGATCCATTCTCCGCTCCTCTGTTCCTTCTGTTGTTTCTGGCTACGTTACCTGTGGCCTGCGTTTTGGATCATGCATAGCATATACGAACAGGCGTTCGACGTCAATGCAGAACCTCAGGTCATACCAGAAGTCTAGGTGAGGGGTCTTAAAAAAATCCCGAAGAATCTTAACCGCGTTTGTGCGATTTCCAACCCGAATCCAACCCGGGTCTTAAAGTCCATGAAATGGGACACAACTGTGGGAGGGAAGCACTTATCCGGTGGCTTCGATCTCCTCCATCAACAGGTCCATTGCCTTCTGGACGCTCGACTCACGGACGCTCTTCCTGTCGCCGCTGAAATGCTCGACACAGCTGCGTACGCCTCGAGGCGAGTTCACGCCGAAGCAAACGGTTCCAACGGGTTTCTCCGCACTCCCACCCCCGGGGCCCGCTATCCCCGTCGTCGAGACGGAGATGGTGGCATGGCAGGCTTCACAGGCGCCCTTGGCCATCTGCTCGGCGACCTGCGGGCTCACGGCACCGAAGGCATCGAGATCGGCGGCGGGAACGCCCAATTCATCCTGCTTCACCTGGTTGGCGTAGGAGACGATACCACCCAGATAGGCTTCGCTCGAACCCGCAACCGAGGTGAGGGCCGCTCCGACCATGCCGCCCGTGCAGGATTCTGCCGTCGCGATGGTGAGTCCCTTCTCGACCGCAGCGTGGATGACATCGGCGGGCTGGGCATGGGATGCATCGCGCTGGGGCTCGGGAGAGCTGAAGAGACCGATGGCCTTGTTCGCCTTCGCGAAGTAGTCGATCATCGAGACGATGGTGAGCACGAGGGCGGCGATCATGACGATCCAGGAGAGGATGTTGAAGAAGCGGGCGAAGCCCTCCCCTATCGCCAGGATGAAGGCGGAATCCTTCACGATGAACATGATGATGGCGACGATGGTAACGGCGGTCTTCCACTTGCCGTACCAACTGGCGGCGATGACGACACCTTCGACGCTGGCGATCATACGCAAACCGGAGATGATGAATTCGCGTGCGATGATGATGAGCGCGATCCAGGTGGACAGGGTGCCCATCTCGCAGAGCGCGAGAAGAGCGGCGGCGACCAGGATCTTGTCAGCTAGTGGGTCGAGGAACTTGCCCAGGGTGGTCACCTCGTTACGGGAACGCGCGAGATGCCCATCGACGGCATCGGTCGAGGCAAGCAGCGCATAGACTGCGGCTGCGACCCAGGGTTGGAACAGGGCGCCGCTCTCCCAGCCGGGGATCCATTGCGACCAGGGAACCAACAGGGCGAACACGAAGACGGGGATGAGGATGATCCTCACGAAGGTCACGATGTTGGCCGGCGTGAGGATGGGATTCTTGGCGGTCATGAGCGCACCTCCCCTTCGAATTCATAGCAGAAGCTGTCGGTGAGTTCCACCATGACGATGTCGCCGGGGCGAGCGCTGCCCAGAGGCAGATGCACCTGGCCATCAACTTCAGGTGCCATGTACATGCTGCGGCCCACCAATTCCTCGATACCGTCATCCTGCTCGTAACCTTCGACCAGCACGGGAAGCACGCTACCCACGCGGGTGGCGTTGCGCGCGAAGCCTATCTGGTCAGCGAGGTCACGAAGACGCTGGGCGCGCGCCTTGCGGGTGCGCATGGGAACCTGATCCTCACGCTTGCCCGCAATGGTGATATCCTCCTGGGAATAGATGAAGACACCGGCATGATCGAAACCGGCTCGCTCGATGAAGTCCTTCAGGGCCTTGGCGTCGGAACGGTCCTCTCCGGGGAATCCGGCGATGAAGGTGCTGCGGATGCTCGCATCGGGCATATGCTTCCTGATACGTTCGATCATCTCCAAGTACGACTTCCCATCCCCCTTGCGGTTCATCTCCCTGATGACCTTGGCGGAGGCATGCTGGAGCGGGATATCGAAGTAATGGCAGATGTTGGGATGTGCCGCCATGGTCTCGAGCAGCTCGTCGCTCAAGCCCTCGGGCTGCAGGTACATGACGCGGATCCAAGTGTCCGTGAACTCGGATGCCAAACGCTCGAGCAACCATGCCAGGTTCCTGCCATCATGGAAGTCGCTGCCCCACAGACCGGTATCCTGACCGATCAGGACCACCTCCCTGCATCCTCCGTCGACGAGCCAGGCGATCTCACGACGGATGTCCTCATAAGGGAAGGAATGATAGCGGCCACGGATGTAGGGGATGCTGCAATAGCTGCAGAAACGATCGCAGCCATCGGATATCTTCACATATGAGCTGTATGAGCCCTGAGAACGTGGTACGGGAGAAACGCCACGGAACCGGGGGCTCTTATCCAGGACATCACGGAGCGTTTCGACGATGCGGTCCTCGTCATCGGCGGGAAGGAACGCGCTCACCTCGGGAAGCTCGCGTGCGAGTTCGTCGCGATAGCGCGAAGGCATACAACCGGTGACGACTATCCTGCGTCCGGGCTTCGCGTCCTCATCCGAGGCGAGATCCAGGATGGTGTCGATGCTCTGGGAGGTCGCATCGGTGATGAAGGCACAGGTGTTGACGATCACCACGTCGGCATCGTCGGGGTCTTCCACCAGTAGGTACCCGCTGTCATGCAGATCCGTGGCCATGATGTCACTGTCGACCTCGTTCTTGGGGCAACCAAGGGTGACTATACAGACCCTGGGCGCGTTCATCTTCTTGCTCATCTGTCAGCTCTTGACCTTGATGTCGATGGTACCCACGCCATTGCTCACCGTGGGCATGATGGTCTTCCCATTGTAGGTGAGTTGAACGGCGTCCGGATTCGAGATAGTCATCTGGATGGACTGGGTGACATCGTAGCTCTGCTCGAAGGGACCTATGGCGTTGCCCGAGAAGGCCTCATGGCCGTCGACGGTGATCGACAGGTTGCTGGTGTTGCCCTCTGGGATCCTGACATCGATAGTGAAGGGCTCATTGGCTCCCGTTGAAAGGTCGATGCCACCGGATTGGATGGACGGGTCCAGGACGGTGTCTTTCTGCTCGGTGCTATCGTTGGCGGCGATATGGGGCAGGACCGTGGTGTTGTCCTTGTTGGGGCTGAAGATGGCCCAAGCGAGCAGGCCGATGATGATGATCGCGGCGACACCTATCAGGCCGATGATGACATGACGTTTGCTCTGGGGCTTATCCTTGAAATGGTTGTAAGATGCACTCCCCTGCTCAGCATAGCGATAGGCACCACCACCATGTTGATCAAGCGAGGCGGCCTGCGGATGGCGGCTCGCATTGCTGCCGCTTCGTGTCTGCGTTGTCGATCGGGAAGAGGATCCGCGCTGGCTCCTGACGCGCTCCTGGTCGTAGTTGCTGCTGTAATGCTGCGTGGGGTACGAGGTCACAGGACGCGTGTAACGTTGCCCACTCGCGCGCGTGCTGCCGGATGCACCATACCGCGCCGGAAACCCGGGCATCTCGGAGTCCTGTTGACGGAGCAGCTTGAGTTCGTAATCCTTCAGCTCCTCATCGAAGAGTGCCAGGATCTCATCAGGCTGGATGCCAAGGAGCTTGGCATAGGAGACGATCATGCCGCGGGCATAGCCGCTGGGCGGCATCTCGGCGAAGTCACCACGCTCGAAAGCCTCCAGGAACTTCCTGCGTATACGGGTCACGCTGGACACATGGTCCAGCCCCATACCCGCGGCTTCACGCTGACTGCGCAGTAGCTCACCGAATCTGCTGCTCGCCATCAGTAATCTCCCATCCCATCATAATCCTCAAGCGCCTTGAGGGACTCCAATTCCAGGACATCGGAAACAAGCACTTCACGGGCCTTGCTGCCATCAGCGGGACCCACGATGCCATGCTCCTCGAGCTGATCCATGATGCGGCCGGCACGCGCGTAGCCAACCTTCAAGCGACGCTGCAGGTTGGACGTTGAGCCGAATCCGCTGTTGACCACGATCTCTGCAGCGTCCCACAGCAGTGGATCGTCGGGTTCACCACCACCGGCGCCGCCGGATGCACTGCCGCCACCGCCACCTCCGACGACGGTCTTGAGAACATCGTTGTGGTAGTCGGTCTCACCCTGCGTCTTGAGATACTCCACCAAGGCCTTGATCTCCTCTGGCGGGATGAAGCAACTCTGGATGCGCTGGGGGCGTTCGGTATCGCCGGAAAGGAAGAGCAGGTCTCCCTTGCCAACCAGCTTCTCGGCACCGGTCTGATCGAGGATGATGCGCGAATCGGTGCCCGTGGCCACCTTGAAGGCGATGCGGGTGACGATATTGGCCTTGATCATACCGGTCACGACATTGCTGGCCGGACGCTGGGTGGCGATGATCAGGTGGATACCAACGGCACGCGCCAGCTGGGAGATGCGCACGATGGAACCCTCGACCTCGTTCTTGGCGACCATCATGAGATCGGACAACTCGTCGATGACGATGACCATGTAGGGCATGATCTCGTCTTCTTCCAGGCGGCCATCGCGAACGAGCTTGTTGTAGACCTTGATCTCGTTGGCACCGGCCTTCTCGAGCACCTTCAGGCGACGTTCCATCTCGATGACGGCCCATGCCAGGACGGCAGCAGCCTCCTTCGCGTCCGTCACCACGGGCACGTAGAGATGGGGCATGTCACGGAAGACGCTGAAGTCGACACGCTTGGGGTCGACGATGATCATGCGGACCTCTTCGGGCGTGGTGCGCATGAGTATGGAGCAGATCATGGCCTCCACACCGGCGGTCTTGCCCGAACCGGTGGTGCCACCTATGAGCAGATGCGGCATCTTGGCCAGGTCGGCGTAGATCATCTCACCTTCGATGTTCTTGCCGATGGCCATGTTGAGCGGACCACCCTCCATACCGGGCATGGCATCACCCAGCATGACGGAGGCACGGGTCTTGTTAGTGACCTCGATACCCACCAGCGATGTACCGGGGATGGGCGCGTAGATACGCACGGAACGCGCGGCCAGGTGCAGGGCGATCTCGTTCTGCAGACTGGTGATCTTGCTCAGGTGGACACCAGCGGGCATCTCCACCTTGTACAGGGTGACCGTGGGGCCGTACTGCCAGCCCACCACTTTGCCTTCGACGTTGTATTCCTGCAGGGTACGCTGCAGGGCGGCGGCGGTTTCCTCGCACTCTCTCTGTTCACCGCGCTTGGTGCTCGCGTCCTCCTCCGGGGTTACGGACAGGATGGATAAGGGCGGCAGTTCGAAGGGCTTCTCCTGTGCTTCCGGGTCGACGGGCTTGGGGGGCGTCGCCGGGTTGGCCGTGAGCTGGGAAGGCGCTTGCTTGCCCTTGGAGCCGGACTTACCACTTGTCTTACCGCTCTTGCCGCCACGATCCAGGAGGACAGTGGGTGCAGCACTCGCATCGCCTTCGGCGCTTTCCTTGGAGTCACGCTTACGACGGAAGCGATCCAGGAAATCGGGAACCTCGGGCTCGGTGTCATCCACCTGGTCGGCGGGAACCTCGATGTCATTCAGATCGAAGATGCTGTCCTTATCCTCATCCTGGGCTGCGGTCAACTTGGGCGCCTTGCTGCGCAACACACGCGTACGTGCGCCGCTGAATCCCTGGCTCTCGTCGAGGACACTGCTGCTGGGAAGCTCGTAACCGGAGGCGACAGGATAGCTGCGGAGTGCTGAACCCGCCGTGAGCTCATGCTTGGAGGGACGGCGGGAGATACGGGGGGTTGAGTCGGCTTCTTCACCCGCCTCCAGCATCAGGCGTTCTTGACGGGCACGTTCCTGAAGTTCGCGCTCGCGGTCCGCACGACGCAATTCACGCTCCTGCTTGCGAAGGTCACGTTCATCGCGACTGGTGTTTATGCGATCCTTCACGCGATTGGCCTGACGGCTCACGCTGAAGCCGCAGATGATGATGCCCACCAGCATGAGGCCCACCAGGATGATGATGCCCACGTTGCGACCGGTGAATTTGAGAAGCAGCCAGGCGATGCCGGCGCCAAGATAGCCACCATACGCCTTGAGGCTTGTATGCTCGAAGAGCAGATTCGGATCATTTTCCGCTCCGGTAGTGAAGAGCGAGATGAGGCCGATGGCCGCGATCACGATCACGAAGATACCCACGCTCGAACGCAGGATAGGGGAATCCTCGCTCTTGATGAAGAAGCTCACACCAAGGGCGATGAGCGCGATGGGAAGCACATAGGCACCCACACCGAAGCCCAGCAGGAGCAGATTGGTGATGAAGTTGGTGAGAGCGCCTTCACCCGGCGCGACCATGGCAACGAGCAAAGCGACACCCAGCGCCGCAAGGAGGACGCCGATGATGTCGTTCTTCATGTCGTCGGTCATGATGCTCTGCCGCGGAGCGTTGGCGGCAGCATCCTTCTTGCTCTGCGTCCGTTTCGAGTTGCTCTGTTTTCCTGCCTTGTTTCCCGAAGCCACGCACTCACCTCCATCAATGGAGTCGAACCTATGTGAATCTCAATGATACCTCAAAGGCATCCTCTCTTGTTGTCCCATCACGGTAGCGCTGCTATATCTCCATGACCACGGGGATGATCATGGGACGCCTGTGGCAGCGGTCCCACAGGAACTTGGAGAGCGCATCCCTCACGTCACGTTGCACATGACTGGTGCGAACACCACGCTGGCTCGTGGCCTTGCGCAGCGCCTCCTGAATGACGGCATGCGCGTCATCGAGCAGCGCCTTCTCGTCGCCACCGGTCACGCCGCGCAAGATGAGCTCGATGTCGCCAGCGGGCTGCTGGGTCTTGCTGTCGATCAGGATGGCGACAGCGCAGAAACCATCGTTGGCCAGCACTTTGCGATCGCGCAGGACAATCTGGTTCGTGTCACCCACGGAAAGACCATCCACATAGACGATACCGCTCTGGACCGCCTCTCCCCTCTCGACCTCATGACGGTGCATGACGAGCGTCTCGCCGTTCTCCATCACGAAGATGTTCTGCTTGGGAACACCCACTTCCTCGGCGAGACGCGCATGGGCGCGCAGGTGCATGGCCTCACCGTGCACGGGCATGAAGTAGCGCGGGCGCACCATGGTGAGCACCAGTTTGAGTTCCTCGCTGCCCGCGTGTCCGGAAACGTGAACGAGAGCCTTGCTCTTATCGTATACCTTGGCCCCGATCTTGGAGAGGCCGTTGACCACACGGGTCACCGCCTTCTCGTTGCCGGGCACGGGCGTGGCGCTGATGATGACGGTGTCGCCTTCTTCGATCTGGATGGTGCGATGCTCACCGGACGCCATACGGGCCAATGCGGATAAGGGCTCTCCCTGGCTGCCGGTACACAGGACGACGACCTGCTCGGGAGGGATGTCCTTGGCCTCATAGGCATCGATGATCGAGCCTTCCGGCACGCTCAGATAGCCAAGGTCCATCGCGATACGGATGTTGGTGAGCATGGAACGTCCCGTCACCACGATCTTGCGATGCGCGGCGATGGCGGCGTTGCACACCTGCTGCATACGGTGGATGTGGCTTGCGAAACTGGCAACAATCACACGACGCGGAGCGTTCTTGATGATCGAATCAAGCACCTTGCCAACCTCGGCTTCGCTCTTGGTGAAGTTGGGGTTGTCGGCGTTGGTGGAATCGCTGAACATCAGATCGACGCCCTCCTGCCCGAAGCGGGTGAGAGCGGCGAAATCGGTGGTGACACCGTCGATGGGCGTCTGATCGAGCTTGAAGTCGCCCGTGTGCAGGATGGTACCGGCAGGTGAGCGCAGGAAGAGCCCGAGGCTGCCGGGGATGGAGTGGTTCACCGCGAAGAACGAGACGTCGAAGCAACCCAGACGAAGCGAGTCGCCTGCCTTGACCTCGCGGAACACGGGGTCTTCCACGCGGCTTTCCGCCAGCTTGCCCTCGACGAGTCCCAGGGTCATACGCGTGCCGTAGACGGGCACGGGAATGGCCAGGTCCTTCAACAGATAGGGCAAAGCACCGGTGTGGTCCTCGTGACCATGGGTGATGATGATGCCCCGCAGCATGTCGGCATGCTCCAGGACGTAGGTGTAATCGGGAAGGAGGAGGTCAACGCCCAGATGATCGTCATCGGGGAACATGAGACCGGCATCGATGAGCAGGGAGTCTCCCTTGCACTCGATCACCATCATGTTCTTGCCGATGGCATCCAGACCACCCAGGGGGATGACCCTGAGCTCGACGGGCTTGGCCGTATCCTTCTTCTTGCTGCTTGCAGCCATAAGACCTCTTCTATGGGTGTCGTGATCCCACGTGGGCGAGCTGCCTCTAATCCATGAGGTTCTCGAGGCCCACCACGAGGCCCTGGATGCCACCGACCTTGCGGATGGCCAGCAGCACGCCGGGCATGTAGGACTCACGATCGATGGAATCGTGACGGATGGTGAGTGTCTGACCCTTGGAGCCGAAGATGACCTCCTGATGGGCCACGTGACCGTTGGTGCGGATGGAATGGACCGGAACACCGTCCACGAGCGCTCCGCGGGCACCTTCCATACCGGGCAGTTCGGTCTCACTGCCGGGTGCCTCATGGGCGACTTCCTGCGCCGCTGCGATCATGCGGGCGGTACGCACGGCGGTGCCACTGGGTGAATCCGCCTTGTGGCAGTGATGGAACTCGAGCACCTCGGCATCGGGGAAGTACTTGGCGGCCATCTGCGCGAACTTCATCATGAGCACCGCACCGGTGGTGAAGTTGGGCGCGATGAAAAGACCGGTACCAGCGGGGATGATGGTAGCCAGTGCAGCCTGGTCGGCAGGTGAGAGGCCGGTGGTGCCCACGACGCAGTCGATACCCTTGGGAAGGGCGATACGCAGGTTGCCGGCCACGGCGGACGGATGCGTGAAGTCGACCATCACCTGGGGTTGCAGGATGTCGATGGCCTCCTCGAGAGCGGCATACACGGGAACCTGGGCGCCATCCATCTCGAGCAGTTCCTTCTGCGTCGCGATGCGGTCCACGCCACCAACGAGCTCCATGTCGGGAGCCTGCTCGACGGCCTTGGCGGTGCAAGAGCCCATGCGACCCTTGATGCCGCAGATGAGAACCTTGATCATAGGATCATCCTCCTTCAGGGGACGGTAGTGCATCGATCTAACGGAGCCCCTCCGACATGCTCTCCAACTCTTCGTCCGAATAGGGACTGATGATGGTGAGCGTACTGGGGGTATCCAGGAGCTTGGCGATCACGCGGTCGATGTCCTCCAAGCTGACAGCATTGTACTCCTGCAGGACCTCGTCAATGGATCGCAGCGGGTTGCCCATCACGGCGGTACGCCCCAAACGGTTCATGCGCGCACGCGTGCCCTCCATACCAAGGAGCAACTGGCCGGTGATGAAATCGCGATTGCGATCGAGTTCCTCCTGGGTCAGCCCGCCCTCACGCAGCTTCTCCATCTCGTTCTGGAAGATCTCCAGCACCGTTGCCACATTGGCAGGGCGGGTACCGGTGTAGATGAGGAACGAACCCACATCGGTGCAATTGGCGCAATCGCATTGAACGGCATAGGCAAGACCGCGCTTCTCACGGATCTCCAGGAAGAGACGTGAGGACATACCTCCACCCAAGGCACAGGACAGGAGCTGGAGAGCGAAGCGGTCGGGATCCTTGGCGGAAAGTGAGGGCATGCCGTAGACGATATGGGCCTGTTCGGTGTCCTTCTGCAGGAAGCGATGATGCTCGCCCCCCGTGGCGATGCATTCGCTGCGCTTGACGGGCTTACCAGCGGGAACGTTGGCGAAGACCTTCTCGCACAGCGCGACCAGCGTGTCATGGTCCAGGTTACCCGCGGCGGAGACCACCAGATTCTCACCGCAATAATGCAGGCTATGATAGTCGACGAAATCCTGATGCATGAACGAAGCCACGCGCTCCGCATCGCCCAACACGCGCCAACCCATACTGTGATCGGGGATAAGGGCTTGCGTGAAGAGATCGAAGACGTAGTCGTCGGGGCTGTCCTCACTGCGGGCGATCTCCTCCAGGACGACTTCACGCTCGGAATCGATGTCCTCCTGCCTGAAAGCGGGATGGCAGGTGATGTCCGCGAGGATGTCGAGGACCCGCGGCAGCTTGTCATCGACGAAGCGTGCATAGAAGCAGGTGTATTCCTTGGAAGTGAAGGCGTTGTATTCGGCACCGAGGCTCTCGAACTCAGTCGAGATGTCGACCGCGCTGCGGGTATCGGTGCCTTTGAAGATCATGTGCTCCATGAAGTGGCTGATGCCGCTCGTCGCGGCTTCCTCATCACGGGAGCCCACACGGAACCAGAGCCCTAAAGCAATGGACCTGACGGAGGGGAGTTCCTCCGTCAGGATCCTTATGCCATTGGGCAGAACGCTCTGCCGATAGAACATATCAGTGCTTCCTACGAGGGGTGCGACCGTCGTTGTTCTTGTTACCGTTGCCGGAGTTCTTGTTGCCCTTATCGGAAGCGGAGGATGCGGGAGCATCGGGCTTCTCCAGGCGATCGAGGCTGATCTTGCCCTTCTCGTCGATCTCCAGGATCTTGACATGCACTTCGTCACCCAGGTTCAGGACGTCCTCGACCTTGCCAACGCGGCCGTTGGCCATACGGGAGATGTGCAGCAGACCATCCTTGCCGGGCAGCAGCTCGATGAAGGCGCCGAAGGGCTGGATGGACACGACGGGGCCGTAGTACTCCTCCCCCACCTCGGGAACCTTGACGATGGCCTCGATGCGCTTCTTGGCCTCTTCGCCACCCAGGTCACGACTGGCGATGAAGATGGTACCGTCCTCCTGGATGTCGATGGTGGCGCCGGTGTCATCCTGGATGCCGCGGATGACCTTGCCGCCACTGCCGATGACCTCACGGATCTTATCCACGGGGATGTGCATGGTGATGATGCGGGGAGCGTACTGCGAGAGCTCCTCACGCGGGGCCTCGATGGCTTCGAACATCTTGGACAGGATGAAGGCACGACCCTCCTTGGCTTGCGCGAGGGCACGGGCGAGGATGTCGACGGAGAGACCCTTGGCCTTGTTGTCCATCTGCAGGGCGGTGATGCCCAGCTCGGTGCCACAGACCTTGAAGTCCATGTCACCCAGGAAGTCCTCGAGACCCTGGATGTCGCTGAGGATGGCGATCTGGTCGCCTTCCTTGATCAAGCCCATGGCGATGCCGCTCACGGGACGCTTGATGGGCACGCCGGCATCCATGAGGGCCAGGGTGGAGCCGCAGGTGGAGGCCATGGAGGAGGAACCGTTGGATTCCAGGACCTCGCTCACGATACGGATGGTGTAGGGGAACTCCTCCTCGCTGGGAATCATGGGACGCAGGGCGCGTTCGGCGAGGGCGCCATGACCGATCTCACGACGCTTGGGGCTGCCAAGGCGACCCACCTCACCGGTGCAGTACGGCGGGAAGTTGTAGTGGTGGATGTAGCGCTTGCCCTCCATGGGATCGATGGTATCGAAGCGCTGCCATTCGTTGAGCATGCCTAGCGTAAGGACGGAGAGCACCTGGGTCTGGCCACGGGTGAAGAGACCGGAGCCATGGGCGCGGGGCACGTAACCGACGCTGGCGGAGATGGGACGGATCTGGTTGGTGGCACGGCCATCGGCGCGCTCACCGGTCTCGAGGACCATGGTACGCATGGCCTTCTTCTCGAGTGCCTTGAGCTGGGCAGCGATGTCCTTGCTCCAAACAGACTGCTCCTCGGGGGTGAAGGTGGCCTTGATGCGATCCATCAAAGCGGCGACCTTGTCCATGCGGGAATGCTTGTCGGCATCCTTCAGGGCGGCGGTCATCTCATCGAAGTACGGGGCGATACGGGCCTCGACCTGGGGCTCGGGAGTGGCGATGACCCACTCCTTGGGCTCGGGCGCGACGGCGTCGAGGAAACGCTGCTGGGCGGCGCAGAACTCGCCGATGACCTTCTGGCCAAAGGCCATGGCTGCCAGCATGTCCTCTTCGGTGATCTCATCGGCGCCAGCCTCGACCATGGAGATGTAATCCGCGGTGCCGGCGATGGTGAGTTCCAGGTCGGAGTTCTCCTCTTCCTGGAAGGTGGGGTTGACGATGAATTCGCGGGTGTCGCGATCACGACCGATGCGCACACAGGCGCAGGGGCCATCGAAGGGCGCGGAGGCCACCATGAGGGCGGCGGAAGCACCCATGACGGAGATCACGTCGGGCTGAACTTCCTGGTCGCAGGCCAGGGTGGTCACCACGATGTGCACCTCGTTGCGGAAACCGTCGGCGAAACCGGGACGGATGGGACGATCGATCATACGGGCGGTGAGGGTGCCCTTGTCGCTGGGACGGCTCTCGCGCTTCAGGTAGCCACCGGGGATGCGACCCACGGCGTACATGCGCTCGACGAAGTCCACGGTCAGGGGGAAGAAGTCGTAATCCTTCTGCTCCTTGGAGATGACGGCGGTCACCAGCAGCATCGTGTCGCCGCTGCGCACCACCACGGCGCCGGAGGCCTGCTTGGCCAGCTCGCCCGTCTCCAGGGTGTAGCTCTTCCCGTACAGTTCGAAGGTCTCAGTGATCTTTGCCATTCTTTCTCTTTCTCTTCTCCGGATGCCCCATTGCACCCGGGACCTCTTTTGCGGTTCAGGACTCTCCCTTTACCGCAACGAAGCCCATCCCCTCTTGGAATGGACTCCGTAACAACAGGGAGGCGACAATCTCGCCTCCCTGAATGTGTCCGTGCCTTAGATGTTATCGCGGATGCCCAGCTTGCCGATGAGGGCGCGATACTCTTCAACGTTGCGGTTCTTGATGTAGACCAAGAAGCGGCGACGCTGACCGACGAGCATCAGCAGACCACGGCGGGTGTGGTGATCCTTGGGGTTGCGCTTCATGTGCTCGGTGAGCTCCTTGATGCGCTGGGTGAGCAGAGCGACC
Source organism: Coriobacteriales bacterium (assembly GCA_017434185.1). GTDB lineage: Bacteria > Actinomycetota > Coriobacteriia > Coriobacteriales > RUG844 > RGIG2431. The sequence continues at coordinate 29,751 of JAFRFV010000224.1, forward strand.
TGGACCTCGGCGGAGCCGGTGTCGTGCTCGTTCTTGCCATACTCGGCCACGATGGCGGCCTTCTGTTCCTTGGTGAGAGGCATGATTCCACCTTTCTTCTAGATTCACCTGTAACTGAGGATAAGCGCTTGGTGGTGGCGGATACCTAGGCAACAGGTACTTACACAGCCCGAGCAGTATAACCCAGGGTCAAAGGCTTGTGAAGTGCGCGGTTCTTGAAGCAACAGGTAAACGGCATACTAGCGCAACTACATGTTCAAATCGAAGCTTTCCATTCTTACTGCAACACTAGGGAGTCCAAAGGAACGCCCATGCCCCCCTCTTCCTCAAGATATTCGATGCGAGCCGGCGTTACTCGCCGAGCCGTATGGAGACGGCGCTCAGTGGTTATCCAGAGGTTTTAGGACTGAGTCTGAATGATTAAGACGAGTATCTCTCTTCTGCTTCAAGGCGTCTCTTGACCGCGACCGCAGGTACATCGGGAGCATTCCATTCCAAGTATTGATTGAGAAACCGATCTTCTAGTTGGTTTGGACCCTTCCGCTTCAAGAAAGCGCCATCGCGAATACAGGAAGGCTCGGTCCACTCAGTTAAGTCGCTCCCTGGGAGATTGCCAACGTAGACGAATCCTTCTTTCGGAATCATCCGCCTAGAAGAAATCGATAGCGAAATCCGGAAATCAACCGCCAATCTCGGACGATACGCATGAGCGACAGGAGCGAAGGCCATAGGCAGATAACGCTGGGTCATAAGAAAAGCAAGATTCGGGACATCGTCACCGACCCAGTCGTAAACCTTGACTACCGGAATGGTGTTCCCTGGCCATTCCAATGTCCCGCTCACTTTCCTGAATGCGATGAACTTCCCGTGGAGGCCGTGTTCCCTGCTTTCTTCACCAAGAAGCTGGTAAGCGAAGACATCACCTAGGTTCCATTCGCAATGGTAGAACTTGTAGGCGGAGACCCTCTTCTCAGGGGGTTGTGGGGTTGCGAGTTTCTTCTCGAGCTTTTCGAGAGTGATTTCCCATGCAGCCAGCTTCTTCTCCCCCTCCTCAGCCCAACGCTCGCGACTCGATTCGAGTGGGAGATAATGGAGGGCCCTTTCCAAGACCTCCGGCAGAAGCCTCCCATAGTTCCACTGGGTGTCAGCGAGAGCGAACCAGAACAACGCATCTTCCTCAGGATCGCGTGGGTCACTGTATTGAGCGGCAAGCTCTCTGGTGAGCTCTTCATTCGATTTACCACGACGTAAACCGTCAAGATAGTCTCCACGGATGTCACTCGCTGCGTCATTGGCATATAACGATGTTCCCCAGGCTCCCACTACCACCAATCTCCTTCAATGATACAAAGCATCTCACTCTCCACGAAACTCACGTATAAGTCATATGTAGCAAGCATTTCTTTTCCGAAGCCATGCATCTTCACTGCAGCGATTTCGCGTCTCTTATTAAGTAATCTATCAAGGCCGACTGTGGCGATCACCGCCTGCTCAAGAAACCGAGCCTCGGATACGCTCAACACATTTGGGCAAATTGCCTCTGGAGGCCTCAGCCCTGCTTTAGTGGGGTCCGCTTTATGCTCACGCGTGCGTCTTACCAAGTCATTTGTTCTTCCAACATAGCAGATTCTTCCCATTTTATCTCTCATCACATAAACGCAATTGTCACGCTTAATTTTACTTTCAGACTGTTCCTCACCCGACATGCAGAGTCCGGCGGCGACTGAAGTGCATCCGGCGACGAACAGCCCGCCAGCTATGTCAGTAGCTACGACCGTGCTTACGACCGCAACCTCGCCGGCAACCACAGCCGGGGTTGCCGCTCCAGCAGTGAGAACGATGGCAGCAGCTGCCAACAAGGTAACGCCGAGTATCAGCAATCCTTCGCCAAGGGTAAGAGAGGTCCCAGCATAATCGCTCATGAGAACAGGGTTGTTCCAGCAATAGGCGAACAGGTTGTATCCCAGCGCAAGATCGCTATTCTCAGACAGCTCACTATCAGCGTTGATGAACCTTCCGACCTGCGGATCGTAGTAGCGGCTCTGCAAGTAGTAGAAACCAGTCTCGGAGTCGAAGTAGTAGCCACGGTAACGGAGCGGATTGACACTCGCCATGCCGCCGGTGGAGGTTAGAACGTTCCCCCATGCGTCGTAAGTATAGGTTGCAACTGGAGAACCCGTGGCATCGACGATTGCGATGACATCACCTTGCAAATCCTTCACATAGAAATAGGGCGCGATGTCAAAGTCGTCTAAGTAAAGAAAGCCTACGGCAAAACCATAATCATCATATAGAAAACGCAGCGTGTTATCAGCAGTGATGTCAGCGGTGAGTTGACTGCCGTTCCAGATGTATTGATGATACGTGGTCCCGTCGTCCTTCGAGGTGCGAAGGCCGGTCTCGTTGTACGTATAGGAGGTAGTGATGCTGCCCTGCGTGACGGAGGTGAGTTTGCGGCCCATCTGCCAATCGAGGGTCATGCCTTTGTAGGAAAGCGGATTGCCGATGGTATCGTAGGTAATCTGGGAGTTGCCGAGTGCGGTCAGCTTGTCGCCCCAGTTGACGTCACCGTACGTGTAGGTCGCAGAATCGCAGACGACGAGCGTGTTGTTGACGATGTCGTATTCGGTCTTGTACAGGATATTGCCACCTGCATCGTACATGTAGCTCCACGCCTTGCCCGCAGCCTCGTTGCGCTCCTCGGTGAGTTGGCCCAGAGCATCGTAGGCATAGGTCGTTGTGTTCGTGCCGTCGGAGATGGAGACGATGTTGCCGCGGACGTCGTAGGTGTAGTTGAGACTGAGACTGCTGTTCCCGAAAGTCGAACACAGGGATTCGACATCAGTGGTCGTGTAGGTCGAATCGATGTTGTGATAACTGTAGGTGGTGCTGATGACGGGGCTGTTCCCCGAACTGACAACGTTAGAGGAGAGACGACTCAGATCATCGTAGGAGAGGCTGGATGCGAGGACCTGGTTACTGTCTGAATCGGTATAGGAGAACGAGGCAGGGCGCGAATCATCATCGTAGGTCACAGCGTTGGTGAGCGCAATCCCGTCCACTTCCTCCGTGGAGGAAGTCACGCGGTCCTCGTTGTCGTAGCTGCAGCTAATGGAGTGGTAGGCGGAATCGTTCGCATCCTTCTGGACGTAGCTCGTGAGACGGTCGTTGGAATCGTAGGTGTAGATATCATAGGCGCCAGCTGTCTCGCCAGTGATCGCTCCATTTAAGAGGGCGAGATCAAGCTCAGTGACCTTCCAAAGACGTCCCTTGGAATCATATGAGTACGAGAAGCCCTCAGCGGATGTGGAATCGATGGCGTTCCAGCACTTCTCGAGGAGACCATTCTCGAGGTACTCGTATGCCCAGAAGTCACCGTTGCCATATGTCTGGCGGGTTACGTTCCAGGTATCTGTGTCGTAGATATACGAAACAAGTTTGTAGGTGCCCACCTTCACCTGCTCGACAAGCCCGGCAGGGCCGTAGACGAAGGAATAGGTGGTCTCGGAACTGGCGGTGTTGGAATGGGTGATGGATTCGAGCAGGTCGTCTGAATAGGTGTATTCGACGGATGAGGTCGCGGCATCAGTCTCGATGAGACGCCCTATCGTGTCGTAGTTGTAATAGGTGGTGAGATCGTTTGCTACATCGACAGGAGTCGTGACGGACTCGACGCGGGAACGATCGATGTCGTTGACATAGGTGGTTGTGATTCGTCGTGTGTCGGTCTCTGAAGCGAGCATGTTCGCATCAGAAGTATAGGTGTACTCACTTTTGAGCACATGGTCCTCAGAAGAGTTCTCCGCTGCCCTGATCGTCGTGGAGATAAGACTGGAATCGGAGTATCCGTATTGGGTCCTGAGCCCCGTTGCCGACACGGTCTGCGTGAGCTGGCGATTGTTGTTATAGTTGTAGGTGTAGCTCGCTCCAGAGGGGAACTCGATGCTATGGAGGTCGTTCGTAGAGGAATCGTAGGTGTAGGTGGTGGTGTGGCCCTCGGGATCCTTCATGCTCGTGAGGTTGCCGTCCGTATCGTAGTCGTAGACGTAGTCGAAGCCCTCGATGAAAAGCTGTGGAGCATCGATCCAGATGCTCCCCAGGCAGTTCTCGTAGACGATGCGGTACTCGATGGTATCGAAGGAGTCGGGTGCGACGAGCTTGCCCGATATGAATTGCCAGGACTGGGTCTCGTCGTTGATCTTGACGTACTCGCTACCCACCTCGGTGGAGCCGGATAAGAGGACGACCTCGATACCGGCGCGTTTCGGATACGAGTAGTCCTCGGCATAGGGGTACATCTGCAAGGGGGTACATGTCGATTTGATCCAGCAACCGAAGGTGACGACCGTGCCGGTGCTACCGCTCTGGGATACGACCTGGCTGATCCTCCAGGTGGCCCAGGGCCAACCCGTGAAACGGAAGACGTTGTCATCGAGCTTGGCCGGTTTGTTGATGTTCACATCATCCGTGGCCGAGGACGAGTAGGTGACGACACCGTCACCATCGTGGTTGACGTTATCCCACCAGCCGTTCGAACCATTCGAGAAGTCGGTATTCGAAAGCAGGTTCTGTCGGCTCGCATCCGAATCGCCGGTGACCGTATCCTGCAAAACGGAAGCGCTGATGAGTTGGTTCGCACGATTGGAGGAGTCCTCGTCTCTCGCGTATCTGCCATAGACGGCGCACCCCATGTCGTCGTAGACGGCGGTCGTGTTGCCCCATTCGTTGAACTGGTAGACGACGAAGTGGTCGTTCGCATCGGTCACGCGTGTGGTGGCATGGCCGTAGGTGAAATCGAGGCTTCCCATCTGCATGTTCTCGGACTCGAAGGAAAGCGAGGTGACTCTGGCATGTTGGTAACCCGAACCTGCCGTGTAGTCGATGTCGAGCGTGTCACGATAACCGGAAGTGCATTCGATACCGCAGATCTCGATGGGACGACCCGAGGAGTCATAGGAATAGCTCACATCCTCGCCATCCACATAGGTGACGGATGTGAGATATCCGCTCGAATAGGAGTACTCCACGCTCTCGAGGACGGTATCACCCGTTCCCTTGTAGTCGATCCGTTCGAGCAGTCCGGTACTGCTGTTGTAATTGAAGCGGTAATGGCGGTCCGCGCCGTCGACGACCTCCTTGACGGTGAAGACCTGGTTGCCAGCGGAGGTATAGGAGATGTGCAGCGAGTCTTCGACGGAACTGCCATACGCCTTCACGACACGCACCGGCCTGCCATAGGAATCGAAGCAAAGCGCGTTGTCGGACTTGTCCTTGATGACGAATTTCTCCTGATCCCCTGTGGCCGAGGAGTTTATGGTGAGGGTCAATCCCTCCCCCATCTCGTCATGCCAGCCATCCGAGTACTGTGCGAAGTACTTCACGGTCCTGTCCCCGTCGGTCCAGATGTAGACGGGGTACTCGCCCGATGAGTCGAGGTAGACGCATCCCACGTACTGGACACGCCAGCCATATCCGTAGCCCAGTTGCAGGTCCTTGCTCGCGAGATCGTAGTTGAAGATCATGGAGGCGGGCATCTCGAAGCCCCCGAAACCCATGTCGGTACGCGAGATGATGAGGTTGCCCGTGGAATCCTGCACGTAGGCCACACCAGCGCGGCCCACATCCTGCGATGTGTAGTCCCAGGCATCATCGAGTCCCGCCGAGCTGATGTACTTCACGATGAGGCGCGGCGCGTAGTAGGTGGAGTACTGCACCGAGTAGAGCACTCCGTAGTCGTTCACGCTCACATCGTAGTTCTCGTAGTCGATGGCGATACCGTTGTTCACCGCCTCACCTGCATACCACTGCCTCACAGCCTCGGTGATGTCGGTGTAGTGGAAGCCGTACCAGGAGGAGAAGATCTTGTACTCGATGATGCGGTCCTGGTAGGAAGGTTGGTTGTTCCAGGTGATGGCGTTGTAGTTCACGGTCGAGGCAGAATCGACCATGTGCATCTTCATGACACTGTCTTCCCAGGGGGAGTAGCCTTCAGCGTAGAAGCGCAGGAAGGTCGTCGTGACGTTGTCGGAGGGAGAGAGATAGGGCAGCGTGTTGATGCGGATGAAGCCATGGCCCTGGCCATGCGAGGATTTGCCGATCACCATGAAGCGATCGGATGCGGTCGTTCTGTTGGGCTCCCAAGAGTATGCGCAGGCATCATCGATGTTGGTGATGGATTGCTCGGATATGACCCCTGGGTCGAGCGTGATGGGCCAGACACGGTCGGGAGAGGATGCCCACTCACGATCGATCGCATACGAGATGCGATACACGCCTTCGCCCTTGTCCTCGACGGAAACCTCCACATCGCTCGCATCAAAGCCGGTGGCGTCATACGCGATGGGTTCGGGCAGTTCGAAGATGGTCGCACCGTCGCCATCGACGAAGAGGAGCGAACCCTCCTCGCCCACTTTGAAGGTAAGGCCCTCCGCGGTGACGGTCCAATCGAAGGATTCGGGGAGCACCTCCAAGCTCTCGATGACGACGTTCTCCTTCAGCTCATGGGAGAGCACCTGGTATTCCAGATCGATGCCTTCCGCCACACCCTCGTAGCGCACATCGCTCTCGTAGGAGACCCAGGTCGCCGCATCGAAGGCATCGACCGGTTCGGGTGCCTCGATGACCTCGATTTCACTTTCCTTCACGCCTTCGAAGGAGAAGCTGATACGATGCTCGCCCTTGTCCACATGGATGGCGTTCTGCTCGGAGATGACAACAGGAAGCAGTACCTTCCAGCTGTTGGCGGCATTCGTGAGGTATCCCCCATCCGTCTCCTTCAGTGTGTTGTCGATCTGCTCCCACTCACCTTGCCTTTGGAAGTGGACCGCTTGGGGATAGGAGATAGCGACCGATTGACCGTCCTCGAGCATGAAGTGCTTCACGAATTCCTCGCGGTTGCCGATCAACTCGCGGGTGATGGCGTATTCCTCTGTGGGAGTGGATTGGCCCGCGTAATCGGTCTTCAGCCCGTAGAGTTCAGCTGGTTCCCCCTCCTCTGGTTCGGTCTCGTTCTCGAGAGTGGCGTTCTCATCGAGCTCTTCCGTCTCATTGTCCAGAAGCTCGTTGCCATCCGGCTCGACGATCCCATCGCCCTCACTCGGGGATTCCGGCTCTATGGTCTCGTTACCCGAAGGCTCTATCGTCTCATTGGAAGAGGGATCGCCCGATTCGTTCCCGGAGGATTTAGAGGGCTCGTCACCTGAAGGATCGCTCGTCTCGTTCGAAGGCTCCGCCGTCTCGTTGCCCTCGTCGGTCTCGTCGACCGTCACGACGATGGGCTCGTTCGTTGCGCCCCCTTCATCGTTCGCCGCAAAAGCGTTCAATGGGCAGAGTTGAGTAACTAGAGCGAATGTAAGAATGAATGAGATGGGCTTGCGACTCTTTGATGGCATCAATCAGCTTCCCTTCCTAGAACGATGGTCGCAACAATTCACTGGATTTGAGACGCAGGCCGGTATGCTCATGCAGCCAGCGTTCAGTGAAATGAAGCATGGTGTCCGCGGTCGATACATCCACATCGCAACCGGCGATGCGATCGAAGGTGCTCCCGAGCATGAATGCCAGCCAACTGATCTGGGGGTACATGTCGTCCATGAAACCCTCGAGGGAGCCCATGCAATCGCCGCAGATGACCCCTCCCCCTTCGAAGGAGAAGAAGCGCGCACGCTCCACCTGCTGTCCGCAGAGCACGCATTCATGCAGATCCGGGCGATAGCCCAGACGGCTGGTGACCTGGACGATGAAGGCGGCGACCAGAAGCTGGATGTTCGCTCCCTGCGCTGTCGCAAGCACCTCCAAAGCCTTGCAGCTCATGGCGAAGAGCCTATCTTGGGGTTCATCCTCGAGTGAGAACTTGGAGAGCAGCTCGCAGATACAGGACGCAGCGGCCGTATGTTCCAGATCGCAGCGGCATCCCTCGTTGTTCGCAACCTGACGGGCCTCGATGACGACGTCAAGGTTGCGGCCCTGTGCGAAAAGCAGGTCACTCACACTGGCCAGTTCGAGCATCCCGCAGAGCTTGGACATGGGCTTGCGTACGCCCTTGGCGACAGCACGTATCTGCCGACCATCCTGGGCCAGGAAGGTGATGATGAGATCGCTCTCGTTGAGCTTCGTCTTCTTGAGTACAAGGGCTCTGGCGGGATAGTTGGGCACTTCTACAGTCCTTCTCCGTAACCGAAGCGCTTGATCTGGGCGGCATCACGACGCCAAGCCTTCTTCACTTTCACGGACAGGTCCAGGAAGACCTTCTTACCCAACATGCGTTCGAGATCCTGACGCGCATCGCTGCCTATCTGCTTGATGAGTTCACCACCCTTGCCGATGATGATGCCCTTCTGTGACTCGCGCTCGGTGTAGACGACCGCCCAAATGCGGTACATCTTCTTGGCCTTGTCGTACTTGATCTCCTCGGTCTGCACGCCGATGGAGTGGGGGACTTCATCGTGTGTGAGATAGAGGATCTTCTCGCGGATGAACTCGGCCACCAACACCTCCAAGGGCTGATCGGTGGTCATGTCCTTGGGGAACCAACGCGGGCCGGGCGGGAGGAAGTTGGCGACCGTGTCGATGAAGGCATTCACATTGAAGCCGTCCTTGGCGGACACGACAACCACATCGTCGAAATCGAGCATCTCCTGCATGCGCTCAATCTGCGCGTCCACCTGCTGCTGGGTGGCGATATCCGCTTTGGTGACCACCAGGATGCGCGGACAGTCCACCTGAGCGAGCTGTTCGGCGATCCACGCATCGCCCTTGCCCGCCGGCTTCGTGGCATCCACGAGCATCGCGACGACGTCCACGTCCTCGAGTGCCTTGATGGCTGAATGGTTGAGCTCCTCACCCAGCGCATCGTGGGGCTTGTGAAGGCCCGGCGTGTCGACCAGGATCATCTGCAGGTCATCGCGATCGTAGATCGCCCTCAGACGATGGCGCGTGGTCTGCGGCGTGTTGGAGGTAATGGCGATCTTCTCCCCCACCACCGCGTTCAACAGCGTGGACTTGCCGGAATTGGGCCTGCCCACCAGGGTGACGAAACCGCTCTTGAAATCCTCCATCTGCTCCAGCATCACAGCACCCCTATCAGACGCAGGAAGGAATGCAGGTAGATGGCCAGACCAGCGACCACGGCGGTCAGGGCGGAGAAGAGCACGGCGGCCGCGGCGATATCCTTCGCTCGGCCGGCCAGGGGATGCTCCTGGGGAGAAGCCAGGTCAACCGCGCTTTCGATGGCGGTGTTGATGAGTTCGGCCACCACGACGAGTCCGATCAGGCAGATGACCACGACCCAGCCCCAGAAGGCCACGCGCAGCGCCGCGCATGCCAGAAGGGCGAGGATCGCTATGACAAGATGGATGCGCAGGTTGCGTTCCTGGTACAGAGCGTTCCAGAAGCCGCGCCATGCATATCCAAGACTCTTGGAGAAGGGCTCGTGCCCCTTACCCTCAGGCATGGTACTTCACTTTCCACTCACCCAGGATCTCGCGTTCGCGTGCCTCCATCTCCTCAGCCTCTGTATCATCGATGTGATCGTATCCCAGCAGATGGAGGATGCCATGAACGAGCAGAAGGCTCATCTCCTCATCGAAACTGTTCCCATATTCGGGGGCCTGCTTGGCAGCGACTTCGGGGGCGATCACGATATCGCCCAGCATGGGAGCGGATTCCACGTCCTCCGGGAAGTCCCACACGTCGTCGATGGGGAACGAGAGCACATCGGTGGGACCCTGTTTGCCACGATAGCGCTCGTTGAGTTGCGTCATCTCCTCAAGACCAACGAGGGAGATGGATATCTCGCAGTTCTCGGGGGCTTCCTCAGCCTCCAAGGCGAAAGTCGTGAGTTCGCGGATGACCTCCTCGGGCCACGTGATGCCGTCGCAACGCGTTTCTATCTGGATATCCATGCTACTGCTCCTTCTTCGACGTACCACCCTTGGCTTCGTTGGCCTCGTCATAGGCGGCAACGATGCGGGCGACCAATGAGTGGCGCACCACGTCCCTGGGGGTGAGATCGCAGAACGCGATATCGGGGATACCTTCCAGGATCCCGCGCACAGTGCGCAGGCCAGAACTGCCATTGGGAAGATCGATCTGCGTGATATCGCCGGTGACGACCATCTTGGTACCGAAGCCCAAACGCGTGAGGAACATCTTCATCTGCTCGGGTGTGGTGTTCTGCGCTTCATCCAGGATCACGAAACTGTCATTCAAGGTGCGTCCGCGCATGTAGGCCAGCGGGGCGATCTCGATGATGTTCTGGTCGACCAAGCGGTTGCCCTTCTCCGCATCCACCATGTCGAAGAGCGCATCGTAGAGTGGGCGCACGTAGGGATCGACCTTCTCGCTGATGGTGCCCGGCAGGTAGCCCAGGCTCTCACCGGCCTCGACCACGGGACGCGTGAGCACGATGCGCGCGACCTCCTTGCGCTTCAAAGCCGCCATGGCCATGGCCATGGCCAGGTAGGTCTTGCCAGTGCCGGCGGGGCCGATGGCGAAGGTGACGGTGTTCTTGCGGATGGCATCCACATAGGCCTTCTGACAACTGGTCTTGGGTCGTATGGCCTTGCCACGGTAGGTGAGAAGGACGTCATCGCGCAACTGGGAGGGCGCATAATCGCCACCGCGGATGATGTCGATGGCATGGTCGAGCGATTCGATGGTGATACGACCTCCGTCCTGCACCTGCTTGATCATGTCGGAGACGAGCGTTGTGCCCTCCTGCACGTCCTGCGGACTGCCGGAGAGTTGGATGCTGTCACCGCGGGCGATGGCGTGCACTTGGAGACGGGATTCGAGGGCGCGGAGGATGGAATCGTGCGGCCCCAGGAGCCGGGATTGGTCGATGCCATCCGGCAGGGTGATGCGAACCTGAGCTGGGCTATCCAAAGAGCAGCTTCCTTTCGTGGTCATCGTTTGCGTCACGCACTCCAAGATGTTGGGAGTACGGCGACGATAGCTGCCCTATATGGTATCAGAATCACAGTCGCATAGCAGGATGTCATCGCCAAGTCCCACGATGCGTACAGGAACGAGAGCGCCAACACGGGGAAGCAGGTTGCCGTGTTCGAGCGTCAGGAGACCCTCATGGAAGCAGCCCAGGGTTCCCTTGACGATAAGCGCACTCCCCTGGCGATCGACGCGCTCCACGGCGAGGAACTCATGCGCACCCACGCGTGCTGCCTGGTCGTCACGACGCATACGTGACGCGAGTCCGTGCATTGCTTCGGCCCGCTGGGCCTTGACCTGGGCACTCACCTGGTCCTTCCGGGATGCCGCCGGAGTCCCGGGACGCATCGAGTAACGGAAGAGATGCATTCGGGAGAACCCCATGCGCTCGCAGAAGGCCAGGGACCGTGCGAAGTCAGCGTCGCTCTCACCAGGGAAGCCCACCATGAGGTCACAGGCGAGCGCGAGATCGGGCAGATATTCACGGCAAGCGCAGACGATGCGCTCATAGTCAGCGCAGCAGTAGTGACGGTTCATCTCCGTGAGGGTTCGATCGCAGCCCGATTGGAGCGGCATGTGCAGATAGTGGCAGACCCTTGGACCCGCATCCGCCATGACCTGCAGCAACGATTCACTCACATCCTGGGGTTCGATGGACGAGAAGCGAAGACGCAGCAGGGGCTCTCCGGCTGTTGCATCGAGCACATCCTGGATGAGGCCGGGCAGATCGGGATACGTGCCCAGGTTGATTCCCGTGAGTACCAACTCGCCCACTCCCGCCACATGGGCTGTTTTTGCCTCTTCGATGATCGAATCGCGGTTGCGGAAACGCGCCGCCCCGCGGGCCTTGCGTACGATGCAGAAGCTACAGTCGTTGTCGCATCCGTCCTGCACCTTGATGCCCGCTCGCGCCATGAAGCCGGTGCCCACACGGGAGAACGCATCCACCGGGGGCAGATCCAAGCCCAGGAGCTCACACGATGCAGCGAGAACGGAGTCCTTATCAGCGATGACACTGATACGCGGACCCAGAGCGGCATAGAAGCTGGGATTCATGACGGCGCTGCATCCCGTACAGATGACTTGTGCCTGAGGGGCCCGTTTCAACAGACCACGCACGCTCTTGCGGGTCTTGCTGTCCGCTTCCGCGGTAACGGTGCAGGTGTTCACGATGATAAGCGCCGCATCCTGTGGCTCAGCCGGCTGCGCCCCCGCGGCGATGAGCCCAGCGGCGATCGAATCCGACTCGACGCGGTTGACGCGGCAGCCCAGATTATGGATGTGGAAGCGGGGCGACTCGCTCATCGGCGGTTCCCCAGCCCTCCCAGCTCGTATGAGAGGAGAGCTGATGCCACGATGCCGGCGGTCTCGGTTCGCAGGATGGTGTCGCCAAGGGTTATGACCTTGGCACCGATTGCCTGGAGGCGCTCTATCTCGCGGAAGCTGAACCCGCCTTCAGGGCCGATGAACAGGGCAACGCTGGCACCCGGGCCGGCATCCTCGATCGCTTGACGCAAGGAGAATTCCCCCGCCTCCTCCCAGGCCACGACCACGAGGTCATACATCTGGGCAGCGACGATGGCTGTGTCGAGATCTATGGGGGCGTACACGGTCATGGGGCGGGTGATGCCGCTCTGCTTGGCGGCGGAAAGTGCGATGGCCTCCCAGCGACGCTGCTTGGTCCTTGCCTTCTGCTGGTTCTCGAACTGCACGATGCAGCGTTCGCTCATGAGAGGATACAGTTCCGGTATGCCCAGTTCCGTTGCGACGCGTACGACCAAGTCGAAGCGCTCACCCTTCGAGACTCCCTGGAACAGCGCGATATGCGGCCTTTCCGGCTCGGGCAGGATCCGCACATCGGAACCCACCAGCACCTCGCCCTCGAGCTTCACGAAGCTGACCTCGTAACGTTTGTCCTGAGTGGAGACGCAGATGCGCTCACCGGGCTTGATACGACGCACTTTGATGTGGCGCGATTCCTCCGGCTCGAGAACCGCCGTGAACACGTTGGCGGTGGCAAGGACGGACTCAGCGAAGAACTGCGGATACGACATGGTCGCGCGCCTTACGAGAGGACGTCGCGCAGACGCTGGAACGGCGTGCGCTTGGAGGAGACGCCATCACCCAATTCGGCTGCGAGCTGTTCGAGCAGTTCACGCTGACGGCGCGTGAGATTCTTGGGCACGACTATCTCGATGTGCACCAGAAGGTCGCCGCGGGTCTCACTGCGGAACTTGGGCATGCCCTTACCACGCACCTTGATGACCTGCTCGGCTTGGCAGCCTTCGGGGATGTGGACACTCACGATCTCGCCGGGCATGATGCCGCTGATGTTGATGTCCGCGCCCAGGGCGGCCTGTGCGATGGAGATGCTGGCGCGGGTGCGCAGATTGTCACCATCACGCTTGAAGTACTCATGGTCCTCGATGCGGGCGGTCACGATCAGATTACCGGCGGTGGCACCATTCAAGCCGGCCTCGCCGTAGCCCACCAGACGGAGTTGCTGACCATCGCGGATGCCCTTGGGGATGTCAACCGTGACACGGCAGCGATCGGGCACACGGCCCTGACCATCACATTCAGGGCAGGGGTTGTCGATGACCTTGCCCACACCGTGGCAATCGGGGCAGGTCGTGGCGCTCTGGACATCGCCCAGGAAGGTGCGCTGGACGGTCACCACACGGCCTGTGCCGTGGCAGGAGGGACAATCGACCGACTTACCACCATTTGCTGCACCGGTCCCGCCGCATTCCTCACAGGGAGCGAGGCGGTCGTAGACGATCTCCTTGGCAACGCCGGTCGCGACCTCTTCGAGCGTGAGACGCAGGCCAACGCCCATGTCACGACCCTCACGACGAACGCGCGCTCCACCGGGAGCACCGCCGCCGAAGAAGCTCGAGAAGATATCGCCCATACCGAAGCCGCCACCGAAGATATCGCTGAAGTCGACACTCTGGTAGCCACCATAGCCACCGCCAGAGGGCCCACCCACGGTACCGAAGCGATCGTACTGGGCGCGCTTCTGCGAGTCGGACAACACGTCGTAGGCCTCGGTGACCTCCTTGCAGCGCTCCTCGGCATCGGGTGCCTGGTTCACGTCGGGATGCAGCTCACGGGCCTTCTTACGGAAGGCCTTCTTGATCTCATCCTCCGTTGCATCCTTCGATACTCCCAGGATCTGGTAGTAATCCTTGTTAGCCACGATACGAAACCTCCTACAGAGCCTCTTCTATGAGGGCCGATGTATGATTGACCGCCGCGAGGGCGCGGGCATAATCCATTCGAGTGGGACCGACGACGGCGATGATACCGTTGGAGCTCCCATAGCGGTACGAGCGAGCGACAACGGACACACCATCCATCCCGGGCGACATGTTCTCATGGCCGATGCGCACAACCGGACCATCCGATCCCAGAACATCGCCCAGGAGCTGGGCCAAGCGGATCTCGTCCTCAAGGGCGAGGGCAAGGGGCACAGCCTGGGTGGCATCCTTGAATTCAGGCTGGGCAAGGAGCGCACCCATACCCTGCTGGTGCATCTTGGTCTGGCTCTCACCCGCGAGAAGGTCCATGAGGGCCCCCAGGAGCAGACCGGCCATGGGGTCATGCGCGGCGAGCAGGAGCGAGTCACTCGACGCATTGCAGATCTCGATCATGCTCTGACCGGCGAAAGCGCTGTTGAAGAGCAGTTCGAGACCATGGAGCCGCTCCTGGTCGACGTCCTGGGGGAAGTCGACTTGGCTGCTCAGCACGCGACCATCGAGCGTAACGAGGATGATGATGGCGCGGCGCGCGCTCAGTTGGACGAAGCTCAGGTGCTTGAGCGAGACCTTCGAGAGACTGGGAGCGAGTGCGACGGCAAGGCAGCTGGTGAGATGGGACAGGGCGACGCAGGCGTCCTTCACCACATCATCGAGTTGAGCACCCTTGTTCGCAAGGGAGGCGTTCTGATCCTGCGTGAGATCGAAGACAACCGGGTCGCTCATGAGATGGTCGACGAAGGAGCGGTAACCGTAGTCGGTGGGGATGCGGCCTGCGGATGTGTGCGGAGAGGAGACGTAACCCTCCCCTTCCAGTTCGGCGAGTTCGTTGCGTACGGTCGCGGGGCTCACGCCAAGGTCATAGCGGTCGACGAGCGTACGACTACCCACGGGGATGGCGAATGAGATGTACTCGTTCACCAGAGCCTCGAGGATCCTCTGTCTACGCTCGCTGAGCATTCCTTCCAGACACCTTCCACCACTTGGGACAATCGACCGAACGATGATGATACAGCAGCAACGCGGCATCCACCATTCGCTTTAGCAGACTGATTCTACGAGTGCCAGAATGCGACGGTCGAGCTTGTTGAACAAGTGTCACTCAGATTCGAAGGTCGGCGCTCGAACGGCATCAAGCGAGGTCCCAGATGCTGCCGTAGATCCTGTTCCCAAGAAGCCACCCTCTGCCCGTGGGGACGAAACGCTCGTCAAGGAGTCCTTCTCTCCTCAACGTCTCGAGGGTTTCCAGGAGCTTGGGAACCGCGGCATCCAGCACCGGCAGCCAGGCGGGGTCGAGCGCTTCGAAGAGACGCATACGGAGCATGATCTGCTCGATGACGGAGGAACGCAGGTCGAGATGCTCGAGATCCACGAGCATGGGTACATCGCCAAGGGAGCGGGCGATGGATGTCGCATCCTGTTGGCAGACGAGGCGAAGGCTGTCATGCGCCCCTATGCCATCGAGCGCGGCTCCATCACCCTCCACCGCCAATATCCCGCTGTCCAGAAGCGCCTCGAGGTTCGCCTTACGCAGCATGCTCGCTGCGGAACTGCCAAGGCCCAGGTATTGGGCACCCTTCCAGTATGAGAGGTTGTGGCGGGACTCGAAGCCGGGGCGAGCATAGCTCGCCACCTCGTAATGATGGAGCCCTGCATCCTGCAGCATATCGTGTGCGAGCAGCATCATGTCGGCCGCCAGGTCATCGTCGGGCAGGGGCATGGTCCCGCTCTCGACCGCATGCGCGAAAGGTGTGCCCTCCTCCATGCTCAGGGGATAGACGCTCACATGCGGAACGCCCAGGTCGATCACCCGCTGCAGGCTCTCCTCCCACGACGCCATGCTCTGACCGGGGATACCGCAGATCAGATCGACGGAGAAGTTGGCATCACGTTCCCTGAGCATGTCGATGGCATCAAGGGCCTTGTTTGCATCATGGATACGGCCAAGACGCTTGAGCACGGCATCATCGAAGCTCTGGACGCCCACGCTGTAGCGGTTCACACCCAGCGCCCACAGGTCCTTCAACAGCGCACGGTCGAATGAATCCGGGTTGAGTTCCAGCGTGAACTCGGTGTCATCATGCAGGTTCACCCGCAGCGAGATCATGTAGATGAGCCCGGATAAGCGCCGCGCTCCCAGGAAGCTGGGCGTGCCCCCGCCAAGGTAGATGGTCCTGAGATCGCCGAGCAAGCCCGCTTTGGAGAGTCGACGCACCCGATTCGACAACGCGAGCGCGTAGTCATCAAGGAGCTGATCATCCTGCGGCAGGGCCTGACTGTGGAAGGCGCAGTACGAACAGCGCTTGCGGCAGAAGGGTACGTGCAGGTAGAGGCCCTCGATACCATCACCGGGCAGGAGCGATTCCGCAGCTTCGAGCAGTGGATCGGACATCGTTACTCCCCTCGCTCCAACGCCTGCATCCGATCCTCCAACTCGCAGATGAAGGAGTCGAGTTCGTCGATACTCTCGATGCGCATCACCTGGTCGCGGACACTCGTGGCATGGGGCAATCCGGTGAGATACCAGGCCATGTGCTTGCGAAGCTTCCCCAGAGCCCGCTCCCCCATCATCGCTGCAAGACCGCGCTCGTGCCGCAGGGCCATGCGGCACTTATCCACAGCAGTGGCTTGATGACCGTTGAAGATCCAGGGATTGCCCTGCGCTCCACGGGCCACCATGACGGCGTCCACACAACAGGTCGTGAACATGCGCTCGCAATCATCATGTGAGAAGAGGTCTCCACTGCCTATGACGGGGATGTCGACGGCTTCCTTCACGCGGGAGAGGATGCTCCAATCGCTCTTGCCCGAATAGAGCTGTGCGGTGGTTCGCGGATGGACCGCGATCGCACTCGCACCTGCTTCCTGCATGCGTTTCGCGAAATCGACGGCGCAGATGTGCTCCGCATCCCATCCGGACCTGAACTTGCAGGTCACGGGCACATCGAGTGCTTCACTCAAGCTCGAGACGATACGTTGTGCGAGCACAGGATCCCGCATGAGCGCGCTGCCTTCTCCGTTCTTCACGACCTTGCGCACCGGACAACCCATGTTCACGTCGAGCAGTGCGAGCGCATCGCCCCATTCCTCCTGAATGCGGAGCGCTTCGCGCGTGATCACCCGGGGGTCGTCGCCAAAGAGCTGTACGGCGCAGGACGCCTCGCCGGGGGCGAGGGTAAGGAGATCGGCGCTGCCGTCGCTGCCATACATGAGACCTTTGGCGCTTATCATCTCCGTATACGTGAGCGCAGCACCCTGCTCCAAACAGAGGCCACGGAAGACGGGGTCGTTCACCCCGGCCATGGGAGCGAGCCAGATGCGACCCCTATCGAGAAGATGCTTGATGTCGCGCGTGGCGCACACGCCTACTCGTCCACCTTGAGGATGGCCATGAAGGCCTCCTGCGGCACCTCGACACTACCGATGGCCTTCATGCGCTTCTTGCCGGC
>JAFRFV010000225.1 GCA_017434185.1 Coriobacteriales bacterium
CATCGTCTGGGTGCCCATCCCATCATCATGAACGATGGCAACTCCGCTTTCTCGCGTGGTGAGACCATCCAGGATACCACGCTCGTGCTGGAGCGCTGCGTGGATGCCATCGTGATCCGCACCTTCGAGCAGGAGAAGGTGGAGGAGCTGGCCGATTGGGCGAGCATCCCCATCGTGAACGCCCTCACCGACATGTTCCATCCCTGCCAGGTGCTGGCCGCCCTGCTCACCATCCAGGAGCACAAGGGGAGCCTGGAGGGCATCAAGATGGCCTACGTGGGCGACGGTAACAACATGGCCAACACGTACCTGGAGGGCGCCGCGATGGCGGGCTGTGAGATCCGTGTGGCCACGCCGCCGGACTACGCCTGCGACCCGGAGCTGGTGGAGGAATGCCGCGAGCTGGCTGCGGAAACCGGTGCCGTCATCAAGATCGGCAACGACCCCGTTGAGGCTGTGCGTGGTGCCGACGTTGTGATCACGGACACCTGGACCTCGATGGGCGATGAGGCCGAGCACGTCATCCGCTTGGCCGCCTTCCAGGGCTTCCAGGTGAACGAGCAGCTCATGGCCTACGCCGATCCCGACGCCATCTTCCTGCACTGCCTGCCCGCGCATCGTGGCGAGGAAGTGACCGACGAGGTCATGGACGGCCCCTGGTCGTGCATCTACGACGAGGCGGAGAACCGTCTGCATGCGCAGAAGGCACTGCTCTTCCTGCTCATGACCGACGAGGATTTCAAGGGGAGCGAACGATGAAGAACCACAACGATCGTCAGCAGGAGATCCGCGACATCGTTCGCACGATGGATGTGCGAACCCAGCGGGAGTTGGTGGATATCTTGAACGCGCGTGGCTACAAGTGCACGCAGGCCACCGTCTCCCGCGACATCAACGAGATCGGTCTGCGCAAGCTGCCCGAGGGCGTCTATGTGCTGGCCGAGGACCTGCGCATGCAGCGCATGGTCACGGACCTGGTGAGCGGCATCGACCGCAGTGGCAACCTGGTGGTGATCAAGAGCGCCCCCGGTAGTGCCAACACGGTCGCAGCGGCTCTGGATGATGCGGCCCTGCCGGACGTGATGGGTTCCATCGCCGGCGACGACACCATCCTGGTCATCGGCCGCAGCGTCGAAGGCGCGGAGGCCTTCGAGCGCACCATCAACAAGTTGCTCAGCCTCAAGTAGGGGCTCGCGAATACGGTTTCCATCCTTCGAGAGAAAGGGATTTCGAAATGAGTAGGGAGAAAGTCATCCTGGCCTATTCCGGCGGTCTGGACACGTCCGTCTGCATCAAGTGGCTCATGGAGGAGAAGGGCCTCGACGTCATCTGCGTCGCCGGTGATGTGGGCCAGGAGCGCCAGGACCTCGAGTACGTGCGTCAGAAGGCCCTGCAGATCGGTGCCGTCGAATCCATCGTGATCGACATGCGTGAGGAGTTCGTCAACGACTTCCTGTCCAAGGCGCTGGCCGCCAACGCCATGTACGAGAACAAGTACCCGCTGGTCTCTGCTCTCTCCCGTCCCATCATCGTGAAGCATCTGGTGGAAGTCGCGCACCAGTACGGTGCCAAGTACATCGCCCACGGTTGCACCGGTAAGGGCAACGACCAGGTGCGTTTCGAGGTTGGCATCAAGGCTCTCGATCCGGACATCGAGATCATCGCCCCTGTGCGCGAGTGGGATCTGCGCACCCGTGACGAGGAGATGGAATGGGCCGCCGCGCATGGCGTGCCGGTGCCCACCACCAAGAAGTCCCCGTACTCCATCGATGACAATCTGTGGGGTCGCGCCATCGAGTGCGGCATCCTGGAGGATCCCTGGCAGGAGCCCCCGGCGGACATCTACACCCTCACCAACGACGCTCGCGTGCAGACCCCCGACGAGGCCGAGTACGTGATCATCAGCTTCGATCAGGGCATCCCCTGCGCGCTCAATGGCGAGCCCATGAGCTTCATGGACATCATCCTGGCCATGAATGAGATCGCCGGACGCAACGGCTTCGGCCGCATCGACATGATCGAGAACCGTCTGATCGGTGTGAAGTCCCGCGAGTGCTACGAGGTTCCCGGTGCGCTGGCCCTCATCCAGGCCCACAAGGCCATGGAGGACCTGTGCCTGGAGCGTGAGCTGCTGCACTACAAGCTCGAGGTCGAGCAGAAGTGGGCGACCCTGGTCTACAACGGCCTGTGGTATTCGCCGCTCAAGGAGGCCCTGGACGGCTTCTGTGCCACCACCCAGCGTCTGGTGACCGGCGATGTGCGCCTGCGCTTCTTCAAGGGCTCCTGCGTCACCGTGGGTCGTCGCAGCGAGTACAGCCTGTATGACTACAGCCTGGCCACCTACGATGCCGCCGACGCCTTCGATCACTCCGCCGCCAAGGGCTTCATCGAGCTCCACGGTCTGCCCACCAAGGTCTGGGCACGTCAGCGCCGCAAGGTCGGCCGCGACGGCGAGATCTAGTCGCCATGGCAGGGGAGAACAAGGCACTGTGGGGAGGGCGCTTCGAGCGCTCTCCCGAGCGCTTCACCATGGAGTTCGGCGCGTCGCTGCCGGTGGATCGCAAGTTCTGGCGTGAGGACATCCAGGGCTCCATCGCCCATGCCCGCATGCTGGGCAAGCAGGGCATCATCAGCATGGATGACGTGGAGGCCATCGAGCGGGGTCTGCTGGCGATAGGGGAGCGCATCGAGGCCGGCGACTTCGTCTTCGACATCAACGACGAGGACATCCACATGTCCATCGAAAGCCAGCTCACCCGCGACATCGGGGCGGCTGGTGGGCGCCTGCACACTGGCCGCAGCCGCAACGACCAGGTGGCCTGCGATACGCATCTGTATGCCAAGCACCTGTGTCAGGCTCTGGCTGAAAAGGTCCTGGAACTTCGCGCGTGCCTGCTCAAGGTCGCTCAGGACAACATGGGCGTCGTCATGCCCGGCTACACCCATCTGCAGCTGGCGCAGCCGGTGCTCTTCTCCCATCACATGTTGGCCTACTACTGGATGCTCACGCGCGACTTCAAACGCATCCTGGCAGCCTATGACGCCGCCGACGTGCTGCCGCTGGGCAGCGCCGCTCTGGCGGGTACCACGTATCCGCTCGACCGCGACTACGTGGCCCAGCAGCTGGGCTTCAAGGAGGTCTCCAAGAACTCGCTTGATGCGGTCTCCGACCGCGACTACCTCATGGACCTGGCCTATGCCTGCAGCGTGTGCATGATCCACCTCTCGCGTCTCTCCGAGGAGCTCATCCTGTGGAGTACGAGCGAGTTCCGCTTCATCCGCATGGACGATGCGTACTCCACTGGTTCCTCCATCATGCCCCAGAAGAAGAACCCGGATTTCGCCGAGCTCACGCGTGGCAAGACCGGACGTGTGGTGGGCGACCTGATGGGCATCCTGGTGGTCATGAAGTCGCTGCCCCTGGCTTACAACAAGGACATGCAGGAGGACAAGGAAGGCGTCTTCGATGCCGTGGAGACCGTCTGCGACTGTCTGCACTGCATGACCGGCATGGTGAGCACCATGAAGGTGAACAGGGAGCGTATGCGCGAGGACGCCGAGTGCGGTTTCATGGCCGCCACGGATCTGGCGGACTACCTGGTGGGCAAGGGCGTGCCCTTCCGCCAGGCGCACGAGATCGTGGGCGAGCTCGTGCTCAAGTGCGAGAAGATGGGCCGCACCCTGCAATCCCTGAGCCCCGCCGAGCTCGCGGAGCACTCGAGCTACTTCGCCACCGATGCCGTGAAGGCCGTGGATATCGACGCGATCGTGGCCCGTCGCACCACCGCAGGTGGGACCGGTCATGCAGCCGTTGCCACGCAGCTGGAGCAGGCCGCCCAGCAGCTCGCCGCCGATCAAGCTCTCGCTGCAGCCCTGTAAGCGCTTATCCATAGCACATACCAAGAGGCCCTTATCCATAGTGGATAAGGGCCTCTGCTCATTCATCTTACTGCGACGCTACGCGCCGCCGCCCTCACCGGATCCGCCTTCACCGCCGCCCTCGCCGCCGCCGGGATTGTCACCGCCACCGGGGTTGTCGCCGCCGGGATTGTCACCGCCACCGGGGTTGCTTGCGGGATCGGGACCCAAGGAGATGTAGATCGTGATGGTCTTGACGTAGTTCTCTTCCTTCTCCTCGCGCCTGATCTCCTCGTCCTTGGGCACGGTGTCGCTGTACTCGTAGACCGTGACTTCTTCCGTGGTCACCGGCTTGTACGGACTGGTGTTCTGCAGGTGGTAGTTGGGGGTCGCGGCGGTGGGGAAGTACTCCAAGTCCGCGCCATCGAGTGCCCAGTCCATGTAGTTCTTCCAGATGGGGGCGCAAACGGTACCACCGTAGATGAGGCTGCCGTTCACGCGGATGTTGGTGCGCTCCACGCGGGTGCCCATCCAGATGGCGGTGGAGAGCTGCGGAGTGTAGCCCACGAAGTAGGCGTCGCGATAATCCTGGGTGGTTCCGGTCTTGCAAGCGGCTTCCTGACCGTTGGCAAGGCGTGCGCGGCTCGCGGTGCCACGGGTGATGTCGCCCTCGAGCACCTTGGTGACCGCATAGGCGGTCTCGGGGGAGATGGCTTCGGTGCGGGCGGGGTCGGCTTCGTAGATCACGTTTCCGTTGCGATCGACGATCTTGGTGATGCAGATGGGTTCCACGTGGGTACCGCCGGTGGCCAGGGTGCCGAAGGCGCTGGCCATCTCGAGGCAGGTGACGCCTTCCGTGCCCAGGGTGATCGCATCATGGTTGCCCAGCGGACTCGTGATGCCCATACGATGTGCCACATCGACCACCTTGGAGGGACCCAGTTGGTCGATGAGCTGGGCGTACACGGTGTTGAGTGAGTACCAGGTGGCGGCTTCCAGCGAGATGGAACCGTAGTTGCCGCTGCTCGCGTTTGCCACGGTCCAGCCGTTGATGGTCATGGGGCTGCTGCCGTTGAACATGGTGCCGGGTGACATGCCCTCCTCGACGGCGCAGGTGAGCGTGAACATCTTGAAGCTCGAACCGCATTGGCGATGCGCCTGGGTGGCCAGATTGTACTGGTCGCTGTAGTAGTCCTTGCCGCCGAACATGGCCACGATGTAGCCGGTATCGGGATCGACGGAGCACAGCGCGACTTCCAAGTCATCCGCCTGCCCCTCGAGTGCCCGGTAGCAGGACCATTCGGCTGCTGCCTGCAGGTTCATGTCCAAGGTGGTGTAGACGGTCCAACCGCCCTTGAAGATCTCGTTGACGGTGTAGTCCTCCAGCAGTTGACGCTTGACGAAGTCCACGAAG
>JAFRFV010000226.1 GCA_017434185.1 Coriobacteriales bacterium
GAAGAGGAGTTCGACGTCATCGAGGAGGACTACGAGGAAGAGGATGAGGAGTACATCGACTACAGCATCTGGGAGGTCACCTTCGCAGATGGCACCAAGCGCCGCCTCGATTCCACCGATGGCATCTGGATGGACTAGAAGCCACCCACCGCTCCCCACAAGCATTCATCCGCAGAACCCGCCGGAATCCGGCGGGTTCTCTTGTGTTGTGCCCCGGGCTTTGCTAGGATACAACGGTTTCACTCATCACACATGCTGCGTGGACCATGCCTGCCAGTGGTCCCCGTCCAGGATGGGCCGGGGATTGTGGGTCATGGGATGAAGCGCGGCAGAGGCACAACGAACGAAAGGAAAGAGCATGTCCAACGTCATCACCATCAACACCCTGCTCGACGCGGGTGTCCACTTCGGGCATCAGACCCGTCGCTGGAACCCCAAGATGAAGCCGTACATCTTCACCTCCCGCGGCGACATCTACATCCTGGATCTCAAGAAGACCCTCATCGAGATGGACAAGGCCTACTCCTATGTCTACGACATGGCTGCCAAGGGTGGCACCCTGCTGTTCGTGGGCACCAAGAAGCAGGCTCAGGAATCCATCCAGTCCGCCGCCGAGCGTTGCGGCATGCCCTATGTGAACCAGCGCTGGCTGGGCGGCATGCTCACCAATTTCACCACCATCACGGAGCGCATCAACCGCATGGAGGAGCTCGAGGCCATGATCGCCGACGGTCGTATGGCCCTGCTTCCCAAGAAGGAGCAGATCGTGCTCAAGAAGGAGCTCGTCAAGCTGCAGACCAACCTGAACGGTATCCGCGGCATGAAGGGCGTCCCCACCGCCGTCTTCGTGGTCGACACCAAGCGTGAGGCCATCGCCATCGCCGAGGCCCGTCGTCTGGGCGTCCAGATCATCGGTATGCTCGACACCAACGCCGATCCCGACGAGACCGACTACGGCATCCCCAGCAACGACGATGCCATCCGTTCGGTCGACTTGATGTGCCAGCTCATGGCCGACGCCGTCGTGGCCGCCAAGAACGTCGAGGTCACCGCCGAGGAGATGGCCGCCGAGGCCCCCGCTGAGGCTGACGCTCCCGTCGCCGTCGTCGAGTAGCATCCACCTTCGCCCGAAACGCCGGGCTCCCCAGCCCGGCGCGCACAAGACACCCAACCCCACACGTTTGGAGGAACAATGGCAATCACCGCTGCACAAGTCAAGGAACTCCGTGAGATGACCGGCGCTGGCATGATGGAGTGCAAGAAGGCCCTCATCGAGGCCGATGGCGACATGAACAAGGCCGTCGACGTCCTGCGCACCCGTGGTCTGGCCGCCGCCGTCAAGAAGGCCGGCCGTGCCACCAACGAGGGTACCTGCTCCACGTTCGTCTCCGAGGACCGCAAGGTCGCTGCTGTCGTCGAGGTCAACTGCGAGACCGATTTCGTGGGCGGCAACGAGAAGTACAAGGCTTTCGCCGCCCGTATCGCCAAGGCCGCCGCTCTGGCCGACGCCGCTGATGTCGAGGGACTCAAGGCCGCTGACGCCGGCAATGGCGAGACCGTTGGTGAGGCTCTGACCGAGGCCATCCACATCTTCGGCGAGAACATGCAGATCTCCCGCTTCGCCCGTATCGCCGTCGCCGGCACCGGTGCCGTGGCCAGCTACATCCACCTGGGCGGCAAGATGGGCGTCCTCGTTGAGTTCGCCTTCAACAAGCCCGAGACCGCTTTCACCGAGGCCTTCCAGGTCGCCGGCAAGGACGTCTGCATGCAGGTCGCCGCTGCCGACCCCGTGGCCGTCTCCCGTGAGGCCGTGCCCGCCGACGTCGTCGAGCACGAGATGGAAATCTACAAGGCCAAGGCCGCCGCTACCGGCAAGCCCGCCGCCATCCAGGAGAGGATCGCCCTGGGCCAGATGCAGAAGTACTACAAGTCCTTCTGCCTGCTCGAGCAGGGCTTCGTCAAGGACCCCGACACCCCCGTGGCCGACTACCTCAAGGGCGTTTCCAAGGCCGTCGACGATCAGATCAGCGTCGTCAGCTTCAAGCGCTTCAAGCTGGGCGAAGCCCTCTAAACCGCATCGTTCATCTGCCATACAGGATGGCATGGTCACTGGCCATGCCATCCTTTTTTGCGTACGTGTTGTATTTCTGCTATCCTTCCCGTAGCTATGCGCCAACACCGGCAACCAACGTACACGAGGCGGTCATATGAGTGGATTCTGTTATAAGCGCGTCCTGCTGAAGCTTTCCGGCGAGGCCCTGATGGGCGACGCCGGCTATGGTATCGACCCCAAGGTGCTGGACTCCCTTGCCGCCCAGATCAAGGATGTCGTGAGCGACGAGCTCGAGCTCGCCATCGTGGTGGGCGGCGGCAACATCTTCCGTGGTCTGGCCGCCAGCGCCCAGGGCATGGATCGTTCGCAGGCGGACTACATCGGCATGCTCGCCACCGTCATGAACGCGCTTGCCCTGCAGCAGGCGCTCGAGGCCATCGGCGTGGACACCCGCGTGCAGAGCGCCATCGAGATGCGCCAGTGCTGCGAGCCCTACATCCGCCGTCGTGCCATCAGGCATCTGGAGAAGGGCCGCGTGGTCATCTTCGCCGCCGGTAGCGGCAATCCCTACTTCACCACCGACACCGCGGCCGCCCTGCGTGCCTGCGAGATCGATGCCGACTGCATCATGAAGGCCACCAAGGTGGATGGCGTCTACAGCGACGACCCCAAGAAGAACCCCGATGCGGTCAAGTACGACACCATCAGCTACAGCGAGGTGCTGGCCAAGGAGCTCCACGTGATGGATTCCACCGCCACCGCCCTGTGCATGGATAACAAGATGCCCATCATCGTCTTCAACCTTGGCGTCGAGGGCAACATCGCCCGCGCGCTGCGTGGCGAGCCCGTGGGCACCGTCGTTTCGTTCCAGTAATCGTCGAGCAAGGAGACCAAGATGATCGAGGAGACCTATTTCGAAGCTGAGGAGAGCATGGAGAAGGCCATCAACGCCCTCGCATCCGACTACTCCCGCATCCGTACCGGCCGTGCCAGCGCTCGCATGCTGGACCACATCCAAGTGGAGTACTACGGCGTTCCCACCCCCATCACGCAGCTGGCGGGCGTCAAGGTGCCCGAGGCCCATCTGCTGGTGGTGGAGCCTTGGGATAAGAGCATCCTGCGCGCCATGGAGAAGGCCATCATGGCCAGCGACCTGGGCATCACCCCCAGCAACGATGGCTTCGTGATCCGCCTGCCCTTCCCGGCTCCCACCGAGGAGCGCCGCCGCGAGCTGGTCAAGCAGTGCAAGAACATGGCCGAGACCACCCGCACCGCCGTGCGCAACGCACGTCGTGACGCCAATGCCAAGCTCGAGAAGGCCAAGAAGGCCAGCGAGATAAGCGAAGACGACATGCACCGTGCGCAGGACGAGATCCAGAAGCTCACGGATAAGTTCATCGCCAAGGTCGATGAGACCTTCAAGGCGAAGGAAGCCGAGGTCATGGAGGTCTAGCCTTGGCTATCAAGGGCAGCTTCCAGGAGGTATTCCCCGCGATCCCCGCGGACATCGACGCGAGCGCCTTCGATGAGTCGAGGGTGCCGCAGCATATCGCCGTCATCATGGATGGCAACGGTCGCTGGGCCAAGGCCCGCGGCATGTCGCGCAGTGCGGGCCACAAGGCCGGCATCAAGGCCGTGCGCGAGTGCATCACCGCGGCCAACGACATAGGCGTGCGGTATCTCACGCTGTATTCCTTCTCCACCGAGAACTGGAACCGACCCAAGGCGGAAGTGGACGGCCTGATGGTGCTCTTCGCCAAGACCATGCTCGCGGAGCTCAAGGGCTTGGACGAAGAACACGTGCGCGTGCGCTTCCTGGGCGACATGGCGAGTCTGCCCAAGGCCACCCGTGAGGCCTTCCAGGAAGCCACGGAGCGCACTGCCGCGAACACGGGCATGACGCTCGCGCTGGCGGTCAACTACGGTGGCCGTGCGGAGATCCTGGACGCCACCCGCAAGCTCGCCCAGCAGGCGAAGGATGGTCTGCTCGACCCCGCATCCATCGGTTTCGATGACATCTCCGCCAACCTGTACACCGCCGGCATGCCCGACCCCGACCTGCTCATCCGCAGCAGTGGCGAGTGCCGCATCTCCAACTTCCTGCTCTGGCAGATCGCCTACAGCGAGATGTACATCACCCCCACGCTCTGGCCGGACTTCGACCGCTACGAGCTCCTTCGGGCCATCCTGGACTTCCAGCATCGCAACCGTCGCTTCGGCGGCGTCTAGGAGGCACCCATGGCGACACAGGAGGAAGGTAAGCGCAAGCTGAGCGATCTGGGGCCGCGCGTGGCCAGTGCCGTCGTCTACGCGGTGCTGGTGCTGGGCTGCCTGTTCATCCACCCGTTGGCGACCGCCATCCTGGTGGCGCTCATGGCGGGCATCTGTGCGTTCGAGTTCATCCGCATGTACGTGGGCGACGGCGCGCTCAAGGTGGTCGAATGGATCGCCGTGGTCGCGGCGGCCGCAGCGCCCCTGCTCGTGTACTTCTGGGGTCTCGAGGCGGTGCTCTACGACATCGTGCTCACGTCGATGCTCCTGCTCGCTTGGCATGTCTTCGACCAGGACATGGATACCCAGTGCGTATGCGTCGACGCCTTCGCGGTCATCTACTGCGGTGCTATGTTCGCATCCCTCGTGCTCATCCGACAGATGCCGGAGAACGTCACCGGCATCAAGCTCTCGCTCGCGGTCGTGCTCGGCGTGTGGCTCAACGACGTGGCGGCCTACTTCGTGGGTTCCAAGCTGGGTAAGCACAAGCTCATGCCGCGCATCTCGCCCAAGAAGTCCTGGGAGGGCTTCATCGCTGGCGTCCTGGCGACTCTCATCGTCTGGTTCGTGGTGGCCCTCATCGAGCCCGAGCTGGGGATCCTCCCCGCGCTTGTCATCGGCCTGGTCTGCGGCGTTGCCAACGTGCTGGGCGATCTGATCGAGTCGCGCATCAAGCGTGTGCACGGCGTCAAGGACTCCGGTCGCATCATGCCCGGTCACGGCGGCATGCTCGACCGCAGCGATGCTCTCATATTCGTATCCGCTCTCTGCTTCTGCATCTGCAGGATCGTAGGTGTGCTATGACACGCAAACGTTTGGTGGTGCTGGGATCCACGGGCTCCATCGGCACCCAGACCCTGGATGTCGCTGCCAAGAATCCCGACTCACTCGAGGTCATCGCCTTGGCCGCTGGCGGCTCCAAGCTCGAGCTGCTCGTCCAGCAGGCACGTGACTTCAACGTGCGTTACGTCGCCGTTGGTGACCCCGGTCTGGCGGGGGATAAGCGCTTGGTCACGCTGGCGGAATCCGGCGTGAAGCTGGGCTTCGGTCCCCAGGCGGTCGAGGCACTCGCCTCGCTCGATGAGGCCGACTATGTGCTGAACGCCCTCGTGGGCGCCGCGGGTCTGCGCGCCAGCTACTTCAGTCTGGCATCGGGCAAGCGCCTGGCCCTTGCCAACAAGGAGTCGCTCGTGGTGGGCGGCGACCTGATCATGCCGCTCTCGACCCACGAGACCCTGCTGCCCGTGGACAGCGAGCACGGCGCCATCTATCAGTGTCTTCTGGGCGAGAAGCGCTCCGAGATGAAGCGCATCTGGCTCACCGCTTCCGGCGGCCCCTTCAGGGGACGCGACCTCGCTTATCTCCAAACGGTGACCCGCAAGGAGGCGCTCGCGCATCCCACCTGGAAGATGGGTCCCAAGATCAGCATCGATTCCTCCACCCTCATGAACAAGGGCCTCGAGGTGATCGAGGCGCACCATCTGTTCGATGCAAGCTACGACCAGATCACGGTTCTCGTGCATCCGCAGAGCTGCATCCACTCCATGGTCGAGTTCATCGATGGCAGCGTCATCGCGCACCTGGGTGCCACGGACATGCGCATCCCCATCCAGTTCGCGCTGTCCTACCCGGATCGCTGGGATGCGCCCCTCACGCCTCTCGACTTCCGCACGCTGTCCGGTCTCACGTTCGAGGCCCCGGACACGGACACTTTCCGTTGCCTCGCGTTGGCCATGCAGGCTGGCCGCGCCGGCGGCACCGCCCCCTGTGTGCTCAATGCCGCCAACGAGGTGGCCGTTGCCGCCTTCCTGGCGGATTCGTGTTCTTTCGTCGACATCGCCAACACGGTGGCAACGGTATTGGATGCCCACGACACACAACGTGTATGCTCCCTTGAGCAACTGGAAGAGGTGGACGCCTGGGCCCGCGCCGCGGCACGCCGCTTCCTGGAGTCCAAGGGAAGGTAGCGAGGTTTGGACGGACTTCTGGTCATATTCTGGGGCATCGTGCTCCTGTCCTTCGTCGTGGTCGTGCACGAGTTCGGTCACTTCATCGTCGCGCGTGCCTTTGGCGTGCGCGTGACCGAGTTCATGGTGGGCCTGCCCGGTCCTTCCATCGGCTTCACCCACAAGGGAACCCGCTTTGGTATCACGGCGCTGCTCTTTGGCGGCTACGCGCGCATCGCAGGCATGGAACCCGGCGATGAGGACCCGCTGCTCGCTGATGCACTCGCCTATGTCTGGCGCCATGGCACCTGCGATGCCACGCATCTGGCCGCCGGCTTGGATATCACGGAGCCCCACGCAGAGGACCTGCTGGTGATCCTGTCCGGCTGGGGCAGCATCACAACGCCCAAAGGCAGCCTGACCGGTAAGACCTATCTGGCACCCGCCATCGACGGGTATCAGAAGGGCGAGGCGCGCCTCGTGGACGACCCGGTGGCCCTGCTCGACGAGCAGCGCAAGGGCACCTATCGCGCGCTGCCCTGTTGGAAGCGTCTGCTCATCCTGTTCGCGGGCCCCGCGTTCAACCTCGTCCTCGCGCTTATTATCTTCATCGGGCTCTTCTCCATCCATGGCGTCTACGAGGCATCCACCACCCTGTACGACGTGGTGGCGGGTTCACCGGCTGCGACCGCCGGCATCCAAGCGGGGGATACCATCGTGCAGATCGATGGGACCGAGATCCCGGATTGGGAGACCCTCGTCGCGGTGGTCGACGCCCACGAGCCCGGCGATCAGGTGAGCGTGGCGTACCTGCATGACGGGCAGCGCCATGATGTGTCCCTCGTGCTCATGGACAATGGGCAAGGTCATCCAGCGCTGGGTATCTACGCTGGTAGCGAACTCGTGCACATGAGTTTGTGGGAGTCCACCAAACAGACGGGCACCTACTTCCTGCTGGTGCTGGATGCCATAGGCCAGCTCTTCAACCCCGCGACCATGGCGCAGACGCTCGACCAGAGTACGAGCGTGGTGGGCATAGCCTACGAGGCCAAGGCCGCTGCTGACCAGGGCTTCCTGAGCTTCCTGCTCATCATCGCCGCGGTGAGTGTCTCGCTGGGCTTCATGAACCTGCTGCCCATCGCCCCGCTCGACGGCGGCAAGATCGTGATCGAGGTCATCCAGCGCATCCGTGGACGTGAGCTCTCGCTCAAGGCCACCAACATCATCAACGTGATCGGCATAGGCTTCGTGATGCTGCTGTTCATGTATCTGCTGTTCCAGGACATGTTCCGCTATGTTCTTGGGGGATAAGCCCTGCGAGGAAGGGAGACGCGCCATGTTGGAGGAAGCCAAGCTGCCCCGTGAGCTCACGCGCAAGGTGAGAGTGGGGGAGGTCTGCATCGGTGGCGGTTCGCCGGTCGCCGTGCAGTCGATGACCAACGTTCCCATGATCCAGGGCGAGCATGGTCCGCTGCTGGACGTGGAGGGCAACCTGGCCCAGATCGCGCGCTTCCAGGAGGCGGGTTGCGAGATCGCCCGCGTGGCGGTGCCCAACCGTGCGTCCATCGAGCCCTTCGGTCGCATCTGCGAGGCGTCGCCCCTTCCCGTGGTGGCCGACATCCACTTCGATCACCTGATCGCCATCGGTGCGGCGCGTGCTGGCGCTTCCAAGTTGCGCATCAATCCCGGCAACATCGGTGGGCAGGACCGTGTGGACGAGGTCATCGAGGTGGCGGGGGAGTGCGGCATCCCCATCCGCATCGGTGTCAACGGTGGTTCGCTGGACATGAAGTGGCGTGAGCGCCATGAGCTCAGCCTGCCCGAGCGTCTGGCCGGTAGCGTGGCGGAGTTCGTCGAGCACTTCGAGGACCGCGGCTTCAAGGACATCGTGGTCTCCGCCAAGGCGCATGACGTGCAGGCCACCATGGAGACCTACCGTCTGCTCTCGCGCGAGATCCCGCAGGTTCCGTTGCATCTGGGCATCACCGAGGCGGGCACCTTCCTGCAGGGCAGCGTTAAGAGCTCCGTGGGCATAGGAGCGCTGCTGTTGGCGGGTATCGGTGACACCTTCCGCGTGTCCCTGACCGCGGACCCGGTGGAGGAACTGCATGTGGCCTGGGAGATCCTGGCGGCCTGCGGACTGCGTCGTCGCAGTCCCGAGCTCGTGAGCTGCCCCACCTGCAGCCGCTGCCAGGTGGACATGATCCCCATCGCCAAGGAGGTCGAGCAGCGTCTGCGCAGCGTGCGCAAGCCGCTCAAGGTGGCGGTCATGGGCTGCGTCGTGAACGGCCCCGGTGAGGCCGCGGATGCGGACATAGGCGTGGCCTGCGGCAAGGATTCCGGCATCCTGTTCAAGGGCGGTCAGAAGCTGCGCAAGGTGGCAGCCGGCGAGATCGTCGACGCTCTCTTCCAGGAGATCGAAGCGCTCTAAAGCGCGCATACCGCCGTTTTGAGACGATAGCTTCATGAACGCGCAGTATTGCATCGTGATATAGTGCTTCGCATGAATATGTTGCGCTTGCCCATGGAGGTCGTGATGCCAAAGCGTTTCCAGCGATTCGTTTCCGTCGTTCTCTCACTTGCTCTTGTCTCTCTGCTCTGCCCCCTGAACGCATTCGCAGCAGGTGATGAGGGAGACGGAACGAATGAGCCTATCGTCGTGACGGTCGATGAGCCTGACGACGGCAACGAGACGACGGTGTCTTCGAACGAGACGAGCGATCCTTCAGGCGACGAGCCCTCTGAACCTTCCGGGAATGAATCAGGCGATCCTTCTTCCAATGAGACGACGGGACCTTCGGGTAATGAGACCACTGAGCCGGAATCTCCCGGTGAGGGCGATGATGCCGCCGAGCCGGACGGCAACGAAATACTGGGCAATGAGACCGATGAGCCCGACGAGAACGCGACCCTCGAGAACGAGACCGAACCTGAGGAAGGTGAAGCGGCTGAGATCTACGGTCTGAAGACCGACTACGCAGATCAAAGTACTCCCACACAGGAGTACGTCGTCACACGCGAACTGCTCGAGGAACGCGACGAGTTCGTTAAGCACTTCAGGCTGCAGGATGGCCAATCGGTGGCCATCTCGTATCCACAGGCGGTCCACTACAAGGAAGATGAGCAGTGGGAGACCATCGACAACACGCTGAAGGAAACGGACGGGGGATACCTCACCAACACCGCGAACAGCTGGAAGGTGCTGCTGCCTGCTACTCTTTCCGAGGAGAACCCCATCCATGTGGATAAGGGTGAGCACCGCATCAGCTTCCAACTCGACGGAGTGGAGGCATCCGAAGTCGAGGTGATCGAAGCCCCCAAGCCCGTGGATGACTTCGACGCGGCCACCTGGGTCTCCTTCGAGAGCGACGTGAGATACGAAGACGTGCTTCCCGGTATCGACCTTGTCTACCAGGTGCTCTCACATGAGATGAAGGAGAACGTCGAGATCGAGAGTCTGGAGGCGCTGCCCGAATCCCTCGACTGGACCATCACCGCTAAGGGACTTTCCGCCAAGGAGCAAGAGGACGGCTCCATCGACTTGTTCGAAGGCGACAAGTGGGCCTTCACCCTGCCCGCCCCGATCGTCTACGATGCGAGCGGTATGGCATCAAGTGATGTGGACGTGAGCTTGGAGGATGCGGGGGAGGGCATCTGGCACCTCTCGTATGCGATCGACCGACAATGGGCCACATCGCCCGATCGCATCTGGCCCATCGTCCTCGACCCAGGGGTCATATCCGAGCAATCCATCACCAACATCGACGATGCCTGTGCATACTCTTGGGAGCCCAACAGAACGACCGCATCCGATCGCTTCATGGTGGTGGGCTACTCATCCCATGGCAAGGGGCATGGTTTCATCCGCATCAACACCCTGCCTTACCTCTCTCCCTCCGACAACGTCACCACGACCTTCCTGCGCTTCTACGCCGAAGGGTATTCCTCCGATGGCGATTCGGTCATGAAGATGCACATGGTCGATTCGGCGGGAAGCGTGAACTACAATCAGATTTCTTGGAACAACCAGCCCTCATACCTAGACCGTATCATCGAGTACAAGATCTTCTCGACCTGGTACGGCTTCCACTACACCGACATCACCGAGGCCTCAAGGCAGTGGTATTCAGGTGAGATGGCAAACAACGGCATCGCCATAGACTACGAGAACTACACGACGAGCGGATACGACTACGGTGTCCTCTACTCGGTCCAGTACTCCACCTATTATGCACCGCGTCTCATCGTGAAGTACATCAGCTCGGCCGGTCTCGACGATGCCTGGGACTACACGAGCCAGGACGTGGGAAGGGCCGGTGTGGCCTACGTGCAGGACTCCACGGGAAACCTTATCATCTCGAGGACCGACATGGGCTTCGGCGGATACGAGATGCCCGCATCCATGACCTTCAACTACGATCTGGCGAGCAAGGACCTGCAACTGGGATACGGCTACGGATGGCGCGTATGCTACGTTGGCTGCGTCTACCTCGATTCATCCGGTGAGTACCCCGTCTACATCTGGACCGATGGGGATAGGACGGTGAAGTACTTCGCACAGTACCAGGATGGCTGGCACGACGAGATGGGAGAGGGCTTGACCCTCACCATAAACTCCTCGGCCACAGGAGACCAGGAGAAGTTCGTCATCAAGGACAAGTCCGACAGCGCCTTCGTCTTCGACGGATACGGCAGGCCCGTGCGCGTCGTGAAAGCATACGGCAGTTCCGTCGAGGATTCGCTGCACATCTCGTATACCTCCGGTGGCAACCAGGTCTTCACCATCTCCGAGGTGACGGATGGTGCGGGACGCCACTACCACTTCGTCTACGACAACGGTATGCTCATCCGGATCGATTACAAGGGTGCTGCGGATACGACCGTCCTCGAGAGCGTGGAGTATTCCTACACGAACGGCTACCTCACATCCGTCACCTACACAGACGGCGAGGACGTGACCTATTCCTACGACTCCTCGGGTCGTCCCATCGAGATGCGTGGCATCGAATGTGCTTCCGGCTACCGTGACACCCTCGATATCGGCTACACGGCAGGTTCGGGTTACCAACATGCCAGAGTCGAATCGCTCTCCTTCGAATCCGAGAACACGCAGATGGGAAGCCTGGACTTCACGTACGGTCATGCAACCACCCGCGTGACAGATGCGAACGACCATTTCGTCGTCTACCAGTTCAACGAATGGGGAAACACCAGAGCCGTCTACGACGATCAGGGATGTGCCGTATACGGCAGATATGCGAAAGACGAGGATTCCTCCAACCGCGCGAACCAGCTGATCTCCGCTTCTGTCTTGCAGGACACGGTAACAGGCGATGCGGATGCGAGCCGGCAGAACCTGCTTTCGAACGCCGATTTCTCGGATGGGACCAGTGGATGGACCCACAACGTCAACCATGATGGCGACGGTGTCGTCACCTACTCGTCCTCGGCTACAGACGATGTGAACATCAACAAGCCGGCCAAGCTCGATGATAACGTCTTCCGCTTCACCGGCTGGCCCTGGGCCACTTGGAAGCTCAAGCAGACCGTATCCCAGAGCGGTACCACCGGCACCGTCGTCACCTTCGGCTGCTGGATCAAATCGACGTGCACCCCCTTGCAGATGTACCCCTACGCCGAGGACTACTCGTATCCGAAACGCGCCGGCATCGAGGTCATCCTCTTATCCGGCTCCACCAAGGTTGGGGAGAAGTACATCCAGATAAACGACGAGACGCAAAGTTGGCAGTTCATCTCGGGCAAGATCGTGGCGAGCGATTCCTTCGATTCCATCGAGTATCGGGTCGTCTACGAGAACTGCTTGGGGAGCATCTGGATCGATGCACCGCAGCTGTTCATCGAGGGCTTCGATTACGTCTACGACTATGACGATGATGGGAACCTCACGAGCATGAAGGACCCCTAGGGTCACACCACCACCTACACCTACGACTCTTCCACGAACGATCCCGTCGAGATCAAGTTCCCATCGGGTGCCACCTACACCTATACATACAACAACGACCGCCAGCTCACCGATACCGTATCCGCCACCGGCCTGAAGACGCACTATGCGTATTCCGGTTCGAACGTCTCGTCCACGACGATCAGCGCACCTGCCAATTCCTCAGAGACCCATGTCCTCAAGAGTGAGTCCACCTATACGACCGATGGGAACATGGTCGCGTCTGAGATTGATACCCGAAGGGCGACCACAACCTATTCCAACGACACCGAACGCTCCCGCGTCAACTCCGTCACGACCCCCATCGATGCGAACGATGATATCACCACCTACTACAGCTACGACACGACGGGTCGTCTCATCGAGACTGAAGCTGGGGCCTCATCCGTCGAATACACTTACGCAGACGACCTGCTCGAATCCATCACCCATTCCAACACCGCCAACGTTGAGACGACCTACTCCTTCGTCTACGGCCCTGCTGGACTTCCCATACAAGTAAAAGTGGGATCTTATGTACTCGCGACGAACACCTATAACACCAATACTTGGTCCATCATCCATCAGGATTACGGAAACGGCGATTATTGTGCGTACGAGTATCTCGAAAGCGGCCTTCTCGAGAAATGGTGGGGTGCCATCGACTCCACATTCGGTGAGGGCTTCGCATACTCCTATGATTCCAAGGGACGCCTTTGGAAGGTGACGGAGCTCGATCTCGCTCTCTCGAACGGAGCGGTCACGAACGAGACTACCGGCGCCTATGACATCTACACCTACGACTCCAACGACCGTCTCACGAGCTACGTCCAGAAGGATGCGAACGATACCACCTACCACTCCATCAGCTGCGGCTATGACAACGAGGACCGCGTGACCTCCTCCACCGAAGTGGCGGATGGCATCTCGCTTACCAACACCATCACCTACGACGACGACTCGCGCCTCACCTCGTTTGCCTACACCGATTCCAGCGACAACCAAGTTCTCGCATCCAACCTCTCCTATGATGATCTGAGCCGTCTCTCCTCCAGCACCGTAAGCTCGGGGAACAGCCCCGTCATCAGCACCACCTACGGCTACTGGAACATCGACTCGACCTACACCACCACCGACGTCGCATCCTTGAGCTCTACCTTCGGGAACAGCGGTCTCAGCCTCAACTACACCTATGATGTCAGTGGCAACATCACCTCCGTCTCCGACGGCACGAACACCACGACCTACTCCTACGATGCCTTGGGTCAGCTCACCGAGGAACGCAACGAGGCTGCCGGCAAAGCATGGAGCTACATGTACGATGCGGGTGGCAACCTCCTGTACAAGACCGAATACGACATCGTGGGCAGCACACTCGTCGTATGCGACTCCATCTCCTACACGTATGGTGATTCCGACTGGGGCGACAAGCTGACCGCGCTCGGTAACTCGCAGATCACCTACGACACCATCGGCAACCCGCTTTCCTACAAGGGGATGACCCTCGATTGGCAGATGGGCCGCAAGCTCGCCTCCGTCACACAGGGCAGTGCAACGACTTCCTATGCCTACAACGAGGCGGGCCTTCGCATCTCGAAGGACGACGGAACCACACACCATCAGTACATCTGGAACGGCAGCCAGCTCGTCGCGGACATCACCCCTGACTACTCCTTGCGCTTCCTCTACGACGCCAACGGTCAAGCGGCAGGCTTCCTCTACACCGCCAACAACGCCACGACCCCCTACTTCTATGTGAAGAACCTGCAGGGCGACGTCGTCGCCATCGTTGACGCCTCAGGTGCTGAAGTCGCTTTCTATGTCTATGATGCATGGGGAAACATCCTCTCCTCGAGCGGGAGCATGGGGAACATCAACCCGCTCCGCTACCGCGGTTTCTACTTCGATTCCGAGACTGGCTTCTACTACTTGCAGAATCGCTATTACGACCCCCAGTCTGCAAGGTTCATTAATGCTGACGAAGGGATTGCGTGTGTTGGAGGGCCGATACTTGGCAACAATCTCTTTGCGTATTGCCTTAATAACCCGATAAGCCTTTTTGACGCTGATGGCGCTTGGCCAAGCTGGGGAAAAAAGGTTCTTGCGGCAGTAGCAGTCGTTGCAGTCGTGGCTGTCGTTGCTGCTGTTGTTGTTTGTACGGCTGGTGCAGGGACTGTACCTGCTGTTATTGCAGTTGGCGCCCTTAAAGGTGCAGCAATAGGTTTGGCTACTGGAGCTGCAATTGGTGCTGCGTCTGCTGCAGTTAGCTATAGAGTATCGACTGGGAGTTGGAACGGATCGGGTGCTGCCGCGCTCGAAGGAATGGGGAACGGGGCTTTGACGGGCGCGATAACCGGAACCGTTGCGGGTGCTGCGGGAGCGGCAACGGACGTTGTTGTTGCCGCCCGGGCTTGGGATGCCTCATCAAAGGCTGGTCCGTTGATGAACATGAACAACCACTTTGTCAAGCATGTTTTAGGCGAGAATAAGGGGTGGCGAACAAAGAATGTCATGACATATACCGACGATGCGGTGAGACTCTGGAAGAGGAGCGGCGGAAAAGGGAAGATGAAAAGCTCGGGAAGCATTGAGATTAGAGAGGCAGATATGGGTGGTTTCTACGATCCCGAAACAGGGCTTATTAGATCCTTCTTTTATCAGAAATCAAAAGTGAAATCATGATGGCAAAACGAAACATTGTCCTCAATAACTTGGAATCGGACATCATTCATTCTTTTCTTCGCATGCGGATACCTTCGTTTGTCTATTCACGCATCGACGGAAATTATGATTTCATGGAGTGTTACGAAATCGCCATTACATTCGTTCATGATTTGTTGAGAGGGGGCGAAATCGATTCATCGCAGTCTCCTTGGGGCGGTGGTAGCAGCGTGATTTTCGAGCCAGGATACTATAAGGCGCTCGAGTCGTATCTGGAATCATGCTCGGATGACGATGAAAGAGAATACTGCATTCGTTCCATTGAGGTGCTCGCTGTTCTCAGAGCGCATTCGATGAGAGAGGAAGGGGAAACTAGCGATGGAAATGGACTGAGCAGTGGGGATTAACCGCCGCCGGACGCTTGCTGCCAGTTCCCGCCCAACGTGTTACACTGTTCGAACAGCCCCCAGAGGGAGGGCTTATCCCCTGTTGTGCCATGAAGGAGTGAGCGGTGTCCATCAACAAAGTCATCAAGATGAGTGAACTCTACGCCCCCACCTTGAAGGAGGTTCCCGTCGAGGCGGAGCTGGCCAGCCATATCCTGCTGCTGCGCGCCGGCATGATCCGCAAGACCGCCGCCGGCGTCTACACCTTCCTGCCGCTGGGCTGGCGCTCGCTGCACAAGATCGAGGACATCGTGCGCGAGGAGATGGATGCCATCGGCTCCCAGGAGATCATGATGCCCGCTTTGCAGCCTGCCGAGCTCTGGCATGAGTCCGGCCGCTGGAACGACTACGGCCCCGAGCTCATGCGTCTGGTGGACCGCCACGACCGCGGCTTCTGCCTTGGCCCCACCCACGAGGAGCTCATCACCAGCCTCGTGCGCAACGAGCTGCGCAGCTACAAGCAGTTGCCTGTGAGCCTGTACCAGATCCAGGTCAAGTTTCGCGACGAGATCCGCCCGCGCTTCGGTCTGCTGCGCGGCCGTGAGTTCATCATGAAGGACGCCTACAGCTTCCACACCAGCCAGGAGTCCCTGCAGGAGCACTACGACCAGATGAGCCACGCCTATGGGCGCATCTGCGAGCGTCTGGGTCTGGAGTATCGCCCCGTCGATGCCGACAGCGGCCAGATCGGCGGCAAGGTGAGCACCGAGTACATGGCGCTGGCGGACGCCGGCGAGGCCGAGCTCGTGTACTGCGATTGCGGCTTCGCGGCCGACGTGGAGGCCGCGAGCGTGGCCGTCGACGTGATCGAGAGCGATGCAACCGAGCTCACGGAGGTGCACACCCCTGGCATCGGCACCATCGCGGCGCTGGCGGAGTTCCTGGGCGTGCCCGAGAACGCCACCGTCAAGGCGCTCTCCGTGAAGGACGCGGACGGCAAGCCCGTCGTCTTCTTCATCCCCGGTGACCACGAGCTCAACGACATCAAGGCCTCCCGCGTGCTGCCCGGCTTCGACCTGCTCAGTGACGACGAGATGCTCGACTGGGGCCTCGTGAAGGGCTTCATGGGTCCTGTCGGTCTGCCCAAGGGCGTGCGCGTGATCGCCGACGAGTCGCTCAAGGCCTCCAAGTACTGGACCGTGGGCGCCAACAAGAAGGACTTCCACTTCAAGGGCGCGCAGTGCGGCCGCGACTTCACGGTGGATGCCTGGGCGGACCTGATCGCCGCCAAGCCGGGCGACCGCTGCAAGGAATGCGGCGCCGTGCTGCAGGGTGCGCGCGGTATCGAGGTGAGCCAGGTCTTCCAGCTGGGTACCAAGTACTCAACCGCCATGGGCGCCACCTACATGGATGAGGATGGTAGGGAGAAGCCCTTCATCATGGGTTGCTATGGCGTGGGCGTGAGCCGTTCGCTCGCCGCCGTGGTCGAGCAGCACAACGACGAGTACGGCATCATCTGGCCCATCTCCTGCGCTCCCGCCGAGGTCGCGATCGTGCCGCTCACGGTGGGGGATGAGA
Organism: Coriobacteriales bacterium; assembly: GCA_017434185.1. Taxonomy (GTDB): domain Bacteria; phylum Actinomycetota; class Coriobacteriia; order Coriobacteriales; family RUG844; genus RGIG2431. Next base: position 16,840 of record JAFRFV010000226.1, read on the forward strand.
TCGTCGCTCCCGCGGCCGCCAAGCTGGCAGATGCGCTCTGCGCCGCCGGCGTGGAGGTCGTGCTGGATGACCGTAACGAACGCGCGGGCGTCAAGTTCAACGATGCCGATCTCTACGGTTGGCCGTTCCAGGTGGTGCTGGGCAAGAAGGGTATCAACAACGGTCAAGTCGAGCTCAAGATTCGCGCCACGGGCGAGCGCAAGATGCTGGCCATCGATGAGGCTGCAGCGCTTATCACCAGCATGGTCGAGGAAGAGCGCGCCCGCTTCGTGCACTAGGAAGCGCCGGCCAGCGAGATGGACGAGAACGCAGTCGAGCTCATCGAGCCCTTCGCCACCTACGATCCAGGCCAAGGTGGCTTAGAATGGTGAAGGAAGGACTATCAATGGGAGTGAATCGGATAATGGGGGCTGACCAAATCCAGAGAGGGTCAGGAACTTGACTCCCAAGCGATTCAATAAGATTGCCGACCAATCTGCTTGGAAGAGCGCGCCAGCAAAAAATGGGAAAGGTTATCGAGCATTTACTGATGGAGATGAGGCTATTCGATACAACATGAACGGGACGAGATTCGACGCTGAGCATTTCTATGGAGATCCTTATTGGGTTGTGTCTTCTGCTGCAGGGGAGGTGAAGATTCTGTTTTGATCGACTGTGCTGACGGTGCGCTGTTCCTAAAACACATCATTGCTGATGCGAGATATCTGGCTGAAGATGCAGATACTCAGTACGAAGAGATGGAGTGGTTCGCGCGCTGGAATCTTCCGCACGAAATCGCTGAATCTTGGCTTGGAGCGAGGGAGTTGGTGATTCATTCGGAGGAGCTGGCTGAAGTCGTCTCAGCCGAATCTATTAGATTGTTGCAGGGGATAAGCGAGAATTTCGAGCGCGTGTATGAGGATTCTGACTGCGAGACAATTATGTCTTTGGGGGGCATGCGTGATCATCCTTTCTGGGCTGAACAGAGGATGTTGGCGAAACGCTTTCTCGATTCGATTCCGGATATCGATTCTTTCGATGAATTGGGGAACGATGAGGGCTCGGACCAGCAGCGGCGGCAAAACGATTCGGGTGATGGGCATGGAATACACTCCGTCGTCTTGCATCAGATTCATCCGAGGGGTCACATGTTTTGCCTTCGCAGAGGGAGATTGAAGAGCTTTGAAAGGTGCGGGAAGGGTATGACTGAGTCGTATGTGCTGGCCCTGAACGCAGCGCGCGAAGAGGCTGGTAAGGAGCTTCTTGCGGCGCGAAACAGGGGCTCCGAATGGACTGCGGATGCTCTGGAGAGTGTCGTGATTCCTGAAATAGACGGACTGCTTTCCTATGCGGACAAAAAGCAGTTCTATTTCAGATACGGAAGGAGACACCGAACCATCGATTCGATGCGTTTGTTGCTCGAATCCTCCGAGGTGCTCGGAAACACACCTCTTGGCAAACGGATATCGGAACTCCAAGAAATCATAGACAGGCTGTGACTAGCATGTCCGCCGTTCGCGGTTTCGCCCACGAAGTGCGGGAAACTGGCACTTGACCTCTTCGCGCGGGGCGATATACTGACTCTTGCGCCTGTCGAGGGTGTGTTCCGGGGCTTTAGCTCAGCTGGGAGAGCGCATGGCTGGCAGCCATGAGGTCAGGGGTTCGATCCCCCTAAGCTCCACCAATAATTCCCAAGCCGTCTATCCAGACGGCTTGTTCGTTATTAGGGGACATCTGCATGTATCTTCAGATGTTCATCGCAAAGTGAGGGGAGGGGGATAAGCACATGTTCATGGACATCCTTGTGGATGCGCTGCTCGATTCCCTCAAGTGCGTCCCCTTCCTGCTGCTGGTCTACCTGGCTATCGAGTTCGTCGAGTACAAGTGGGGCAACCGCATGGGCCGCGCTATCGCGAAGGCGGGCGCCGCCGGCCCCGCGATCGGTGCTCTGGCCGGTAGCGTGCCCCAGTGCGGCATCAGCGTCATGGGTGCCGCGCTCTACAGCCAGCGCATGATCACCATCGGCACCATGCTGGCGGTGCTCCTCTCCACGAGCGACGAGGCCATCCCCGTCATCCTGTCCCATCCGGAGAGCATCGGCGTTCTGTTGCCTGTGCTCGCCGTGAAGATCGTGATCGCGCTCGTGTTCGGCTACGCGATCGACCTGGCCTTCCGTAAACGCAACCAGCAGGTGCTCGCGCATCTGGACGCCATCGAGCACGAACAGGATGACCACGATCACGACCACGAGCATGTGCTCGAGGAGCCCGGCTGCTGCGGTCACGTGGCCGGCGCGGAGCACGAACAGGATGGCTTCGACCTCAAACACTTCCTGCTGCATCCCCTTGAGCACACCGCCAAGGTCTTCCTGTTCATCTTCCTGGTGAGTCTGGCGCTGGGCGCCTGCATGGAACTCCTGGGCACGGAGCGCATCGCCGCGGCGCTGTCGCGCTTCGAACTGTTGCAGCCCCTGGTCGCCGCGCTTATCGGCCTCATCCCCAACTGCGCGGCCAGCGTCGCCATCACCGAGCTCTACCTGCAGGGCGTGATCACCTTTGGAGCGCTCATCTCCGGTCTCTGCGCGAGTGGCGGCTTGGGCATCCTGGTTCTGTTCAAGGAGGCACAGGATAAGCGCGAGGCGTTCATGATCATCGGGATCCTGCTGGCATGCAGCATCATCGCGGGCCTCGTGGCGGGCTTGGCAGCCTAACGCCGTATTCATCGCGAAATAGACCTTCCAATACGGTACAATACTCTGAATATCCGGAACGACCCGTGATGTAAAGGAGCATTGAGCATGGCATTCTACTACGATGAGCCCTCCCGCACCTTCAACGAGTACCTGCTGGTTCCCGGTCATACGCCCGCCAGCTGCATCCCCACTGCGGTGGATCTGAGGACACCGCTGGTCAGGTACCGCAAGGGCCAGGAAGAATGCCCGCTCTGCCTGAACATCCCCATGGTGAGCGCCATCATGGCCGCCGTGAGTGATGACAAGATGGCCGTGGCCCTGGCGACCGAAGGCGGCCTCTCCTTCATCTACGGCAACCAGAGCATCGAGAGCGAAGCCGCCATGGTCGCGCGCGTGAAGAACTACAAGGCCGGTTTCGTCGAGAGCGATTCCAACCTGACCATGGACATGACCCTGGCGGATGTGGTCGAGCTCAAGGAGCAGTTCGGCCACTCCACCATGCCCGTGACCGACGACGGCAGCGCCCATGGCAAGCTGCTGGGCATCGTCACCAGCCGTGACTACCGCCTGTCCCGCATGCCGCTCGATCTGAAAGTGGGCGAGTTCATGACCCCGCGTGAGCGCATGGTCGTGGCCAAGAACGGCATCAGCCTGAAGGACGCCAACGACCTGATCTGGGACCACAAGCTCAACGCGCTGCCCATCGTGGACGAGGACGACCACCTGGTCTACATGGTCTTCCGCAAGGACTACGATTCGCACAAGTCCAACCCGCTCGAGATGCTGGATGCCCAGAAGCGCTATCTGGTGGGTGCCGGTATCAACTCCCGTGACTACGCCGAGCGCGTTCCCGCCTTGGTGGAAGCCGGCGTGGATGTGCTGTGCATCGACAGCTCCGAAGGCTTCAGCGACTGGCAGAAGTTCACCATCGACTGGGTGCGCGAGCACTACGGCGACAGCGTCAAGATCGGCGCCGGTAACGTGGCGGATGGCGACGGCTTCCGCTTCCTGGCGGATGCAGGTGCCGACTTCGTGAAGATAGGCATCGGCGGCGGCTCCATCTGCATCACCCGCGAGACCAAGGGTATCGGCCGTGGTCAGGCCACTGCCGTGATCGAGGTCGCCAAGGCACGCGACGAGTACTTCAAGGAGACCGGCATCTACGTGCCCATCTGCAGCGACGGAGGCATCGTCTACGACCACCACATCTCACTGGCGCTGGCCATGGGCGCCGACTTCGTCATGCTGGGCCGCTACTTCGCCCGCTTCGACGAGAGTCCCTCGAACAAGGTGCTCGTGAACGGCACCTACATGAAGGAGTACTGGGGCGAGGGTTCCGCGCGCGCCCGCAACTGGGGCCGCTACGACCTGGGTGGCAAGAAGAAGACGCTCTCGTTCGAGGAAGGCGTCGACTCCTACGTGCCCTATGCCGGCCACCTGAAGGACAACATCGCGGTGACCCTGCTCAAGATCAAGTCCACCATGTGCAACTGCGGCGCGCTCACCATCCCGGAGTTCCAGGAGAAGGCCAAGCTCACCGTCATCAGTTCCACGTCCATCGTCGAAGGCGGTGCGCACGACGTCGTCCTGAAGGACAAGGCCACCTTCGCCAGTCGCGTCCAATAACAGCATCCATGCGGGCGGCTCGGCTGGGCCGCCCGTTCGCTTATCCCCCAGAAGGGAAGGGAAGCACGATGACCGACATCCCCAAGATCTACGGCTCCATGGTCTTCAACGAGCACACCATGCGGGAGCGTCTGCCATCCGGCACGTACAAGAGCCTGCTCAAGACCCTGCATGATGGCGAGCCCCTGAACGAGGAGGTCGCCAACGTGGTCGCCCGCGCCATGAAGGAATGGGCGATCGAGAAGGGCGCCACGCACTACACCCATTGGTTCCAGCCCCTCAGCGGTGTGACGAGCGAGAAGCACGACAGCTTCCTCGATCCCTGCGAGGACGGTACCGCCATCACCAGCTTCAGTGGCAAGGAGCTCATCCAGGGTGAGCCCGACGCCTCCAGCTTCCCCAACGGCGGCCTGCGCGCCACCTTCGAGGCTCGCGGCTACACGGCTTGGGATCCCACCAGCTACGCCTTCATCAAGGACGAGGTGCTCTGCATCCCCACCGCCTTCTGCAGCTACAATGGCGACGCGTTGGACAAGAAGACGCCCCTGCTGCGCTCCATGGCCGCCATCGAGGAGCAGGCCAAGCGCGTGCTCACGCTCTTTGGCGACGTCGAACAGCGTGTGCTCTCGACCATGGGCGCCGAGCAGGAGTTCTTCCTCATCTCGGAACGCGACTACTCCGCCCGCGAGGACCTGGTGCTCTGCGGTCGCACGCTCTTCGGTGCTGCTCCCTGCAAGGGCCAGGAACTCGAGGAGCACGACTTCGGCGCCATCCGTCCCGCGGTGAACACCTTCATGAAGGAGCTCGACGACGAGTTGTGGGCACTGGGTATCCCCGCGCGCACCAAGCACAACGAAGTCGCACCTGCTCAGCACGAGCTGGCTCCCATCTACACCACCACCAACCGCGCGGTGGACGAGAACCTGCTCACCATGGAGAAGATGCGCCTGTTGGCCTCGCACCACGGTCTGGCCTGCCTGCTGCACGAGAAGCCCTTCGAGGGCATCAATGGCTCGGGCAAGCACAACAACTGGTCGCTGGCCGCCGGGAGCAAGAACCTGCTCGACCCCGGCGACAACCCCATGGACAACCTGCGCTTCCTGGTCTTCCTCACCTGCATCATCGAGGCCGTGGACGAGTACCAGGAGCTGCTGCGCATGAGTGTGGCAAGCGCCGGCAACGACCGTCGTCTGGGTGCCCACGAGGCTCCGCCCGCCATCGTGAGCATCTTCCTGGGCGACGAGTTGGGTGCCCTGGTGGATGCCCTGGTGGCCGATCGCGAGTTCGAGAGTGCGCAGAAGGGTGCCATGGACCTGGGCGTTGCGGTGCTCCCCAACTTCCCCAAGGACAACACCGACCGCAATCGCACGAGCCCCTTCGCCTTCACGGGCAACAAGTTCGAATTCCGCATGCCGGGTTCGAACGTGAACCTGTCCGATTGCAACATGATCCTCAACACCGCCGTGGCCAAGAGCCTCAAGTCCTTCGCCGATGCCCTGGAGGGCAAGGAGGGGGAGGAGTTCGAGGCCGCCGCCATCGACTACATCAAGAAGTCGCTGCGCGCGCACCAGCGCATCATCTTCAACGGCAACGGCTACTCGCAGGAATGGCAGGAGGAAGCCGCCCGCCGTGGTCTGGCAAACAACGTCGACACCGCCGAAGCCCTGCCCGCACTGGTGGCTCCCAAGGCGATCGCCCTGTTCGAGGAGTTCGGCATCCTGCACGAGGCCGAGGTGCGCAGCCGCTATGACATCAAGTTGGAGAAGTACTGCAAGCTGCTCAACATCGAGGCCCGCGTGATGGAGCGCATGGTGCATCGCACCTACCTGCCCGCCATCACCCGCTTCGCCTCCGACATGGCCGGCCATGCGTATCGCATGGCTGAACTCGCCGCTGATACCAGCTTCCAACGTGAGGTGGTCGATCGTCTGGCCGATGGCATCCGTCGCGCGAACGTCGCCTTGAAGGACCTGGAAGACAAGCACCGCCATGCAGAGAGCATGCCTGCGAGTCAGGAGAAGGCTGACTGGTATGCCAAGCAGGTCTGCCCCGCGATGGACGAGCTGCGCCTTGCCATCGATGCCCTCGAGGCCGACACCAGCCGCGATTACTGGCCGGTGCCCAGTTACAACAACATCCTGTTCTACGCATGAGAAGGAGGACGACCATGTGTGCCAAGCCCCAGCCCGGAACCGGTGGACAGACCTACATCCCGCCGCAGGAGCGCGATGGTGGGAAGGCGAAGGTCTTCTTCACCCGTGATCTTTCCGCAGCAGGCCTGATCAAGGCGTTCGAAGCTGTGGGCGCCGCGCTGGACGGCAAGGTGGCCGTCAAACTCCACACCGGTGAGAAGGATGGCCCCAACATCATCCCCCGCGACTGGGTGGCCGCGCTGCTGCAGGCCAAGTTGCCCGATGCCACCATCGTCGAGACCAACACCTACTACGAAGGTGATCGCTACACCACCAAGCAGCATCGCGAGACGATCGCCCACAACGGCTGGACCTTCGCTCCCGTGGATATCATGGACGAGTTCGGTGTGGCTACCCTGCCGGTGGAGGGCGGCAAGTGGTTCGATGTCATGCATGTTGGCGCCCACCTGCTCGACTACGATTCCATGCTCACGCTCACGCATTTCAAGGGCCACATGATGGGTGGCTTCGGTGGCTCCAACAAGAACCTGGGCATCGGTTGCGCCGACGGCCGCATCGGCAAGAAGGAGATCCATTCGTGGCCGGGCGCCGGCCAGTGGTCCATCGCCTACGAGGAACTCATGGAGCGCATGACGGAATCCACCAAGGCGACCATCGATCACTTCGGTGATAAGATCGTCTACATCAACGTCATGCGCAACATGTCCGTGAGCTGCGACTGCGAAGGCACCGCCGCCATGCCGGTGGTCACCCCCAATGTGGGCATCCTGGCTTCCACGGACATCTGCGCGATCGATACCGCCTGCGTTGATCTGGTCTACGCCATGACCAACGCCGGTCTCGTGCACAACCATGACTTGGTCGAGCGCATCGAGAGCCGCCACGGTCTGCGTCAGCTCTACTACATGCATGAACTGGGTATGGGCGAATGGCGCTACGACCTGCTCGACCTGGACGACGGGGGAGCGCCGCTCGCGCTCGACGACGCCGTCGCCCATGTGAAGCCCTTCGAAGGCTGAGCGCTTATCCCATAGGAAATGGAACAGGCCACCGGAAACGGTGGCCTGGATGTTTCTGGTAGCCCGTACCGGATTCGAACCGGTGATCTCCGCCTTGAGAGGGCGATGTCCTGAACCGCTAGACGAACGGGCCTTAATGGCTGGGGTGGAAGGAGTCGAACCCTCACTGACGGAACCAGAATCCGCTGTCCTACCATTAGACGACACCCCAACGTGCTGCGCTTGACGCTTAGCTGTCGGGCGCGTTTCGAAATACTACCTTCAAACAAGTGCTCCGTCAACTCATTTTTCTTGGCTCCGCTGCCCTTCACGGCGAATGGCACGACGTTCGCGCAGCCGTTACCGCAGCTGAAAGGTGCATTCAAGATGAATCCGTGCAGCATCTTGTATGAAACGGCCGGCGCATGGTATACAATCCCTTAATACGGTTCTTGGCCTTTTCCGTACATTTTCGAATTGGCGGACCGTACGGCACCGCTCCTGAACGAAGACTGAACGCAACACGGGGGACATCGATGCTTCCAACGCGCACGACAACACACGCGCATCATCTTGGCAGCCTGCTTCTGGCCGCCTTCCTGGCGCTTGTATGCGTCATCTTCATCGCCCCCGTGAATGCGCACGCCGAAGAAGGCGACGAGCCCATCGCCGTCATCCTGCTCGATCCCGGTCATGGTTCCCAGGATTCCGGCGCGGTGAGCGGCGACGTCGTCGAGAAGGTCTGCAACTACAAGATCGCCCTCGCCTGCATGGAGACCCTCCAGGCCGACGGGCGCTTTGTGGTCTACATGAGCCGCGGCGAGGACGGCTTCGTCTCCGTCGATGGACGCCCTGCGATGGGCGCTGATCTGGGTGTCACGCTGCTCTTCTCCATACACTGCAACTCATCCACCAATTCCAGCGCGAACGGCTGCGAGGTCTACATCCCCTACGATTGCAACTACATGAGGGATGCCACCTATCTGATGTGCGAGCCCATCGCGGAACTCGTGGTGGAGGAACTCACGGGTGTCGGCGTAGGCGTGCATGGCGATCCCATCAAGACCCGCGTGGGTCGCGATGGCGACACGTATCCCGATGGTAGCGCCGTCGATTACTACGGCGTCATCCGCGGTGCGCGCCAGCGTGGCTATGCCGGCATGATCGTCGAGCACGCCTTCGTCACCGGCAGCACCGATCACTATCTGCTGGCGGATGACGACATGCTCAGGCAGATGGGGCAGGCGGACGCGCGAGCGCTTATCAGATACTTCTCCAGCGTCGCGGGGCAGGGGAGCTGGATCCAGACCGGTATCAGGTCCGATAAGGGTACCTACATCGTGGGGGAGACCATCACACTGACCGCCAACACCATCTTGGGCACGCATGGTCAGATGCGCTACAACTTCGCGTGGCGCCATACCAGCGGTTGGGACCTGTGGGATTCCATCCTCAAGTCCACCGGTGACTACAGCACCCAGGACAGCTACCAGTTCACGGCACCGGATCGCCCCGGCAAGTTTTATGCGTGGGCCGACTTCGTCGATCAGGACGGACTGGTCGTGACCTCTTCGACCATCTCCTTCACCGTGGTGGAGGACAGTGAGATCTACGACATCCTGCTGAGTGCCCCCGAGAGCGGTTATGTGGGCCGCGAGGTCACCTTGGAGCCCATCCTGCCGGGTCGTGAGACCGACCTGACCTTCAATTACGTCTGGCGCTACGGCGACGACTGGTCCTATTGGAACTCGACCGTTCTGGAGAACGGCGCCGAGACGAGCGACACATCGTTCATGTTCACCCCGCAGCGCGCGGGCACCTATCATCTCTGGCTCGATGTGACCGACACCGTCACCGGCCAGCGGGTCACGTCGCCTGAGATCGAGATGGAGATCTTCGATCACTGGCAGCTGGAGGGCGTCGATGCGCCCACCAAGGCCAAGGTGGGTGATGCGGTGGTCTACGCGCCCAGGATCACGAATCCCAGCAGCGAGTTGCTCTACAACTATGCGTGGAGCTGGGAAGGCGAGTGGGGCGACGACTGGGATAGCACCGTCAAGCGCACCGGCGAGATGACCAGCGACGTGTCGTCCAGTTTCATCCCCAGCAAAGTGGGCACCTACTATGTGTGGGTGGATGTCAAGGACTCCACCGGCGAGTTCGTCACGAGCGATATGTTCGCCATCCAGGTGGACAGCAACTGGAGCCTCAAGGGCGTGGATGCTCCAAGCAGCATCACCCTTGGACAGAGCATCGAATATCATGCCAACATCGAGGGCTACAGCGACGAGCTCCAGTACAACTATGTGTGGAGCTGGGAAGGTCAGTGGGGCGACAACTGGGATAGCACCGTCAAGCGCACGGGCAGCATGACCAGCGAGAGCAGCTACAGCTTCACGCCGCGCAAGACCGGCTCGTACCACCTGTGGCTTGATGTGAAAGATCCCAGCGGCGTGAGCGTGACCAGCGATCCCATCTTCGTGATCGTCGATGCCCCCACCGAGCAGTGGAGTCTGTTGGGTATCGAAGCTCCCTCCAGTCTGACCTTGGGCAACGAGTTGGAGTTCTCAGCCAGGATCTCCGGTCCCACGGATGGCCTGACCTACAACTATGCTTGGAGTTGGGAAGGCCAGTGGGGTGACAACTGGGATAGCACCGTCAAGCGCACCGGCAGTATGACCAGCGAGACGAGCTACAGCTTCACGCCGCGAAAGAAGGGCGAGTACAGCCTGTGGGTCGATGTGCGCGACGTCACCGGCAGGACCATCACGAGCGGCACCGTCCAAGTGAGGGTCACGCAGGATTCCTGGTCGCTCAGTGGCGTCCAGGCACCCAGCACCGCGGTGGTGGATGAGCCCGTCGAATACAGTGCGATCATAGAGGGCTCGACCGCCGGTCTGACCTACAACTACGCGTGGAGTTGGGAAGGCGAATGGGGCGACAACTGGAGCAGCACCGTCCTGCGCACCGGCGAGATGACCAGTGAGACCACGGGCAGCTTCACTCCCAGCAAGACCGGCACCTACTACCTGTGGATCGACGTGAGGGATGTCACCGGCGCCCAGATCACTTCCCAGCAAGCGACCGTCGAGGTCTCGAATCACCCGTGGGTGCTCGATGGCGTGAGCGTTCCCAGCGCTGCGGAGATAGGCATGGATGTACCCATCACCGCGGATGTGAGATATGCTACGAGCGACCTGAGCTACAACTTCGTGTGGCGTTGGGGAGACGGTGCGGACGAATACGATTCGACCGTCAACAGCACCGGTTCAACCACCGGCAACTCCGTCCAGTTCTTCATCCCGGAGGAATACGGTGACTACTCGGTCTACGTGGAAGTATCGGATAAGAACGGACGGACCGAGACCTCCAGCGCCGCGACCATACACATCGACTATCCCACCTGGGAGTTCGTACGCCTTGACTTCCCCGGTCAGCTCTACCTGGGTGACAGCATCACCTTCATCCCCATCCTGGACGGGAACGACTACGGCCTGATGTTCAATTACGCATGGAGCTGGGAAGGCCAGTGGGGCGATGACTGGGATTCCACGATCAAGCGTACGGGCGAGATGACCTCGGAGCGCAGCTACACCTTCACGCCCAGCAAGGCGGGCATCTACAGCCTCTGGGTGGATATACGTGACCTGAGCGGTCAGACCATCACGAGCAGCTCCGTGGTCTGCCGTGTGATCAACCCCAGCGGCTCGACGTCCGAGACCCCCATCATGGGTATGAGCGAGACCACCGTCGACCAGATGGTCGCCCGCTACAACGCCACCGGACGCACCTATCCGGAGATCTACGCGCAGTACGGTGCGCCCACCATCGAGGACTTCTGCGAGATCCTCATGGAGGAGGCCAATGCCGAGGGAGTACGTGCGGAAGTGCTCTTCTGTCAGGTCATGTGGGAGACCGGCTGGCTCAGCTTCGGCGGCGACGTACAGCCCTACCAGTGCAACTTCGGTGGCCTGGGCGCCACCGGCGGCGGAGTGGCAGGAGCCACCTTCCCCGATGTCGCGACCGGCCTGCGTGCCCAGACCCAGCATCTCAAGGCATACGCCAGCACCGATCCCCTGGTGAACACCTGCGTCGACCCGCGCTTCCACCTGATCACGCGTGGTGTCGCCCCCAACGTGGAGGATCTGAGCGGTCGCTGGGCGGTGCCCGGCTACGGATACGGCGAGAACATCGCCAAGCTCATCCGCGACCTGCTCGCCTGGTAGTCCTTGGTTAGCGGACGGGAGCCCCGCACCACTCGCAGCAGCCGTTGGCGGTGGGGGTGGTGATGCCACCGCAGTAGGGGCAGGTCACGACCTGCTTGGGAGCGGCCTCGGCAGCGCGCTGTTCGCGGATCTCCTGCTGGATGCCGCTGATGGTCTCCTTGATCTCCTTGCACTGACGCTCGACATCGGCGAACTTGAAGGAGCGGGCGTCGTCGATGGACTGGTTGTTCACCTTGAACTCGATCTCGCTGAAGAACGGGCTATTGACGTTGATGGTCACATAGAAGTCGTAGTCGTAGTCATAGCGCGGCGGAGTGTAGCTCTGCTTGGTGCCATCGGGCATGTCGCGCTTGATCTCGGTCTTGCGCTCCTTCATCTCGTAGTTGCAGCCGGTGACCTGGCTGAAGTCGATGACGTCGGGGTTGGCGTCACGCCACTTGCTCGCGGAGGTGACGATGAACTGCTTCTTGTCCTCGTCGATCATGAGCTTGGTATTGTCGCCGTAGGTGCGGGTCACGTTGAAGGCCGCGACACGGTCCTTGTTCGCCTCACGATAGTCGAGTTGATCCTTGATGGCCTCGAGCGTGGTGCTCTTGTAGCCGGAGAAGAAGGGGGAGAGCTTCTTCGCGCATTCCTTGCACAGGTTGCCGTCAGCAAGCTTGTGATCGACGACGATACCCAGATCGCCACCGCAGACATCGCAGTATTTCTTCTCGAACATCTTACCGAACAGGCCCATCTTTCCTCCTTAGAACGCGAGACCGCTGCCATTCGTACACTAGCAAGTATGACCGTATGCGTCCATACCACTTACGTGGTACTACATCACATCGCCGCAGATTCCGCTGCCTTCAGACGCGCGATGCTGTCTTCGCGTCCTATCAGGTGTATCGACTCGAAGAGCGGCGGGGACACCATGTTGCCGCACAGGGCGACACGCGCCACCTGGAACACGGTCTTGGGCTTCTGTCCCAACGCGGGCGGCAGGGCGCGCAGTGCGGCTTCGATCGCGGCGGCATCCCATTCCAGGTCATCCGCTGCCAGCGCTTGTTCCAGAGCCTCCAGAATCGCCTTGCTGCCCTCCTTGGCCAGCACCTTCGCCACGGAAGCCTCGTCCAGAGACACCGTGGGACCGGAGAACAGGTAGGCCACCATGGCGGGCGCCTCGGTCATGCGCTTGATGCGCTCGAAGATGAGCGGGCGGATACCCAGGAACCAGTCGCGCTTATCCTCCACTTCCTGCTGGGTGCACAGGCCGGCGGCGATCAGATGCGGCACCAGATGCTCCAGGAACTCATCGGGGCTGAACTCGCGGATGTAGACGCTGTTGAGCCAATCGAGCTTCTCGGCATCGAAGATAGCGGGGTTCTTGGAGATGTGGTCCAGGGTGAAGTGCTCGCACAGGGTGTCCTTCGAGAACTTGGTCGTCTCGCCGGCGAGCGCCCAGCCCAGCAGTGCCAGGTAGTTGACCATGACCTCGGGCAGATAACCCTGCGCCTTGTACTCCTCGACGCTGGTGGCGCCGTGGCGCTTGGACAGCTTCTTGCCATCCGGGCCCCAGATCATGGACAGGTGCGCGAAGGTGGGAAGCGGTGCGCCCAGCGCTTCGAAGACCAGGATCTGCTTGGGGGTGTTGGAGATGTGGTCGTCGCCACGGATGATGTGGGTGATGCCCATGCAGGCATCGTCCACCACGCTGGCGAAGTTGTAGGTGGGGGTTCCATCGCTGCGCACCAGCACGAAGTCGTCGAGCACGTCGATGGGGAAGCTCAGGCGGCCGCGCACGGCGTCATCGAACTCCACGGGACCGTGGTCCAGCGGCACCTTGAGGCGCCAGCAATGGGGCTCACCGGCGTCGATGCGCGCTTGGGCAACAGCGGGATCCAGGTTGCGGCAGCTGCGATCGTAGCCTTCGTAGGCGACGCCCGCTTGCTTGGCCGCCTCACGTTTGGCGGTGAGTTCCTCGGGCGTGCAGAAACAGGGGTAGGCGCTGCCGTTGTCGCGCATCTTCTGCAGGGCCTGTGCATAGAAGTCGCTGCGCTGGGTCTGGAAGTAGGGGCCATAGTCGCCTTCGCTGCGCTCCTGGCCGCCGTCATCCAGGCAGGGGCCCTCGTCCCAGTCAAGGCCCAGCCAGGACATGGCGCGCAGGATGATCTGGGTGTTCTCCTTGGTGGAACGCTCAGGGTCGGTGTCGTCGATGCGCAGCACGAAGGTGCCGCCGTTGTGGCGGGCGAAAGCCCAGTTGTAGATGGCGGTACGGGCGCCGCCAACGTGCAGCATGCCCGTGGGAGAGGGTGCGAAGCGCACGCGGGGCTTGGAATCGGTTGTGGATTGATTCATGGTGCCTTTCCTGATGACTTGGGGCGATGCTCGATCGCCAGGGGATAGCTCTTGCAAGAGTATACCCCCATTCGGCCCTCTTATGTCCTTCTCTTATACTCACGGGTTCGGGTCTTGCGCGCTAACGGGTGGGGTTATATAGTCGGGGTGCTCATCAAGAGGCGGCTCCCGCAAGGGCGTCGCGGTGGGTGGAGAGACCGAGCTCGATGATACCCCGGCAACCGGCGCAAGCGTACGGTGCCAATTCTCGGCAGCCCTGCTGGCACGGGGCTGGAAGATGGGGGAGTTGGCGCGGTGCTTCGCAACAGGTCCCCTTGGGGCCTTTTTTCATATGGAAAGGAATTCGACATGACGAATGGATACCTGTTCACATCGGAGTCCGTCACCGAAGGACATCCGGATAAGATCTGCGATCAGATAAGCGATGCCGTGGTCGACGCCATCTTCGATGCGGAGATCAAGCTCGCGAAGGCGGGTTACGTATCTCCCAGCGGCGAGGCGGCCGACCCCAGGAACGTGCGTGTGGCCTGCGAGACCCTCACGACCACCGGTTTGATCATGGTGGCGGGCGAGATCCGCACGCAGGCCTACATCGATGTGGACCGCATCGCCCGCGGCGTGGTGCGCGACCTAGGCTATGACCGCGCCAAGTACGGCTTCGATTGTGAGACCTGCGGTGTCATCAACACCATCCACGACCAGAGCGCCGACATCGCCCGTGGCGTCGACGAATCCTTCGAGGCACAGGCGGCCGGCGGCGCCGGCATGGTCGACGAGCTGGAGCTGCAGGGCGCCGGTGACCAGGGAATGATGTTCGGTTACGCCTGCAACGAGACCTCCACCCTCATGCCCATGCCCATCTATCTGGCACACCGCGTGGCCGAGCAACTCTCCGCCGTGCGCAAGGACGGCAGCGTGGCCGGCCTGCGCCCTGACGGCAAGACGCAGGTCTCCGTGCGCTATGTCGACGGCAAGCCCGTGGGTGTACAGAAGGTGCTCATCTCCACCCAGCACGCCGAGGAGGTCACGATCCCGCAGCTCAAGACCCAGTTGGTGGAGAAGGTCATCAGCCCCGTCTTCGAGCGCGAGGGCGTGAGCTGGAAGGGTGCGGATATCTTCGTGAATCCCACCGGTCGTTTCGTCATCGGCGGCCCCATGGGTGACACCGGTCTCACTGGCCGCAAGATCATCGGCGACACCTACGGTGGGAGGGGTCGTCATGGCGGCGGCGCCTTCAGCGGCAAGGATTGCACCAAGGTCGACCGCAGCGCGGCCTATGCCGCACGCTGGGTCGCGAAGAACGTGGTAGCCGCCGGTCTCGCCGACCGCTGCGAGGTGCAGGTCGCCTATGCGATCGGCGTGGCGGAGCCCCTCTCCATCATGGTCGATACCTTCGGCACCGGCAAGTTCCCCGCTGCCGCCATCGAGGCCGCCGTGGCAGCGTCTTCGACCTGCGTCCCGCCGCCATCATCCGCGACCTCGATCTGCGCCGTCCCATCTACCGTCAGACCGCTGCCTACGGTCACTTCGGTCGCGAGCTGCCCGATTTCACCTGGGAGAAGCGCGACCGCGTGGCCGCCCTGCAGCGAGCCATAGGCTAGGTTCGCTCCCGACGCTGGTTCCACCATGCTCGTAGCAAGCGTCATCGTCGACATCAACACGAGGGCACTCGATGATGCCTTCGACTACTTGGTGCCGGCCAACCTCGCTGCCCCAGGCGGTTTGGAGGTTGGTTGCGCCGTGCTCGTGGACTTCGCCCATCGGCCCGCGGTGGGCTACGTCGTGGGTCTGCGCGAGAGCACGCCCGATGACGACCTGGGTAAATTCAAACTCATATCCGAGCGCTTATCCCCACCCTACTTCGACGAGGTCTCTGCCCGCTGCGCGCAATGGATCGCCCGGGAGTACTGTGCGCCCCTGAGCGACGCCATCCATCTCTTCGCGCCTCCCGGCGGTGCTCCCAAGCTCAAGCGCAACGAGACGGGTGATAAGGACTGGGAGCTCGTGGAGCCCGGCGTGGGCCCCGTCGACGACCGCTGGGTGCGGCTCACCCAGGTGGGGCGCTCGTACATCCCGCCCAAGACCGCGGTCAAGCAGCAGGCCCTGATCGAGGCGCTGCGCGAAGGAGAGATGCGCGTTGCGGAACTCGCGCTCGAAGTGGGCAGTGTCAACGCCACCATCAAGGCGCTCGAGAAGCGCGGCATCGTGAGTATCGAGTCGCGTCGCCGCATCAGGGGCGTGCCCGGGGAGCTGCCCAGTGATGTGCGCATACCCAAGTTGACAAGCGGGCAGCAGGCGGCGCTCGACGCCATCGACAGCGCCATGGATGCGGCGTGCGGCCGTGTGGTGCTCTGCGATGGCGTGACGGGCAGCGGGAAGACCGAGGTCTACCTGCGTGCCATCAGCCGGGTGCTGGAGCAGGGTGGTGGCGCCATCGTGCTCGTGCCGGAGATCTCGCTCACCGCCCAGACCGTGGCACGCTTCCGCGGGCGCTTTGGCGATCAGGTGGCGGTGCTCCATTCGCGTCTTTCCAAGGGAGAGCGCTTCGACCAGTGGGACCTGCTTCGCAGTGGTGGTGCCAGGGTGGCGATCGGGGCGCGCAGTGCTCTGTTCGCACCGGTACACGACCTGCGTCTGGTGATCATCGACGAAGAACACGAGGGCAGCTACAAGCAGGACTCGAGCCCGCGCTACCATGCCCGTGATGTCGCTCTGCATCTCATGCGCGAACGCGGCGGCACCCTGGTACTGGGTAGTGCGACTCCCGCACTCGAGACCCTCGCCAACTGTCAATTGCGTGACGACTGGCAGCGGGTGGTCCTGCCTTCACGTGTGAAGGAACAGCCCATGCCCAGCATCACCATCGTGGACATGACGCAGGAACCCGGTGGGAGCCATCGTGAACTGTTCTCCCGTGAGATGGTCCGTGCGCTCCTGGAAGTGCGTGACCAGGGCCACAAGGCCGTCATGTTCCTCAACCAGCGCGGCTATGCCAACTTCATCATGTGCCAGGATTGCGGCTATGTACCCCATTGCGCCAACTGTTCCACGTCGCTCACCTATCACGAGCGGGGAGGTGATGGCCCCAGCCTGCACTGCCATCACTGCGATGCCCACAGCTCCGCGCCCGTGGTCTGCCCGCGTTGCGGGAGCCCGTATCTGAGTCGATCCGGTGTGGGTACACAGCGTGTGCAGGACGAGCTCGCGGCGCTGTTGGGACCCGACATGCCCATCATCCGCATGGACGCCGATTCCACCAGGACCAAGGGTGCGCATGAGAAGCTGCTGTCCAGCTTCGCCGCAGAGGATCGTGCGGTTCTGCTGGGAACGCAGATGATCGCCAAGGGGCTCGATTACCCCGATGTGACGCTGGTTGGTGTCATCAATGCGGATACCAGCCTCTATCTGCCCGATTTCAGGGCGGGGGAGCGCGGCTACCAACTCCTCGAGCAGGTGAGTGGTCGTGCCGGGAGGGGAGACCTGCCCGGACGCGTGATCATCCAGAGCTATTGGCCCCAGCATCCCGCCATCCAGGCGGTGGCCAAGCACAGTCGCAACGTCTTCCTTTCCCAGGAGATCCCGCTGCGCAGGGAGCTTTCCTATCCGCCGTATTCGCGCTTGATCAACATCCTGCTATGGGGCGCCCAGGCGTCGGAGGTGGAGCAGGAGGCCAAGCAGCTGGCGGGCCGTCTTCTCGAGGCGTTGCTGGCCGACTCCCGCTATGCCGACGTCAAGCTGCTTGGACCGAGCCCCTGTGTCTTCTCCAAACTGAAGGGTTCCTACCGTTGGCACATCCTCATCAAGGCGGCTGCGGACTCACAGGTGGCGGCGCTTATCAACAGCGTACTCAAGACGCGCAAGAAGAACGGCCAGGGGGTCTCCCTGGCCGTGGATGTCGATCCCATGCAGCTACTGTAGCGCTCAGTCCTCGATGGTGCGGATGGCCTGGTATTCCGCCAGCGCCTGGGCTTCCCTGATCTTCTCGCGGCGGCGCTGGATGGTGCCGCAGTTCACGCGGCAGTAATGACCCTCGCGGGGACGCGTGAGGTCGGTGTCCGGCTCGCTCACGTTCTGACGGTACTTGAAGCGACGGCGGCAGGACTCGTTGCGGCACACATGCCAGTCCGCATCGGCGGCCATGGTGTCGAAGAACTGCAGCACGATGCCCTCGGCCAGCGAGCCCTCGTAGCTCTCGTCCCTGATGCTCTGCTTCGCGTCGCCCACGAACAGGTCGATGGAGCCGAACTCGGAACCGTTGTTGAAGGCGCACCAGCACAGGAAGCCCTTCGCCTCGTTGGCGGCAACGACGATGGCGCGCGCCAAGTCATCCCTCTGCGCGTCCGTCAAGCGCTCGAAACCGCTTGCCTTGAAGGGCAGCAGGGGCTCCAGGAAGAAGCTCAGGCTGTCGGTGTTCGCCAGGAGTTCGCGTGCGAGTGTTTCGAAGTCCTTCTCGGCATCGATCGCCGTGAGCACCCTGATGGCTTCACGCATGAGGATGAGGGTCTTCTGCACTTCCTCGAAGGACACGATGCCTCCGGTGAGCATGCCGCGCGAGTGCAGCTCGTTGCAGTAGTTGAAGCTTGCGATGCAGCCGGGTGCCAGGTATTCGATGGCGTGCTTGTTGTGGGAGCTGAAGTTGACGAAGCGATTGATACGCTCCTCGAACTGGGCCTTGATGTCAAGGTTGCTGTACATGGAGTTGTAACTCGCATCCAGAAGAGCGGAATGCGTGGTGGCACGTCTCGAGAGGAGGAAGTGATGCTTGGCATTGAAGAAGGGACAGGTGATCATGCCCCACTTCTCGCAGAAGGTCATGACCTTCATGATGCTGTTGGGGTCGAGATTGGCGAGTTGGTGCACGAAGAACTCGACGGGGAGTTTCTCGATCACCTTGTAGTCCTGCTGCTTGCCCGTCTTGATATCGATGGCGCGCTCCATGAAATAGAGTTCGCCGGATGACGAGCTGATTATCTCGAGCTTGTAGATGCGCCACGGCTGAGTATGCGCATGCTTATGGCTGACCTCGATGCGATAGTCCTTCATTGTCCCCTCACTTGCTTATTCTGTTGTTCCTCCCCAATCCATCCGAAAATTATAGTACGTCTGTCAAGACTAATCAATGTTCAATACGTAACATATGTATGCTTGAGCGCTACCGATATAATCCGTATAGTTCAAGTGCGGGGGCGGTTGACGAACGTGGTACAATACACATCCGGATGTGATGGACAAATGG
The DNA here is from genome assembly GCA_017434185.1 of Coriobacteriales bacterium. GTDB lineage: Bacteria > Actinomycetota > Coriobacteriia > Coriobacteriales > RUG844 > RGIG2431. The sequence goes on from JAFRFV010000226.1 coordinate 36,090, forward strand.
ATATGTAAGGAAGAACACATGAAAATCGTCCTTTCCCCTGACCCCACCCTGCGTCAGGTTTGCAGCCCTGCCGATCCCACGGATAAGGGCCTCAAACATCTTGCCAGCCAGATGGGCAAGACCATGTACAAGAACAACGGATGTGGCCTGGCCGCCCCGCAGGTGGGCGTGCTCAAGCGCATCATCGTGATCGATTGCAACGCCGAAGAGGACAAGAAGCATCTCGAGGTGCTCCTGAATCCCGTGATCGTTGCCCACAGCGACGAGACCGTCGAGTGCGATGAGGGCTGTCTTTCCGTGCCCGGTGTCGCGTTCCCCATCACCCGCTGGGCTTGGGTGACCGTGGAGGCCCTCGATCTGGACGGCCAGGAGATCGTCTACGAGAAGGCGGATGGTCTGCTGGGGCGCTGTCTGCAACATGAGATCGACCATCTCGATGGGATCACCATGTTCGAGCGCCTGGATCCCTTCACCCGCATGGGTGCGATCCGCGAATACCAGGAGGCGCTTGCCCGCGGCGCCAAGCCCGGGGATACCTCCGTTCCGGAATAGGGGAGCACATGCGTGTCGTCTTCATGGGGACGCCCGACTTCGCTGTCCCCAGTCTGCAGGCGCTTGCCAGCCAGCACGAGGTGCTGGTGGTGTTCTCGCGCCCCGATGCCGCATCCGGCCGGGGTGGGAAGCTGCTGCCCAGCGCTGTGAAGACGGCTGCTGTCGAGTTGGGGATCCCGGTCGAGACGCCACGTACCCTGCGCGACGAACAGGTGCGGGCGCGTCTGCGTGAACTCGCACCCGAGCTCATCGTGGTGGCTGCGTACGGCTGCATCCTGCCACCTGCGGTGCTCGAACTGCCCCGCTATGGCTGTGTGAACGTGCATGGTTCGCTCCTGCCCCGCTGGCGCGGCGCCGCACCGGTGCAGCGTGCCATCCTGGCGGGTGACGAGACGGCCGGCGTCTGCATCATGCGCATGGAGGAGGGGCTGGACACCGGTGACTGGTGCCTGTCCCACTCGTTACCCATCGCCGATATGAATGCGCAGGAGCTTTCCAGCGCGCTCGCAAGCGTGGGTGCGCAGCTGCTGCTGCGGGCCATCGATCAGCTGCAGGACGGGAGCGTCGTCTGGCATGCCCAGGATGATGCACTCAGCTGCTATGCCGCCAAGATCGAGAAGAGCGAGCTCCTGCTCGACCCCGTTGCCAGCGTGCAGGACAACCTGCGTCGCGTGCGCGCCAGCACGTCGGCAGCGCCAGCGCGTGCGCTTATCTGCGGGCACCCCATCACCGTGTTGCGCGCGCAGGCCGTGCCGGACGCGCATGCGGATGAGGGGTGCGTCGTGCTCGAGCGCAAACGGGTGCTGCTTGGCGCAGCGGATGGCGTTTTCGCACTGACCGAACTCAAACCCGACGGCAAGAAGGCCATGCCTGCGGCTGCTTGGCGAGCGGGACTCAAGGATGTGCCCCTCGAATGGGGACGCCTCGCATGAGCAAGCGAAGCGGAGGATCACAGGCGAGCAGCGCGGCCAGCCCCGCCCAGGTGCTGGCCTTGAAGGCGACCGCCATGGTGCGTGAACGCGATTCCTTTGCGAAGCAAACGCTGGCCAAGCTCCTTCAAGATGCACGGCTTCCCAAAGAGGAGAAGGACTTCGCCTGGCTGCTGGTGACCGGCGTGGTTTCGAGCCAGGGCACGCTCGACCAGGTCATCGACGCCAGCTTGCGTTCTCCCTCCGACATCAAGCCCGACGTGCGTGATGCCCTGCGCATCTCCACCTACGAGCTCATCTTCTTGGATAAGCCCGCCTACGCCGTAGTCGACCAGGGCGTCGAGTTGGTACGCAGCGTCGCTCCCAGGGCCGCCAACCTGGCCAATGCCGTCTTGCACAAGATCGCCCGATCAGCGGGCGACTTCCCCTGGGGCGATCCGGACGCGGATGCGGGTGCGCTGGCTCGCCAGCATGCGCACCCCGAATGGCTCGTGCGCCAGGTGATACAGGACCGCGGCGTCGATTTCGTGCGTTCCTTCCTTGAAGCCGGTGCGGCCACCGCGCCTCTCTTCGTATCGGGCAATCCTTTCGCTGGCACACGGGACTGGGCATTCGACGCGGCGCGTTTCGATCAGGACGCCTTCGATGCCCGCTTCCTCGAACAGTCACGGGCCCTCGATCCCCGGATCGAGGCATATGGGGTGTCCGGCTGCTATCGCAGCATGCAAGCCGACGCCTTCCTCTCCAAAGCGAGTGTCGGGGATGGTTTGGTGGCCGGTCATCGTGCCGTCGTCGCGGATGCGGCATCGCA
>JAFRFV010000227.1 GCA_017434185.1 Coriobacteriales bacterium
TACGCAAGGATGCGTGCGGGCGCGCTGCTCAAGACTTCCATGATCAACGAGTACGAGTACATGGAGTTCTTCCGTGGCCTGCTCGCCACCGGCAAGGACATGATCTTCCTGGATATGAGCCAGAAGATGAGCGCGTCATACGGCAACTCGCTGCTGGCAGCCAAGGAGCTGCGCGCCGAGTTCCCCAAGCAGCGCCTGTACATCATGGATACCCGCTGCATCAGCGGTGGCCTGGGCACGCTCGTCGAGGCCATGGTGGAGCGTATGGAGGCTGGCGACAGCTTCGACCAGGTGATCGATTGGGGCGAGGCCAACAAGCTGCGAATCGCGCATCGTTTCACCGTGGATGACCTGAACTATCTCAAGGCCGGCGGGCGTGTGTCCAACGCCAGCGCGTTGGTGGGCACGGTCCTGAACATCAAGCCGGTGCTCTATGTGCCCGATGAGGGAACGCTGGACGTGGTCAAGAAGGCGCGTGGCCGCAAGGCGGCGCTCAAGAGCATCCGCGACGGCATCCTGCATGATCTGGGCAGGATGGCGGATTGCAGCGGTGGGAAGATGCACATCCTGCACGCGGATTGCTTCGACGACGCCGCTTTCATCCGTGACGAGGTGAAGGCCGCGTTCCCGCAGATGGGCGAGATCACCATCACCAGCTTGGGCGTGGTCATCGGTGCGCACTGCGGTCCCGGCCTGCTCACCTGCTTCTACTTCTGCAACGACCGCAGCGCGGAGTGAACAACGGGGACGGATGTGCCCTGTGGTATCCCGCTCAGTCCACGAAGAAGGCGCGGCCGGGCTTGCGAGCGGGCGCGGCGGGCAGGTCGCAGTCGGCATAGCCCAGAGCGCAGTGGCCGATGCCCTCCCATTCGCCCTCGATGCCCAGGTCGGCGAGGAACTGCTTGTACTGCGGGGTCTCGAACTCCTCCTTGGCACGATGAATCCAGATGCTGCCCAGACCCAGCGAATGCGCGGCGTTGAGCAGGTTGCCCATGACCAGGCTGCCGTCGTAGACCTTGGTGAACGCGTTCTTGGGGTCGAGCACGATCAGGACCACGGGTGCACCGTAGAACGGGTCCATGCCTTCGGCGCCCATGATGGCGGCGTTGAGGACCGCCAGCCTGTCGCGCTGCTCCTTGTTGGTGATGGCGATGATGATGCTGCCCTGGAGGTTCATGCCGCTGGGGGCGTACAGGCCGGCTTGGACGATCTGCTCGATGTCCTCGCGTGCGGGCATGTCGGGCTTGAACTTGCGGACGCTCCTGCGCTCGATCATGTTCTTGATGACGTCGTTCATGGTGGTATCTCCCGTCCCTTCTCTCCGATATCGAAACGCAGCCATTATAGCTGCTCAAGCGTATGAGGTGTTAGCGGGTGCAGGCATCGACGCAGGCTTGCGCGAGCACGGCCATGGGGTCGATGTAGAAGTCGCGGTCGAGCTGGTGGTAGTCACCGTAGACGGACAGCTCCGTGCAGCCCAGGATCGCGCAGTCGCAACCGCTCTCACGTGCGGCCGCTTCGATGATGGCCCAGTCGGCCGGATCGCCGCACTGCCCGGCCTTGATCTGGTCATAGATGATGCTGGTGACATGCACCTGCACGCTGGGATCCGGAGCCCATGGTTCGATGCCGGCTGCCGCGAGTTCCCGATGGTAGACACCGGAGGTGACGGTGCCAACGGTCGCGAGAACGGCGGCTTTGCGCTTGCCCATTTTCGCGAGCTCCGCGACGGTGAGACGCGGCATGTGCAGCACGGGGATGCCCGCCTGTTCCTGCACGTCATCGGCGAAGTAGTGCGCGGTGTTGCAGGGAATGGCGATGTAACTGCAACCGCATGATGCCAGCAGTTTCGCATCCGCCACCAGGCGCGCACGCACCTCGGCGTCGTTGCCGTAGACGATGGCGCTGGTGCGGTCGGGCATCTGCGCATCGCTGTAGATGAGCGTGGGGATATGGTCCTGATCGCATTTGGCGGGCGTGCGGTCGATCACCATCTGATAGAGCAGGTTGGTCGCCTGCGGTCCCATGCCTCCCAAGATGCCCAGCATGCTGCGCTTATCCCCCATGATCGCCCCTTTGGTCGTCGTTTCGTGCTCGTGCCATTCTACTACCAA
>JAFRFV010000020.1 GCA_017434185.1 Coriobacteriales bacterium
CGGCCATGCCCAGCGATGCGGCGTCGGACATGGAGAAATGCAGACCGCGCACGTCAAGACCGACGTAGAGGTTGTTGAGCAGGTTCTTGATGATCTCGCCAAAGGCGAGCGTGACGATGGCGAGGTAGTCGCCGCGCAGACGCATAACGGGAATGCCGATGAGCAGGCCCGCGATGGCGGCGGAGACGCCTGCTGCAACAATGGCGACGAGCAGCCTGACGGGACCGGAAGTCCCGCTGCCCGCGAGCACGGTGGAGACCACGACGCCCGTGAACGCGCCCACGCTCATGAAGCCCGCATGGCCGAGCGAGAGCTCGCCCGAGATACCCACCACGAGGTTCAGCGAGATGGCCATGCAGATATAGGCGCAGATGGGCACGAGGAGGCCCTGGGTGGAGTTGGAAACGGCACCCACGGAAAGCAGCCCCTGCATGATGAGGAAGGCGATGACCACCATGGCGTAGGTGATGATGGTGCTGCGGGTTGCAGCGGGAAGCGATTTGAACTTCTCCATGGCGCTACACCTTCTCGGGGACGAGCTTGCCGAGCAGGCCGGCCGGCTTGATGAGCAGGACGATGATGAGCACGCCGAACACGATGGCATCGGAGAGCTGCGTGGAGATGTAGGTCTTGGCCATGATCTCGATGATGCCCAGCAGCACACCGCCGAGCGCGGCTCCCGGAATGGAGCCGATGCCACCGAAGACAGCAGCCGTGAACGCCTTGATGCCGGGCATGGAACCGGTGGTGGGCGTGAGCGTGGGATACGCGGAGCAGAGCAGCACGCCGGCGATGGCAGCGAGACCGCTGCCGATGGCGAACACCATGGAGATGGTGCGGTCGACGTTGATGCCCATGAGCTGCGCCGCACCCTTATCCTCGGAGCAGGCGCGCATGGCCTTGCCCATCTTGGTGCGTGAGGTGAACAGCGTGAGCGCCACCATCACCAGCACGGCGGCGAGCACCGTGACGATGGTGATGGAGTTGATGATGAGCTGGCCATCGAAGAGCTTGACCGAGGGAAAGCTCACGGCAGAGGGAAATGCCTTGGGATCGGCTCCCCAGATGAGCAGCGCAGAGTTCTGGAGGAAGTAGCTCACGCCGATGGCGGTGATCAGCACGGCAAGAGACGGGGCCTGACGCAGGGGCTTGTAGGCAAGACCCTCCACCACGATGCCGAGCGCCGTGCAGCCCACAACAGCCAGGAGCACGCCCGCCAAGGTGGGCAGCCCCAGATACTGCACCGTGCAAAAGCAGAGGTAGCCTCCCACCATGATGACGTCGCCATGGGCGAAATTGAGCATCTTGGCGATACCGTAGACCATCGTGTATCCGAGCGCGATGATGGCATACACGCTGCCGAGGCTGATGCCGTTGATAAGTGCTGTGAGGAAGCTCACGCGCCCTCCTCTCACAAGAAGCGGATGCAATGCGAAAAGCGCACGCGGAGACCATCCCACGACGGTCTCCGCGCAGATGAGCGAAGGAATCGCCCCGAGCCTAGTCGAGCGGCTGGTACACGCCGTCGACGATGACCAGGCCCTTCGGGTCCTTGGAGACCTCGCCCGTCTCGGACCAGGTCATGACCTCGCCGATGGGGCAGGTGAGGCCGAAGAACTCGAAGTCGCCGGTGAAGGTGGCGATGAGCTTGTCGCAGATGTCGGCCGTGGCCATGTCGGGGGTGATGCCCGCCTGGTCGATGGCCTTGGCGATAGCATGCACGCAGTCGTAGGCGTCGGCGGCGAACTGGATGGGGTTGGTGTCGACTCCCGCAGCGGCCTTGTAGGCGGCATCGAAGTTCTGGGTGGCCTCATCGGTTGCGGTGGCGACGAACGGGGTGAGGAGCATGACGCCCTCAGCGAGGCTGGTGTCGAAGCCCTCGACGTCGAGGATGCCGTCCATGCCGTCGACACCGAAGAACTTGGGAGCGTAGCCCATGTCGGAGGCCTGCTTCAGGATGATCGAGGCGGGCGTGTAGTAGATGGGCAGGAACACGAGGTCGGCACCGGCGTCCTTGGCCTTGTTGAGCTGGGCGGAGAAGTCGGTGGCGGAGTCATCGGTGAAGGTGGTCACGGAGACGATCTCGAGGTTGCGTGTGGCAGCCTCGGTCTCGAACTTCTGGTAGATGCCGGTGGAGTAGGCGTCGGCGTTGTTGTAGATGATGGCGATCTTGGTGCCGAGGCCCTTCTCGTCGATGTACTGTGCGGAGCGGGTGCCCTGGTTGGGGTCGGTGAAGCACATCTGGAAGACGTTGTCCTTGCGCGGAATGGTCACGTTGCCATCCTCATCCGCCTGGCCGCCGACGACGTCGGTGGAGGAAGCGGACGGGGTGAGCTCGAAGATGCGGTCGGCGTTGGTCTCGGTGGA
>JAFRFV010000003.1 GCA_017434185.1 Coriobacteriales bacterium
CCAATGTGGGCATCGTGCCCGTGCCCGACGCGCGTCTGCAGCGTCTGGCGGAGATCGTGCATCCCGGTCGCATCGTGCCCGCCACGGTCGAGTTCGTGGACATCGCGGGCCTGGTCAAGGGCGCCAGCAAGGGCGAGGGCCTGGGCAACCAGTTCCTGGCCAACATCCGCGAGACGGATGCCATCTGCCAGGTCCTGCGTTACTTCAAGGACCCCAACGTCATCCATGACGAGGGCAAGGTGGACCCCGCCAGCGACGCCGAGACCATCGCGCTCGAGCTCATCTTCGCCGACCTGGGCACGCTCGAACGCGCTCTGCCCCGCCTTGAGAAGGAAGCCAAACGCGACAAGGAGAAGGCGGCCAAGCTGGCCATCGCCCAGCGCGTGAACGCATGGCTGGAGGAAGGCCATCGCGCCGCCACGCTGGACATGGGCGATGACGACCGTGCGCTCCTGCGCGACCTGCACCTGCTCACCATGAAGCCCATGATCTACGTCGCCAACGTGGACGAGGACGACGTGAGCGCCCAGCTCGAGCCCATCGATGGCGTCACGCCCATCCCCATCTGCGCCAAGATCGAGGCGGAACTGACCGAGATGGACCCGGATGACGCGCAGATGTTCCTCGAGGAGCTGGGGCTGGCGGAGTCCGGCCTCGCGCGTCTGGCCAAGGAAGCCTACCGCACGCTGGGCCTGCAGTCCTTCTTCACCGCCGGTGAGATGGAGGTCAAAGCCTGGACCATCCACATCGGCGACAAGGCGCCCCAGGCCGCCGGCGTCATCCACACCGACTTCGAGAAGGGCTTCATCCAGGCCGAGACCATCAGTTACGCCGACTACGACGCCTACAACGGTGAGGCCGGCTGCCGTGCCGTGGGCCGCCTGCGCATCGAGGGCAAGGATTACGTGGTGCAGGACGGCGACGTCATGCACTTCCGCTTCAACGTCTAGGGGATAAGCGCGTCATGCTCGATCTGATCGTGACCATCGTCCAAGTCGTGGCCATCTTCGTGGTGCCGCTGCTGATCATGCGCTTCCGCGACAACAAGCTCACGCGCACTTTCGGCACGATCGGTATCGCCTATTTCCTGGGCCTGCTCGTGGCCATCGCCGTCTTCCTGCTCCAGCTCGCAGGCCTTCCCATCGAGCTCAACAGTGACGTGGGCGAGATCGGCAGCTACGTGTGCATCGCTCTGGCCATCCCGCTGCTGCTCTTTCCCACCAACCTGCTGGAAGTGCGCAGCCTGGCGCGCGACGTGCTCGTGGCGTTCATCGCGCTGCTGGGGCTCGCTGCGCTCGTCGCCATCGCTGTGAATTACCTTTATGGTGAATCTCTGAACTGGGGAAGCCAGCTCTGTGCCATGGCCATCGGCCTCTACACCGGCGGCACACCCAACTTCAACGCCATCGGCGTCACCCTGGGCGTCGACCCGGATGTGATCGCGTTGGGCAACCTTTCCGATATGTTCGTGGGCGGCGTCTTCTACATCTTCCTGCTGCTTGCCGCCAAACCCCTACTGTCCCGCTTCCTCAAGTCGGGCACGTTGGCGTCGGACTCTCCGGCCAACCGGGCTGGGGGTTCGAACGATATCCTAGTGAGCGGCCCCCAGCCCGGTGTGCCCGGTGAGGACGCCACCAACGTGGACGAGTTCGCCCGCTTCAAGTGGAGCCGCGGCCTCGTGCTCTGTCTGTTGCTCGCCTTCGCAATCGTGGTCGTGGGCGCCGCCATAGGTATCGGGATCTGGTTCGCTGGCGGGCAGAAGGGTGCCATGACCGACCCGCTCATCCCGGCCATCATGATCACCGGCACGGTACTGGGCATCGCCTTCTCGTTCGTGAAGCGCGTGCACCAGACCTCCGGCTGCGGCGCCGTGGGGCACTACCTCATCCTGGTCTTCTCGTTCGCGCTGGCAAGCTGCCTCAACCTGCGGGGCTTCTCCGCCGCCTTCCTGCGCATCTTCGTGCTGCTCGCAGCCATCACCG
>JAFRFV010000228.1 GCA_017434185.1 Coriobacteriales bacterium
ACGCCATCGGCCACATCGGCACCGCCAAACACTGGCAGAACGTCAAGAGCGATGGCGGCGTTCACTGGTCCATCGCGGATACCGGCTGGGGCAAAGCCGTGTGGGGCAAGTTCTATGGTCAGTGGATCATGGAGGCATGCGTCTTCACCTACGACTTCGACCGCTTCGACGCCAAGGAGATCCTGGACTGCTTCGGGCGCTACCACATCACCACCTTCTGCTGCCCGCCCACCATGTACCGCATGATCATGCGCGAGGGTCTGGAAGGCCACGACCTTTCCAGCTTGGAGTATTGCGTCACCGCTGGTGAGGCGCTCAACCCGGACCTCTTCGACGAGTGGAAGCGCCAGACGGGGCTCACCATCATGGAGGGATTCGGCCAGACGGAGACCCCGCTCACCATCTGCAACGTGCCCCACAGCACCCCCAAGCCCGGCAGCATGGGCAAGCCGCTGTGCCTGTACACCATCCAGATCCAGCATCCGGATGGTACGCAATGCAAGATGGGCCAGAGCGGCGAGGTCTGTATCAAGGTGGAGCAGCCCGACGGAAGCCGTGCCGCCGGCATCATGCTGGAGTACTACCGCAATCCCGAGAAGACCGATGCCGCCATCCACGATGGCTGGTACCACACCGGCGATGTGGCCTGGATGGACGAGGACGGCCATTACTGGTACGTGGGCCGCAACGATGACGTGATCAAGAGCAGCGGCTACCGCATCGGCCCCTTCGAGATCGAGAGCGTCATGCTCGAGCACGAGGCCGTGCGCGAGTGCGCCGTCACCGGCGTGCCCGATCCCCTGCGTGGCCAGGCCGTCAAGGCCACCGTTGTGCTGGCTCCCGGTTTCCGCGGCGATGGCGCCCTCACCAAGGAGCTCCAGACCTGGGTCAAGCGCAAGACCGCCCCGTACAAGTACCCGCGCATCATCGACTATGTGGACGAACTGCCCAAGACCGTCAATGGCAAGGTCATGCGCGTGGTCATCCGCGAGCGCGACAAGCAGTAGAGGGAGAAGGATGCAACCCACGATCGAACTGCAGCCCGTCGCCGGATCTGAGATGGCGGGCTTCCGCGAGCGCTTGAAGGCCGCCTTCACCAAGGCGGCCCAGGATGAGTTCCCCGGCTGGACCGAGGTCATCCCGCCTGACAGGGACCTCGACCAGACCATGGATGAACAGGGAGTGGAAGCGCTGTGGTTTCTCTGCGACGGCGAACGCGTGGGCGGCGCCATCACGTCCGGAACGGACGAGAGCAGGTTCCTGGACTTCATCTTCGTCGACTCGCAGCAGCAGAACAGGCACCTGGGCCTCGCGGCATGGCAGGCCATCGAGGCGCACTACCCCAGCGTGCGTGTGTGGGAACTGGTGACACCCTATCACGAGAAGCGCAACATCCACTTCTACGTGAACAGATGCGGCTTCCACATCGTGGAGTACTACAACAGCCGGCACCAGGACCCCCACTTCCCCCAGGAGGATGCGGGCGATTATCCCGGTGGGGACGACGGCCTGTTCCGCTTCCAGAAGATCAGGTTCTGAGCCACTACGAGTTGAAGACCTGCAGTTTGCCCTCGTGGTAGCGGATGAGCACGAGTCCATACTCGCGCGCCAATCGCACGCCCTGATCCGTGGGTGCGGCTTTGCTTGCCAGAACACCCAAGCGCGCACGCACCACCTTGGCAACCATGTCGCGCGGCATGCGCCCGCTGCTGAACACGATGGCATCGTGCAAATCGATGTCATGCAGAACCGCGTAGCCGATGAGCTTGTCGGTCGCATTGTGGCGGCTGATATCTTCGAACAGTCGGACCACCTTCCCGTCCAGTACCAAGCGGCAGCTATGCGTGCCGGAGCTGGCACGATGCAGAGGTGAATCGGCGGCGAAGCCATCCGCCAACTTGAAGATGAGGGCAGGATCCCAAATCGCGGGCTCGTAAGGGCACATCAACGAATCCGCATCGGGCAGAGGCTCCCTCACCTGCACATCGAAGCAGCACATCCGAGGGTCATACTCGATGCTGATGAGGTCATCGTGAGCATCGATGATGCCCTCCGTGTAAAGATGGCCCACCACGAGCTCTTCCAGGTCGTTGGGCGTGCAGTTGATGCTGAAACGGATCGTATGATTGACCACGATATCGAAATGGCTCTCATGCAGGAGCATGATCTGAGCGGGCTGCCGCTCGCCATCGCGTGCGATCTGGACACAGCCCGTCATCTGCAGATAATCGTACACATCGGCATCCATGCGGCCTCCTCTCCATGCGAGACCATGATAACGCAAGCGTCTGCGATGTGTTATCGGATAAGGGCGATGAGCGCGGCCTTCTCGTTGGGCGCTTCACCTGCGATGACAGCATCGAGCAGGCGCTCGAGCGTCGCCCCCAGTTCCGGCCCCGGTGCCACACCGGCGGCGATCAGGTCGTCGCCCTTCACGGCCAACTGCGCGAGCGACCAGCAGTCCCCGGACGCGAGGATGCGCTCCATGTTCGCGCGGATGCGGTCGAAGATGGGCAGCCATTCGTGGCAGCGCGGGTCGAGGGCACTGATATCGGCATGCTTCATGTAGAGCAGCGCGCTCATGCGCTCCGGCCCGATGCGATGAAGCCACTGCTTGATGTTGACGTCGTCCTCTTTCAAGTAGGCATCGTGCTCCCCCACCACGAAGACCACCATCTCGATGAAATCCCGCGGATAATGCAGGCGTTCGAGCGCCGCACGTGCGATCTTCGCACCAACGGCGGGATGGTTGTAGAAGTGGCGGCGGTCCTGCTGCGGATTGAACTGATTGGGGCCGCCATCGTTGTAGGTGGCGGGTTTGCCGCAATCGTGCAACAGCGCGGCCATGCGCAGTTCCGGTTGGGCCGGGATGTTCTCCATGGCCACCAGGGTATGCCCCAGCACATCGTAGGGATGGTAGGCGTTGTTCTGCTCGCAGCCCTTCATGGGGAGCAGCTCCGGCAACACGACACCCAGCACCTCCGTGTAGTCCTGGATGGGCATACGGAACCCGGGGCCGCAGACGAGCTTCACGAGCTCGGCGGCGCAGCGTTCCACGGCGATGTTGGCCAGCAGCGGCGCGTTCTCGCGCAACGCTGCCGCCGTGGCGGACTCGATCGTGAACTCGAGCTGCGCCGCGAAGCGCAGCGCACGCATGATGCGCAGCGCGTCCTCCTTGAAGCGCTTATCCGCATCCCCCACCGCACGGATGACGCCAGCCGCAAGGTCGTCGCGACCGCCGTAGAGGTCGACCAGACCGCGCTTGGGGCTGTATGCCATCGCGTTGATCGTGAAGTCGCGACGCGCCAGATCCTCGCGCAGGTCGCGTGTGAAGCTGACGGATTCCGGATGCCGCGAATCCAGATACGGCCCGTCCACACGGTACATCGTCACCTCTATCGGCAGGTCCTCGCAGAGCACGGTGATGGTGCCGTGGGCGATGCCGGTCTCGATCACGCGCAATCCGGCCGCCGTGAACAGCGGCTCCATCTGGCTGCACAGTGCGTTGGTCGTCACGTCGTAGTCGCTGCACGCGCACCCCATGAGCGCGTCGCGCACGCAGCCACCCACCACGTAGGCCTCGAAGCCGCCGTCCTCCAGCAGCTCGATCACCCGCAGCACCGCGGCGGGCAGGTCCAGATGGATGTCGCGCTTATCCCCCACGATCCCGTTACTCGCCCAGCAGCTTGCAGACGCTGGCCAGCTTGACGCAGACGACGAAGATCGCAGCGGCCTGCGCCAGCTCGTCGGCGCTGGGGAAGGTGGGAGCGATGCGGATGTTGCTGTCGTTGGGGTCCTTCTTGTAGGGATAGGTGGCGCCGGCGCCGGTCATCGTGACGCCCGCGTCCTTGGCCAGGCCCACGATGCGCTTGGCGCAGCCGGGCAGCGCCTCGAAGCTGATGAAGTAACCGCCGCGGGGCTTGGTCCACGTGCCTATGCCCAGACCGCCCAGCTCACGCTCGAGCGTCTGCTCCACGGCCTCGAATTTGGGGCGGATAAGCGCAGCGTGCTTGCGCATGTGCTCGGCGACGCCGTCCATGTCGCGCAGGAAGCGCACGTGACGCAGCTGGTTGATCTTATCGAAGCACACGGCCTGCCACTTGACCATCTCGGCGAAGTCGGCCACGTTGGCGGGGCTGGAGGCGAAGGCAGCCAGACCGGAACCGGGGAAGGTCACCTTGCTGGTGGAGCAGAACACATAGGCCAGGTCCGGATTGCCGGCAGCGGCACACTCATCCAGGATGTTGAGGATCTGCGCGCCCTCGTCGTACAGATGATGCACGGCGTAGGCGTTGTCCCAAAAGATACGGAAGTCGCTGGCAGCGGGCTTGAGGGCGGCGAAGCGACGCACGACCTGGTCGCTGTAGACCGCACCGGTGGGGTTGGCGTACTTGGGAACGCACCAGATACCCTTGATGGCGGCATCGCTGGCGACCAACTGCTCGACCAGGTCCATGTCGGGGCCGTCGTCGTACAGGGGCACGTTGATCATCTGGATACCGAAGCGCTGTGTGATACCGAAATGGCGGTCATAGCCGGGCACGGGGCAGAGGAACTTGACTTCCGGCAGCTTGCCCCAGGGGGTGCCTCCGCAGACGCCGAAGGTCCAGGCGTGCGATACAGCGTCGAACATGAGATTCAGGCTCGAGCTGCCCAGCACCAGGGTCTGGTCGGCGGGTGCGCCGGCGATGGCGCCCATGAGTTCGCGTGCCTCAGGAATGCCGTTGACAGCGCCGTAGTTGCGGGTGTCGGTGCCATCGGAAGCGAAGAGGTCGGCCTTGGCATCCAGGATGTCCAACATGGGCATGGACAGCTCCAGCTGATCGGCGCCGGGCTTGCCACGTGCCATGTTGAGCTTGAGGCCCTTGGCGGCAAGGGCGGCGTACTCAGCTTCCAGCGCTGCTTTGAGGGACAGGAGTTCGTCGCGGGTCAGGTCTGCGTAAGCGGTCATCGCTGTACCTCCTAGTACTGGGACGGATGCTTGGCGAAGAAGTCGACGCGCGGACGCAGCGTCTGGATGGGGTGCTTGCCGTCCGCGAGCTCATCGGGTGTGCAGAAGACATCGTTGCCTTCGAAGATGTGGTCCCAACTCCAGAATGCGCTGTCCGCACCCTGCTCACCGAAGCCCAGGTAGTCCGCGATCATCTGCGTGCCGGCTGGCGCCACGGGATGCATGAGCACCGCGCAGACGCGCAGCAGGTAGAAGGCGTTGCGCAGCACCTGCTCCAGCTCCGCGCCGCTGGCGTTGCGGTTGCTGTTCCAGTACTTGTAGCACTCGTTCAGGTAGGTCTCCATGAGTGCCATCACGTTGTGGAACTCGGTGAGGTACATGAGGCGCTCGTACTCGAGGGCGACCTCGCGGGCACGGGCCATGAGCGCGGGGTCGACGGGACCCAGCGGCAGGTAGGACTGGGCGTTGTTGGCCTTCTCGCCGGTCTTCTCGTTGTCGTTGGTCACGCCGTAGAGTTTCTGCGCACCGTAGAAGCAGCTGCGAGCCAGACGGTTGAAGACGTTGGTGAGCAGCTGACCCTCCTTCAACACCGGGTCGGCGGCCTTGGGATTGTCCTTGGTGTCGGGGTCGTAGGGCTTGGGCGCGAAACTCACGCTCTTCTGGCCCAAACCCAGCGCGAAGAAGTGCGCACGCAGTTGCTCGGGCGTGTAGTGGTCCAGCAGCTGGGCGGCCATGGGCGGCTTCACCGCACCGCTGCTGCTGGCCTTCTTGTTCATGAACAGCACGTGGTAGTTTGCGATGAGCGTGCTCTGCTGCAGGTTGTCATCGGCGCCGGGCACGCGTGAGGCGTCCCACATGGCGGGCTGGGCGATGCCGTAGAAGTAGATGTTGTCCTGGCCGATGAACTGGAAGATCTCCGCCTCCGGGTTGCACCACCAGTCGCGCCAGTCGTTGCTGGCCTTGGGGTGACCGGCGCGCGCATGCTGGGCGAGCGCCGTCTTGGAGAAGCTGATGGGCGCCCACAGGGACTCGGGCCAGACCCAGATGGTCAGGTCATCGACGCCTTCGAACACGGGAGCGGGAACACCCCACTTGATGTTACCGGTCAGGCGGAAGGGCACCAGGGCCTTGCCCGTGCGCAGACGCACGCCCTTGGCGGCCAGGAAGTCGCGCGCGGCATCGCGGGTGGCGATGTCGGCGAACTCGAGGGCGAAGGACTGCTTGCCCTTCTCCGCGGGGATGAACTCATGATTGGGCAGCTCGTCAGCCCACTCGCGGTACTGGGGCTCGAGCTCGTTCTTGATGTAGATGACCGGCGTGCCCAGGAACTCGCGCGTGGTGGTGGCGACCACGGGACGCACGTTGGGCTGGGCGGCCTCGCGATCTGCGAGCACGCGCAGCCAATCAAGATAGGCGGGCAGGCGGAAGTACCAGTTCACGACGGGGCGCATCTCGGGGGTCTCGCCGGTGAGCGTGGATTTGGGGTCGATAAGGTCCTCGGGCATGTACTGATGGCCCAGGTCGCACTCGTCGGCGTAGCCCTTCTCGCTCTTGCAGCCCTGCACGGGGCAGTGGCCCACCACCTGGCGGCCGTTGAGGAAGGTCTTACGGATGGGGTCGTAGAACTGGGCGGTCTCGATCTTATCCAGGAAACCGTTTTCGTACAGGCGGTTCATGATCCAATCCGTGGTCTCGCGATGGAAACCCTTGGCCTCGCCCAGAGCACTGCCCTCGTAGATGTCCAGCGAGATGAGGTAGTCATCGAGCGCCTTCTTCTGCGCATCGTGGTTCATGCCCACGTAGTCCTCGATGCTGCCCTGGAAGCCCGCCTCGACCTGCTTGCGATAGCCCTCCTCGATGGGTGAACCGTAGCAGTCGGTGCCGCTCACGTAGAGCACGTTCCGGGAGCCGATGCGGTCACGCAGGAAGCGGGCGAAGATGTCCGCCGGCACGAAGACGCCGGCGATGTGGCCGAAGTGCAGGCCCTTGTTGCCATAGGGCATTCCGCTGGTCACGACGGCGCGCTTGGGGAAGACGGGACGGGGATTGTCGTTGGTGGTCATAGGGACTCCCGGGATTTTCGGTTCGTACGTTGCTGTGAAGTCTACGCCTGTTGCCACGCAAGGGCAAAGCCCAAGCGGTAAGCTGCCCCTGTTCAAGGAGCCTCGATGCGGCCCGACGCCCGCACATGCGGGAAGAATGGTAGAATATGCTGTCCGCATGCACGTGAAGGAGCCGCCCGAATGGCCATGAAGCTCATAGCGATCGCCTTCATCAGCTACCTCATCGGTACGGTGAATCCGGCCGCGCTTTTCGCACGCCGCAAGGGTTTCAACATCCATGAGGCCGGCAGCGCCAATGCCGGCAGCGCCAATGCCTACATCACCATGGGAACCAAGGTGGCCGCAATCGTGTTGGTCTTCGACCTGCTCAAGGCCTTCCTCGCCGTAAAGCTCTCCTGCTGGCTGTTCCCCGATGTCCAGCTTGCCTTCCCCGTCGCCACGGTATTCGTGGTGCTGGGGCACGTTTTCCCCTTCTACCTGCACTTCCACGGAGGCAAGGGCACTGCGGCGCTGGGCGGCGCGGTCATGGGCTACTCGCCCCTGCTCTTCCTCATAGTGATCACGACGTACTTCCTCGTGGCGCTTATCAGCAATTACCTGATCGTTGGCACCATCGTGTGCGCGTCGGCGGTGCCCTTCATCTATCTCGCCCAGAGCCACGACATCGTGGGCTCGCTCGTGCTGTGCGTCGCGGTGCTCTTGGTGGTGGGCAAGCACATCCCCAACGTGCGGCGCATCCGCGAGGGCAAGGAATTCAAGTTCCGAGGCATTTGGAACCGCAGCGAGGAGATCGCCCGTTTGCAGGAGACCATGACGGAGGACGAATACGAGCTCGCCATGAACGAGCAGGATAGGCGCCCCAGCCTACGCGAGCGCTAGAGCGCTAGAGCGCGCTGTAGATCGCGGCGCCGTCGGCGCTCATCTCGCGCGACGCCAGTCCCTGATCATGCAGGTATTCGAAGCAGGCCAGCAGCTTGAGCGCGCGCATCGCCTGGTAGAGGGGCTTGCCGTGCCCACTCACATGCCGCTCCTGCCATTCGAGCTCGGCGCCGTGGATGGAGAATCGCTTGCCGGTCTCCAGGATGCTCTCGACGAAACCGACGTTGAAGTCGTAGCTCTTCCTGATGCTGTCGATGGTGCGCCTGATGGCGTTCTCACCACGTATGGGGCCCAGGTGACCGGGCAGCGTGAGCGACGCGCCCAGCCCCTTGAGGCGCTCGAGGCTCTCGTAGGCTTTCGCGAGTTCGCCGCGCCCCAGCATGGTCGTGCAGATGATGGGCATGATCTTGTCAATCACGCAATCGCCGCTGAACAGGATGCCCGTTTCGGGCTCGAACAGACAGTAGTGCCCCATCGTGTGACCCGACGTCGCGATCACCTGGAAGCCACGGCTCCCCACGCTGATGATGTCGCCCTCGTTCACGTCGGTCACGGGGTAGGTGGGCTGCACGTCGGCGTGCAGGTACTTGAGCTGGGGGTCCATGAAGCACGCGCTCTCCTTCTGGGGATACCCGCACAGAACCGCCCACGCCGGCGGGTCGAAGATACGGGGCTTCCAGGTCAGATCCATCAGGATCTGCGCGCCACGCGCCTCGAGCATGGCGGAATTGCTCGCGTGATCGAAGTGGTTGTGGGTGACGAACACCTTCACGCCATCCAGGTTCTCGCCAAAGCCCAGGTGCTCGAGTAGCACGTCAGAGGTGCCGAAGCCCTTCGCACCGGTATCCACCAACAGCAGCTCTCCCCCATCCTCGATGGCATAGAGGGTGAGATCGCCCCGGAAGAACCC
>JAFRFV010000229.1 GCA_017434185.1 Coriobacteriales bacterium
AGTGCGACTTCGGCCTGGCCGACTACACGCGCTTCCTAGTGGGCAGCAACCGCAACGTCGACGAGACCTATATCGGTTACGCCTACTACGTGGGGGCCGACGCCAACCAGGTGGTGGCCATCTACACCAATACGGACGCGGTTGTCTACATCCCGCAGGACCAAGCGACGGCGGTTGAGTACAGCCTCAAGAACTCCACGCAGGAAGAGGACCTGGCTGCCATGCTCGCGGCGCTCGACCAGGTCAATTCCAAGGGTGGCGTGGTGATAGACGCCAACAAGCTCAAGTGGCATGTGACCTTCGACACGAGCATCACCGTGGGCAACGCGGTCTACACCTTCGACCACACAGATAAGAACGGCCGTGTGTACGCCACCGTGATCGGCGTCGACGGCAGCGATATCACCGATGCGGAGAACCCGCTCAACATCGGCCTGCAGCATGCCGCCACCGCGCAGCTCAAGCCGCAGTCCGACATCACCATCATCGAGCGGGCCCGAGGCTTCGCGGCCATAGCGGAGTTCTTCCAGCGCCTGGATCCCTCGCCGCTGTGGGTTACGCTCAAGACCACCTTCACGGCCATCGTCTTCATCTTCATCCTGGGCCTGCTCGCCGCCTATTGGCTGGTGAGGTTGCCCAGCCGTATGCAGGACATCTTCGATGCCATCTTTACCATCCCCATGGTCCTGCCGCCCACGGTCTGCGGCTTCCTGCTGCTGTTGCTGCTGGGCAAGAACACGGGGCTGGGTCGCTTCTTCATCGACGTGGGCTTCCCGCTCATCTTCAGCTGGCCTGCGACCGTCATCGCAGCGGTCGTGGTCGCCTTCCCGCTCATGTACCGCAGCGCGCGCGGCGCCTTCGAGAACCTGGACAACAACCTGCTCGACGCTGCTCGTACGCTTGGCTGGAGCAACAAGAAGATCTTCTTCCGCCTGATGCTCCCGCTGTCATGGCCCTCCATCGCCGCCGGCACGGTGCTCGCCTTCGCACGTGCGCTGGGCGAATTCGGTGCGACGCTGTTCATCGCGGGCAACTACGCGGGCGTGACGCAGACCATCCCAATCGCGATCTACTTCCAGTGGATGAACGGCAACACGGACGTGGCCCTGTTCTGGACCGGCGTCGTGATCCTGTTCTCGTTCGCGGTCATCGTGTTCATCAACCTGTGGTCCAAGCGCACCACCCGCTACAAGAGGCCCATCGAGCAGAATGACGAGGTGGTCTGATGAGTCTGGAAGTCAAGATCATCAAGCGTTTCCCCACCTTCACCCTGGACGCGGACTTCGCCGTTGGCAACGAGACCTTCGGTTTCCTGGGCGCATCCGGTTGCGGCAAGAGCCTGACCATGCGTTGCATCGCCGGCATCGAGACGCCCGACGAAGGCCGCATCGTGGTCAATGGCAAGGTCTTCTTCGATTCCGAGCAGAAGATCAACCTCACGCCGCAGCAGCGCAAGACCGCTCTGTTGTTCCAGAACTACATGCTGTTCCCCAATATGACGGTCGAGCAGAACATCTGTGCTGGATTGGATAA
>JAFRFV010000021.1 GCA_017434185.1 Coriobacteriales bacterium
CAATAACGGCGCGATTACAGTCGGTTCCTCAGGGGACGCAGAGACGGCGACGACCCAGGACGGCCACAGCGCTCTGGAATACCGCGACGGAGAGATTGGCGAGGATATGCGCACGACC
Organism: Coriobacteriales bacterium; assembly: GCA_017434185.1. Lineage (GTDB taxonomy): Bacteria > Actinomycetota > Coriobacteriia > Coriobacteriales > RUG844 > RGIG2431. The sequence goes on from JAFRFV010000021.1 coordinate 119, forward strand.
ATCATCGCGGGCCGCAACGACTTTCAGCTGCATTCCCCCGACATGATGGGCGAGGGCAATTCGGACTATACCGCACAACTGAGCCTGAGTCACACCACACTGATCACCGACGATGCCATCAACAACGAAGGGTATGCATATATCTCAAATGTGAACGGCGAGACCTATACCGTTCAGGCCACCGAGGATTATGCCGACAAATATGGCGACCGCGCCGTAGATGAAAGCGAACGAACGAGAGAAGGAGCGAATATGAGGTTCGACGCTATGCAATCCGCCCTTATCCCCTATGTCATCGAGCAGTCGCCCCGAGGTGAGCGCAGCTACGATATCTACTCCCGCCTGCTCAACGACCGCGTCGTCTTCCTGGGCGACCAGATCGACGATGCAGTGGCCAACACCGTTGTGGCGCAGCTGCTGCACCTGGAGAGCGCTGATCCCGAGAAGGACATCTCCCTGTACATCAATTCCCCCGGTGGCGTCGTGACCGCGGGTCTGGCCATCTATGACACGATGCAGTTCATCAAGTGCGATGTCTCCACCATCTGCATCGGCCAGTGCGCAAGCATGGCCGCCGTGCTGCTGGCCGCCGGCGTGCCCGGCAAGCGCCTGATCCTGCCCAATGCCCGTGTCATGATCCATCAGCCCAGCGGTGGTGCCCAGGGTCAGCAGACGGAGATCGAGATCGCCGCACAGGAGATCCGCTTCTGCCGTGAGCGTCTCAACGCCATCCTGGCCAAGCACACCGGCAAGAGCATCGAGCAGGTCAACCGCGACACCGAGCGCGATAACTTCATGTCCGCCGAGGCCGCTTTGGAATACGGTCTCGTCGATGCCGTCGTGAGCAAGCGCGGCGAGTAGGGGACGAGCTACAAGAAGGAAGGCCAGCATGGCTGATAGAAGAGACGGGAACGACGGAAACTGGAATCGCCGGGAGGAGAAGCGCTGCTCGTTCTGTGATAAGACCCAGGACCAGGTGCGCAAGCTCATCGCATCCCGCAGCGGTGCCTGCATCTGCGACGAGTGCATCGACCTGTGCAGCGATATCCTCAAGGAGACCTTCGGGGATGACGAGGAGAGCAGCGTCCGCGGCCTCCTGCCCGACGTGCTCCCCACACCCAAGGAGATCTACGCGACCCTGAGCGAGCATGTCATCGGCCAGGAGCAGGCCAAGCGTGCCCTTTCCGTGGCGGTCTACAACCACTACAAGCGCGTCGCGCTGGGTCTGGACTCCAAGGAAGGCGATGTCGAGCTGGCCAAGAGCAACATCCTGCTTCTGGGACCCACGGGTTGCGGCAAGACGCTCATGGCGCAGACGCTCGCCCGTATCCTCGACGTCCCCTTTGCCATCGCGGATGCCACCACCCTCACCGAAGCCGGCTACGTGGGCGAAGACGTGGAGAACATCCTGCTCAAGCTCATCACCGCCGCCGACTTCGACGTCGAGAAGGCCCAGGTGGGCATCGTCTACATCGACGAGATCGACAAGATCGCCCGCAAGGCGGAGAACCTCTCCATCACCCGAGATGTGAGCGGTGAGGGCGTGCAGCAGGCGCTCCTGAAGATCATCGAGGGCACGGATGCAGCCGTTCCGCCCCAAGGTGGTCGCAAGCATCCCCAGCAGGAGCTCATCCACATCGATACCACCAACATCCTGTTCATCCTGGGCGGTGCCTTCGTGGGTCTGGATCGCATCATCGCCGACCGCGTGGGCAAGAAGGGTGTGGGCTTCACCCACGACCTCCCCAAGGAGCAGAAGCATGCGAGCGCCGAACTCCTGAAGCAGGTCATGCCCGAGGATCTGAACAAGTTCGGTATGATCCCCGAATTCGTGGGTCGCGTTCCCGTGATCTCCAGCGTGCAGGAGCTCACCGAGGCCGACCTCGTGCGCATCCTGGTGGAGCCCAAGAACGCGCTGGTCAAGCAGTACCGCCGTATCTTCGGTTTCGAGGATGTCGAACTCGAATTCCAGCCCGATGCTCTCGAGGCCATCGCCCATGAGGCGGTCAAGCAGAACACCGGCGCCCGTGGCCTGCGCAACATCTGCGAGAAAGTGCTCATGGACGTCATGTTCGACCTTCCCGGAAACACCAAGGTGGCCAAGGTCATCATCACGAAGGAATGCGTCGAGTCGGGGGCCCAGCCCATCATGCTGGACCGCGTCAGCTGAAGAGGTGCTCAGATAAATGGCAGAGGAACTCCCCAAGAACTACGACCCCTCGCAGATCGAGGGCCCCATCTTCCAATCATGGTATGAGGGCGGTTACTTCCACCGCGGGAGCGAGGGCGCAGGCGTCTCCGAGCAGGCCCAACAGGCCGAACCCTACACCATCGTCATCCCGCCGCCCAATGTGACGGGCGTGCTGCACATGGGACACGCCCTCAACAACACGCTGCAGGACATCTGCACCCGCCGTGCTCGCATGCAGGGTCGCAACACCCGTTGGATCGTGGGTACCGACCATGCCGGCATCGCCACCCAGAACAAGGTCGAGCAGAAGATCGCGGCACAGGGCAAGACCCGATTCGATCTGGGGCGCGAGGCCTTCGTCGATGAGTGCTGGGATTGGCGTGACGAGCATGGTTCCATCATCATCGAGCAACTCAAGCGCATGGGCTGCTCCTGCGATTACGACGACGAGCAGTTCACCATGTCGCCCGAATACCAGGATGCCGTGCGCCACGTCTTCGTGAAGTGGTATCGCGACGGGCTGGTGTACAAGGGCCACCGCATCATCAACTGGTGCCCCCGCTGCACCACCGCCTTGGCAGACGATGAGGTCGAGCACGAGGATGAGGCCGGACACCTGTGGTACCTGCGCTATCCCCTCAAGACCCCCATCGACGGCATCGAGTACGTCACCGTCGCCACCACGCGTCCGGAGACCATGCTGGGCGACACCGCTGTGGCCGTGAATCCCAAGGATGAGCGCTATACCAAACTGGTGGGCGCCACTGTCATCCTGCCCATCGTGAACCGCGAGATCCCCATCATCGCCGATGAGTACGTCGACATGGAGTTCGGTACCGGTTTCGTCAAGATGACTCCCGCCCACGATCCCAACGACTTCGAAGTGGGTCTGCGCCACGATCTCGAGCAGATCAACGTCTTCGATGAGACCGCCCATGTGAACGAGCTGGGCGGAGAGTTCGCGGGAATGGATCGCTTCGAAGCACGTGACGCCATCGTCGAGCGTTTCATCCAGCTTGGTCTGCTCGATCACATCGAGGATCACGAGCATGCGGTGGGCCACTGCTATCGTTGCCACACCACCATCGAGCCCTGGCTCTCCGACCAGTGGTTCGTGAGCATGAAGCCCCTTGCCAAGCCCGCCATCGAGGCGGTGCGTGATGGGCGCGTCAAGTTCAACCCCAGCCGCTGGGAGAACGTCTACTTCCATTGGATGGAGAACATCCGCGATTGGTGCATCTCCCGCCAGCTGTGGTGGGGCCACCGCATCCCCGTCTTCTACTGCGATGCCTGCGGTTGGGAGGATGCCCTCGACCAGGATGCCACGGTCTGCCCCAAGTGCGGCGCACCCGTGAGGCAGGACGAGGACGTGCTCGACACCTGGTTCTCCAGCCAGCTCTGGCCCTTCGCCACCATGGGTTGGCCCAGGGAAGGGGAGGCCTCCAAGGAACTGCGAGAGTACTATCCCACCCAAGTGCTCTCCACCGCCCGTGACATCATCTTCCTGTGGGTCGCCCGCATGGTCATGAGCTCCATGTACTTCTGCGACGGTCAGATCCCCTTCAAGGATGTCATCATCCATCCCACGGTCCTCGATTCCATCGGGCGCCGCATGAGCAAGTCCCTTGGCAACGGTATCGATCCCATCAAGCTCATCGAGCTCTACGGTGCCGATGGCATGCGCTTCGGCCTCGCCCTGCAGGTCACCGGCGCACAGGATATGAAGTTCGACGACAAGAAGCTGGAGGGGAGTCGCAACTTCGCCACCAAGATCTGGAACGCCGCCCGCTTCGTGCTCATGAACCTCGACGGCTTCGAGCCCGGCGAGCCCAGCATCGCCACACCGCAGGACGCCTGGATCCTGTCGCGTCTGGCCACCCTGGCTGCCAACTACAACGCCGCGCTGGATGCCTACGACTTCGGTGAGGCTGCGCGTCTGATCAACGACTTCTTCTGGAACGAGTTCTGCGATTGGTACATCGAGTTCGCAAAGGGTCGTCTGCAGGAGGGTGGCGAGAGCCGCAAGGTGGTCCAGCGCAATCTGGTCTTCGTGCTCGACCAGGCCCTGCGTCTGCTCCACCCCATCATGCCCTACGTGACCACCGAGATCTGGGACAAGCTGCCCAAGACGGACACCGCACCCACCCTTATGGTGGCCGCCTGGCCGGATGTCGCCGCACTCTCCCGCTTCATCGACCCGGCCGCGGAGCGCAGTGTCCAGATGCTCTGTGAGGCTATCACCGCCATCCGTGCCACCCGTGCACGCTACGGTATCAGCCCCAGGACCGAACTCAGGGTCGCCCTGCGCGCCAATCCGGAGGACGTCGCCCTGCTCGAGGATCTGCTGCCGTCGCTGGCCGACCTCGCCCGCACGCCTTCCATCCAGCTTGGTTGCGACATCCAGAAGCCGCAGCAATCCATCGCCTGCCTCGCCAAGCATCTCGAGGTCTTCGTGGTGGTTGGTGATCTGGTCGACTTCGACGCCGAGCGTGCTCGCATCTCCAAGGAGATCGACAAGACAAGCAAGGAACTCGAGAGGATCGAGAAGAAGCTCTCCAATCCCGGTTTCCTGGCCAAGGCCGCACCTGAGATCATCGCCAAGGAACAGGGCAAACAGGAAGAAGTGAGCACCACCCTGGGGCTCCTGAAGCTCCAGCTGGCTGGTCTTCAATAGCGAACCAAGACGGGCCGGTCGCATCCGGCCCGTTTCGTTTCGAAGGGAGAAGGACGTGGCGGAAGACAGCGTGTACCAGGCTTCCCTTAAGAGGCTCAAACAGGCCCTCACCTTTGGCATCGACCCCTCGCTCGATGGGATCGCCGCCCTGATGGAGGCGTTCGGGAACCCCCAGACGCAGTTGGCCTGTGTCCAGATCGCAGGAACCAACGGCAAGAGTTCCACCTCCCGCATGACAGCGGCCCTGCTGATCGAAGAGGGCTTCCATGTGGGACTCTACACCTCACCCGAACTCGTGGATTATCCCGAGCGCATCGAGGTCGACGGGCGCGTGATCGAGGACGACTACTTCGGGTCGACTCTGCTCGAGGTGGCCGATGTCGCCGATCGCCTTGCGGCCACTCCCGGGAAGCCCGATGTCTACACGGAATTCGAACTCCTCACCGCGACCGCCCTGCTGATCTTCTATCGAGCGGGTGTCGACTTCGCGGTGCTCGAATGCGGCATGGGCGGCCGTTGGGATGCCACCTCGGTGTGCCGGCCCGCCGTCGCGACCATCACCGGCATCGGACTGGACCATATCCACATCCTGGGCGATACGGTACAGGCCATCGCCGCCGAGAAAGCCGCCATCATCCGCCCTGCATGCTCCGTGGTGCTGGGTCCGGGATGCGCGGAAACGCAGGAGGTCTTCCTCGATCGTGTGGCGGCATGCGACACCTATGCCAGGGTGGTACGCCCCTGGGATCAGGATCTCTTCCCTTCGGTTCCCAGGGAGCTGCAGGTGCTGTACCGCAGCTACGATGACCTCCTTGAAGGCGAGATCCACTTGGACGTATGGGGCATCCATGCCCTCTACGAGGATATCCGCCGTATCGCCGCTCCCTACCAGCTCGCCAACATCGCCTGCGCCATCGCCACCGTGGAATCACTGCTGGGCAGGAAGCTCGACCAGATCGATGTGCTGCGGGCCATCCGCGATGTGCGCCTTCCCGGTCGCTTCGACACACTGCGCAGCGCCCCGCTGCTCATCATCGACGCCGCACACAACCCCCAGGGTGCGCAGGTGCTCGCCCAAGCGATCCAAGTGCGCTTCCCCGATGCCAAGCCCCATCTGCTGCTCGCTGTTCTGAAGGATAAGGACGCCACGGGCATCATCGAAGCGCTCGCTCCCGTGGTGTCCGGCATCACCGTCACGCAGACGAGTTCGCACAGGGCCATGCCGGCTCCTGAGCTGGCTGCCTTGGTGGAGCGCTTATCCCCCTTCCACCCCGATGTCTTCGATACCCCGGCACAGGCGGTTGAGGCGCTCAGGAGCAGGGGAGTCCCCGTGGTGGCGAGTGGCTCCATCACCCTCGCCGGCGCCGTCGCAGGATATGAGAAGGATGGGCGCTGCTGAAACCCGCTCGACCGCTGGCCCAATCCCGTGTGTGTTGTGTGCAAGGGATTCCGTTTCGTTGACCATCCTTCAGGTTGGTTCTGCTAGAATCTCCAAGATAGTGTCCTGCCGTCCAAATGCGATTCGTGAGGCCCTTCCATGACCGAACTCCTTTCAGAACTCATCACACCAGAGATCAAGATGGCCCTTGAGATCGTCCTGATCGTCATCGCCTTCTTCTATCTGCTCTCCATCATCTGGGTCATCCGCGACTCCTATCTGCGTGGCAGCAGCCCCATCCTGTGGGGTATCGTGGCACTCGTGCCCTTCCTGGGCTGCATGATCTACGCCATGATGCGTCCTCCGCTGTACGCCAGCGATCGTGAGGAGCAGAACGTGGGCATCCTGTTGCAACAGCGTCAGCTCATGGACTACGGCGAGTGTCCCCAGTGTGGGTATCCCACCACGAGTGAGTACGTGGTCTGCCCCAACTGCCAGGCGAACCTGCGCAGCCTGTGTTCCAACTGCGGTCGAACTCTCGAGCCCGAATGGAAGGTCTGTCCTTATTGCGCGACTACCATCCGCAGGAAGAAGGACGTCGGCGCTTCCGGTCGGGCGCTTCCCAAGGCCGGCGACAACTACCAGGCCATCGAGGACGAGGACATCCCTCTGGCATAGTACGAACACGCTGCGGCCTATACCCTCGGTCGCAGTGGTGTTATCATCCCCACCATGTGAATGCGAACGAGCGCCCCGGTGGCGCTCGTGAACATTAGCCCGAATCGCGATTCGTATCCGCGAGCGAGAGAAGGGCGGTTCGTCATTCGTACGACGAGGCCGCCAAGAGAGAAAGGAAAGAGGTACAAACATGTCTGATTGCAAGGAAACCATCGATGTCATGCTGCCCGACGGCTCCAGCAAGGAAGTCGCCGCAAACGCCACCGTACGTGACGTGGCCGCTGCCATCGGAAGCCGTCTGGCTGACGCAGCGCTGGCGGGTAAGGTAGGGGGCATCCTGGTCGATCTGTCCACCCCCGTGAAGGATGGCGACGTCGTCGAGATCGTCACCGCCAAGTCCCCCGAGGCCCTGGACATCCTGCGCCATTCCGCTGCTCACATCATGGCGCAAGCGGTCAAGGAGCTCTTCCCCGATGCCCAGTTCGGCATCGGCGACTCCCTCACTGATGGTTTCTACTATGATTTCGAAGTGGGTCTTGCCTTCACCCCCGATGACCTGGCCGCCATCGAAGAGCGCATGGCGAAGATCGTCGCTGCCAAGCTGCCCTTCGCCCGTCATGAGGTGAGTGCCGACGAGGCCATCGCCGCTCTGCCCGGCCAGACCCTCAAGCACGAGCTCATCGCCGAGATGCCGGCTGATGCCATGATCTCACTGTACACCCAGGGCGACTTCACCGATCTCTGCCGTGGCCCCCACATCCCCGACACCGGCAAGCTGGCCGCCTTCAAGCTCACCAAGATCGCCGGTGCCTACTGGCGTGGTGACAGCAACCGCCAGCAGCTGCAGCGCATCTACGGTACCGCATGGTTCTCCAAGAAGGACC
>JAFRFV010000230.1 GCA_017434185.1 Coriobacteriales bacterium
GCCCATGCGGTCGCGCACGTCCTGGAGACTCGTCTTAAAGCAGCGCCCCTTTAGATGTAAACCTTGTGCATGCGCTTGCCGAAGGCGCAGGCCAGCTCGTAGTTGATGGTGCCGGCGGCGTTGGCCATCATGTCAAGGGTGAGCTCGTCGCCACCGTTGCAACCCACGATGGTGACCCTGTCGCCAATGTGGACGGGCTTGATGTGCTTGCGCACGTCACGCAGCGGATCGACCTCGATCATACACTGGTCCATGCAGATGGTGCCCACCTGCGGCAGACGCTGGCCCTCATGCAGCACCATCATCCAGCCGGACAGACTGCGGCGCAGGCCGTCCGCGTAACCGATGGGCAGCGTCGCCACCTGCACACCGCTGGGGCTGCGGTACTTGAGACCGTAACTCACACCTTCGCCGCGCGCGGGGGTCTTCACGTGCGTGACCTCGCACTGCATGCTCATGGCGGGCTGCAGGTCGATCGCCCCGTACGTGACCTTGCTGGGATGCAGGCCGTACAGGATGATGCCCGGGCGCACCATGTCGAAGTAGGTCTCGGGGTAGCGCACGATGCACGCGGAGTTGGCGCAATGCACGATGCCCGGGTCGAAGTCCGCCTGACGCATGCTCTCGATCACCTTCCTGAAGCGGTCGAGTTGCTTCTTGAAGTCCCAGGTCTCGCTCTCGTCGGCGGTGGCGAAGTGGGTGAAGGTGCCCTGCAGCTCCAGGCCGCGGTGGAAGCTGATGGCCTTCAGGAACTCGACGACCTCGCTGTCCAGCACGCCGATGCGGTTCATGCCCGTGTTCACCTTCAGGTGGAAGGGATGGCAGCGACCGGCGGCATCGGCCATCTCACCCAGCGACAGCGCGAAGTCGATGGTGGTGACCGCGGGGGTGATGTCGTATTCCAGCAGCAGCGGGATGGCGCTGATGGGAGGCTCGGCGAGCATGAGGATGGGGGCCTTGATGCCCGCCTTGCGCAGTTTCACGCCCTCGTCCACCGTCGCGACGGCAAGACGGTTGGCGCCGCTCTGCAACTCCAGCTTGGCAACCTCGACGGCGCCGTGACCATAGGCATCGGCCTTCACGACCGCGCACACCTGCCGGTCGTAACCCACGCGCTCGCGGATCTCCTTCATGTTGGCACGCAGTGCCTTGGTGTCGATCTCGACCCAAGCGGCGCGCTCCAGTGGATGATCTTGCATGTCAGTTCTCCTTCCCTGCTATGCCACGGACCGCCGCCGGGATGTGCTCGATCACATCGGCAGCGGTCACGCAGATGCTCGTGAGTTCACGCGCGGCGTCCACACCGGCCAAGCCGTGCATGGTCACGCCCAATCGCGACGCGTCGTATGCGGATAAGCCCTGCGCCATGAGAGCGGCGATGATGCCCGCGAGCACATCGCCCGTGCCCGCCGTCGCCAGCGCAGGGGTGCCATCGCGAAAGCCCCAGGTCGCACCGCTTGGCGTCGCCACGTACGTCACCGGGCCCTTCGCCACCACCGTCGCACCATACGCCTGCGTAAGCGTCTCTGCGACAGCACAACGGTCTTCCTCGTCCCAAGTCAGCGACGAGACATGACGGAGCGGCGCCCCGGCTTGGGAACTGTCATTGGGGGCCGCAGGGCGTGGGGGGTTGAGCGATATCCTAGCGAAGCCCC
>JAFRFV010000231.1 GCA_017434185.1 Coriobacteriales bacterium
CGATGTGGTGGATAAGTTCATCAAGGGCGAGTGCGTGAGGATGACCTTCGAGGATAGCTGCAACCATCATCACTAGGCGCTTATCCCATAGAATCCACGAAACACCGAAAGAGCCCGTGACCATCGTGTCATGGGCTCTCTCTTTCGCACGATGATGCGGTATCATGCGCAATGAAGTGTATGAACGCGCTTTTCCCCGAAGGGGGGCACCATGCTGACACGTGAGCAGATCGAATCGTCCATCGAGAGCGTCAACGAAGCCAGCGGGAAGGTGGTGGGGCTGGCCTGCGACCTGTTCGACGGCCTGTGCGTGACCACCATTCCCAGTCGGAACGAGCTCGACGTTCCCAACGCCATGGTCTACCACCTGGACAAGGGCAGCAAGTCCGTCGCGATCGACGAGCTGCGACGTCTGAACTGCGCCCTGTGTGACGGCAGTCTTGCCAAGGGCAACGGCATCGTCATGGGTCCTGAGCAGCCCGGCCTGTGCTGCTCGTTCCACACCTGTGGATGCGACGCCTGCCCCGCGGCTCTGGCCGCCTGCTTCAGGGCGTTCCATGACGCCGATCCCCTGGGCGACATCCCACTCTACGATCGCTACAAGGAGGAGACCCGGCGCATCTCGCGTGCGGCCCGCGTGTTCAAGGACAAGTGGAAGGACCGCATCAGGGATTCCGACGTGGCACTCAACCTGATCTGCAGCCCGCGCGAGAACGACTTCGCCGGCATGATCGTGGTGGAGGACGACTCCCACTTGAACGAGTTCATCGACGAGCTCACCCGCATCTTGGTGCAGCAGGGCAAGATCGAGAAGGGTGCCGTGGAGCGCATGCATCTGTTCAACCTGCTCGAGCAGGTGGATTCCAGCGGCGCGCGTTTCACCTTCAGCCGTGATGAGAACCTCAAGGCGCGTCGCCTCTACGTCTTCGACCGCCTGAACGACTTCGTGACCGTGGACAACCTGGCGCGTCCGCAGCTCAAGACCTTCGTGCTGGAACGCCTGGGCGCCATCGTCGACCATCGCTACGTGGTGCTGGTGGGCACTGAGGCGGAGACCACGTCGTTCTGCTCCCTGAACAACCGCTTCCTGTTCACCTTCGACCAGCATCGCATCGTGCTCACGGGCATGAACCGCGATGAGCTCTACAGCATGTACCTCGAATGCCTCGAGGACCATCTGCGCGACCAGGCGCAGGCCGACCCCGAATTCGAGAAGATGTTCAAGCAGTACGTGAGCTTCAACGGCGATTGGTTGCCCTTCAAGGGCGCCGAGCTCGCCGACTACCTTGCCAAGCACGCCAACGCCCTGCAGAGCCTGTCGCTGCCCAAGAGCCGCTACCAGAGTTCGTCACTCGACGAGATGCTCGACAGCGTGGTGGGTCTGGCGCAGGTCAAGGACACCATCCATCAGCTCGAGCACTTCGCCGTGTTCCGCAAGATGGCCATGGGCAGCGGCCGCGAATTGCCACCCGCCAACATGCACATGCTCTTCATGGGCAACCCCGGCACGGGCAAGACCACGGTGGCGCGCATCATCGCGACCATGCTCTACAAGATCGGCATCATCAGGCAGAACAAGTGCGTCGAGGTGAGTTCCAAGGACCTCGTGGCCGGTTACGTGGGCCAGACGGATAAGCGCACCCACGAGGTGGTCATGAGCGCCCTTGGCGGCATCCTCTTCGTCGATGAGGCGTACTCGCTCGTGAGCGGAGGAGGCGCCGATGGTCGTGGCAGCTTCGGCAAGGAGGCTATCGCCGAGCTCGTGAAGTCCATGGAGGACTACAAGGACGACCTCATCATCATCTTCGCCGGCTATGAGAAGGAGATGAACGACTTCCTGGAGGTCAACCCCGGTCTCACCAGCCGCATCGGCTACACCTTCCGCTTCGAGGACTACACGACACAGGAACTTCTGCAGCTCTTCCGCAACAAGGTGGCGCAGGCGGGCTTCGATTACGACCGCCGCACCATCGACCGCGAGCTGCTGGACATCTTCGAACATCACCGTCGCTTCAAGAACTTCGGCAACGGTCGCTTCGTGGCGGACCTGGTGCAGAAGGCGATCATCAAGCATGCGGACCGCATGGCGCAGGGCGGCTACGACACCGAGGACTTCATGCTCACGATGCGGGACATCCCCAGCCGCCAGGAGCTGTTCAACATCACCAATTGGACCGCCCGCGGCGCGGCCGAGCTGCTCGAGCCGCTGGTGGGCATGAAGGACCTCAAGGCCAAGATCTGCGAGTTCGAGAAGGTCGTGCAGTTCTACGAGGATGCCCGCAAGGCGGACCTCAAGTTGCCCGACTTCAACATGCACATGATCTTCACCGGCAACCCCGGTACCGGTAAGACCACGGTGGCGCGCATCATCGCCTCCATCCTGTACAACGTGGGTGCCGTGCCCACCAACAAGTTCGTCGAGGTGGAGGCCAAGGACCTGCTCGCCTACCGCAGCGGCACGGGGCAGAACGAGACCGAGCGCTTCATCAAGGAGGCCATGGGCGGCGTCATCTTCGTGGACGAGGCCTATTCGCTGCTCTATTCCAGCGGCGGCAACGACGTGATCTCGCAGCTGGTCAAGGCCATGGAGGACCACAAGGGCGAATTCTGCATCATGTTCGCCGGCTACAAGGCCGAGATGCGCGAGTTCATCGACCGCAACCCGGGCCTGGCATCGCGCATCGGCTACACCTTCCACTTCGAGGACTACGACACCGACGAGCTGCAGGAGATCTTCGACATCAAGACCATGCGCGCCGGACTCAGGCTGGGCATTGGCGTGCGCCGCGAGACGACCCGCATCTTCAAGTACTTCCACAACGTGCAGAACTTTGGTAACGGTCGTTTCGTGGATAAGATCATCCAGGAGATCCTGGCCCGTCATGCCTGCCGCTGTGCCTCGGGTGGCGATATCGCGGAGATCACTGTGGCGGACGTTCCCAGCATCGAGGATGTCTGCAAGATCGTCTCCATGCCGGTCTACGAGCCCAGCGACGTGAGCGACGAGGAAGCCCGCAAGCGCGTGGCGATCCACGAGATGGGCCATGCCATCTGCCTCCTGGCTCTCACCGGTGGCACCGACATCATGGTGGTCACCATCGAGCAGGAGGGTAACGGTGCCCTCGGTTACGTGCAGCACAAGGCCGGCGGCAACGCGCTGCCCACGAGCCAATACCTGCTGAACGAGATGGCCGGCCTCATGGGCGGCATGGCAGCGGAGCAGTACCACTTCAATGACTATTCCGCGGGCAACTCGAGCGACCTGCAGCAGGCCACCAACCTGGCGAGCCGCTACGTGGGCAGCTACGGCATGTCCGAAGTGGGTTATGTGCAGTACCTGGGTCCCGGGAGCCTGGGACCCGGCAAGGGCGAGACCAAGGTCTCGGAACTGCCCGCGCCCGTCCTCGAATCCATGAACGACGTATTGGACAAGGCATTCAAGAAGGCGACCGAGGTGATCGACAGCAACCGAGATGCCTTCTACAAGATGGTCGAGGTCCTCTTGAAGGAGAGCACCATCAGCGGTGAACGCATCGAGAGCATCTGGAAGAGCCTGAAGGAGGCGTGATATGGCGAACATCGATCCCGATATGGCTGCACGCATCGCCGCGCTGCTGGGCGGCCAACTGGAGGAACCCGCGGAAGAGGAGAAGAAGGAACCGGAACTGCCTCCCATGAGCTCGAGTCTCAAGGACAAGCTCATCGCTTTGGAGAAGAGGGTGAATTGAGAGGATTATGCGATTAGTTCTCGCATATGAGGGCGAATTGGTTTAAAGTAGTCAGAAGAGCTGATTGGACAGCATGACAAGGCAAGGAGGATCGCGATGGCTCTGTTCGGTGGAAACAAGAAGACCGGTGGCAGTGGTGTGAGCACCAGCATCGATGCCAAGGGTATGCGCAATATCTGGTGCCGTCACATGGATGCCAAGGGCGTCAAGTACTCCGTCCTGGATGAGGACGACAACATCGTCCTGCTGAGCTTTGGCGGTAAGAAGTTCGACACCATCGTGCTCGCGGACTTTGATGAGAACGTGCCCTGCGAGAGCGTCCACTTCAACTCCCAGCACTTCGCCAAGTGCGACAAGTCCAACCTGCCCGCCGTCATCATCAAGCTCAACGAGCTCAATCGCCGCTTCCGCTGGGTCAAGTTCTGGGTCGATGAGGAAGGCCACCTCACCGCCGACGGTGACTGCATGGTCTATCCCGCTTCCGTCGCCGAGTGCGTCACCCACTGCTGCTTCCGCTTCTCCAACATCCTGGAGGATGCTCTGGAGGCCCTGAAGGGCTATGCGGAGCCCGATGAGGAGACCGCGCAGGCCCTCAAGCTCGCCGCCGTCCTGAAGAAGCTCAAGTAGAGCGATCTGCATACGAAGAAACAAGAGCCCCGGGCACTTGCCCGGGGCTCTTGTTGTTATGCGGGTACCGAGCCAGCATGGCTTCGCTAGGGTGAATCGCGGGTTGGGAGGGGATGATTCACCCTAGCGACACCCGCTGGCGAGCAGTGGGTTCGCGCTGAGGCGAGGTGGATGGCTCGCCTCGCGGCGGGCCGGTGCGCGGAGCGTACGTGCGGTACGTGAGCACACCGGCCTCGCCGGGCGAGGCGGGCTAGGCGCCCGCCTCAGTTAGCGACCTAGTCGAACAGGAACACGGAGGAGCCCAGCGCGAAGAAGATCACGCGGAAGCAGATGGCACCGATGACGGCGCAGCAGCAAGCGATTCCGGCCCACAGGGTGACGTCCTTGGCCTCGGCGCCCTTCTTCATGAAGGCGATGACGAGGACAGCGACGATACCGATCAGGATCACACCGGCCCAGAACATGCCAGCCAGATCACCGGAGAGCATACGGGAGATGTAGCTACCGGTCTCGGCAACGGCCTTGGTGGGCTGGGTGGGATCGAAGTAGTGACCGACGGAGGCGAACTTGATGCCACCGATGACGGCGGTGTAGATCGCGACGGCGACGGCCTTCACGACACCAGCGATGAGGGACTGGAAGCCAAGCCACTTGCAATCGTCACCGGCGACGGCGGCGATGAGCCAAGCGGCCAGAGCACCCATCAGATAGGCATCAGCGAAGATGAACAGGTACCAGGCGAAGGTGTTCCACACCGGACGGGCAGCCATGTTGTAGCTGTTGGCGGTGACGAACACGAGGAGAGCTGCGATCACGAGACCGGCATAGGCGGC
>JAFRFV010000232.1 GCA_017434185.1 Coriobacteriales bacterium
CCAGATCCAGAACGACCCGGCCTTCCAGGGCTTCGGCGTCGCCCTCTTCTAGGTGGAAAGGGGACGTGTTTCCCTCCACTTCCGTGTACAAAGGGACAGGTCTGCAGATTCTGCAGACCTGTCCCTTTATACACGAATGTGGAGGGAAACACGTCCCCTTTCCATGTCTATGAGCTGAAGACGAGCTGTGGGTAGTTGGGCGAGAGCTTGCCCGCGATCTCGCGCTTGCACAGGTACGTCACCGCGACGGCCGGGCCCACATGCAGGCCCACGCAGGCGCTCACGGGGATGACATCTACCACACGCTGGGCGATCGGGTCGATGAACTCTCGTGCGAAGGCGATCGCCGGCTTGGAATCGCCGATGTAATGCACGACCACGTTCTTGAGGCCGTATTCCTCGACGTCGGCCTTGAACTTCTCCACGATCACCTTGATGGCGTTCTTCTGGGTGCGCGCTTTGCCGAAGGTGTCCGCCTGGCCCTCGCTGACCGTGATGATGGGACAGAGCTTGATGAGGTTCCCCAGCAGCGCGGCGGCTCCACCGATGCGTCCGCCGGCCTTGAGGAAACGCAGGGACTCCGGCGTGAACAGATAGCGGGAGCACTTGATCGCGTGGACGGCACGCTTGCAGCATTCCTCCAGGTCGCAGCCTTCATCGCGAGCGGCGGCCGCCTCGAACGCGCCCCAGCCTTCGTCGAAACTGTTGGACGTGGAGTCGATCACGCGGTACTCGAAGTCGGGATAGCGTTCCTTGACGCTGCGCGCAGCCAGCGCCGCACCATTCACGGTGCCAGACATACGTGCGCTCATGAAGACCGCGCAGACCTCGTCGCCAACCTTGGCTGCGTCCTCGAAGACCTCTTCGAGCTGCGCCTGTGAGGGTTGGCTGGACGTGGGGATGTCATCCACCATGCTCTGGATGTCCTTGTAGAACTCGTCCAGATCCATGGTAGCGTCATCGTATTCGACACCCTTGTAGGTGAGGCGCATGGTCACCACTTGGATGCCATGCTCCTTGGCCATCTCAGCGGGGATGGACGCTGTTGAATCGGTGATGACGCGGATCATCTTGTCCCTCTGTTCCTCACGATCTGCACTTATCTCGAACTATGCTAATACAAAAGTGCACACTTCGGTGGCTAATCCACAAAAGTCCTCCAGTTGTTCGATTCCATATTCGGCATCGCGCGTTGTTGCGCGGCGGATGGTTCACCAGATGAAGTTCGACTTGAGCATCTCGCCGTTGTCGATCAGGACATCCTCACCCGTGATGGAGCGGTTGACCATGGTGAGATACCAAGCGAGGTCGGCGATCTCGGAGGGCTGTGCCCACTTGCCCAGCAACGTCTCCGCCTTCACCGCCTCATACAGCTGGGGACTGTCGACGATGTGTTGCATGGCCTTGGTCACGACACCGCCGGGGGAGATGCTGTTGCAGGTGATGCCGCGCGCTGCGACCTCGCTAGCGAGATGTTTCATATAGCCCACGAGCCCCGCTTTGCTGGCAACATACTGGGGGAACTCGCTGCCATTGCGCGCGGATGCCGAGGCGATGAAGAGGATGGAACGCAGAGAAGGGCTCCCCAGGAAGGCCTGGGTGAAGCGGATCGTGCCCTTCAGGTTCACTTCGATGGCATCCGCTTCCTCCAGCGTACCGGCAGCGCAGATGAGCACGTCGGGTTGCGGGGTGTCAGCCGGCAACTCCTCACGGATGTCATGCAGGAGATGCTGGTAACAGGGGTGATCGATCACGGCGGGCAGGATGTCCACCCCCAGCACGTGGTGTCCCTCCTGAAGGAAGCGCTGCGCGATGGCGGCTCCGATGTCGCTGCTGCTTCCGCTCACGATGATATCCATGTCCTCACACCCCCTGAGTCGCGAACTCGCCGCGTGCGTCCATGATCCCCTTCGACAGGCGGTATCCCAGTGGGGAGAAGAGCACCTCGCAGAGCAATTCGACGATGCCGCCGGTCAGTGCGCAGGTCACACACTGGAGCAGGGTCCACCCGAAGAAGACATGACTCACGATGAGTGCGAAGACCAGGTTGTCCACGAACTGGCCGATGAAGGTGGAGGTATAGGAGCGCAGCGCGAAGGTGCCAAAGCTGCGACCGCGCTTGAGGCGCTTGCCGATGCCGTGGTTGAGGAAGTTGTTCAGCGCAGCGGAGGTCATGAAGGCCACGGAACTACCCAGGATGATATACCACGTTCCCGCGAAGGTCGCATCCAGGGCCATGTTGATGACCCCCTCGCTTCCTTCGACGAAACTCTGGCTCCAAACGCCGGGGATGCAGGTGGCGATGAAGAACACGAGGGCCATCATCAGATTGAGACCCAGCGCCGCAAAGGAGAGCAGGGTCGTCGCCTTGGGGCCGTAGCAGTGCGTGAGGATGTCCATCGAAAGGAATGCGAGCCACGAGAAGAGACTGCCACAATCCAGAGCAAGCCACTAGAGTCCTGTGTCGATGCTCTTGTTGGCGAGCAGGTTCATTCCCACGACGGAAAGGACCATCAGCGTGACG
>JAFRFV010000233.1 GCA_017434185.1 Coriobacteriales bacterium
ACCGTGGGCGTCATGAAAACGCTGCCGAATATTCGCAAGTACGTGGCCATCGATGGGGGCATGTCCGACAACATTCGCACCGCGCTGTATCACGCCGATTACGAGGCTACCATTGCGAACAAAGCCGACGAACCGCGCACGGAAATCGTCACGCTGTGTGGCAAGCATTGCGAGTCGGGCGATGCGGTTGTGCTCGACGGCTCGCTTCAGCATGCGGAACTCGATGACATTGTGTGCGTGTTCGCGACGGGCGCGTACTGCTACACGATGAGCTCAACGTACAACGGCCATCCGCGCCCGGCTATCGTGTTCGTGCGCGATGGGCGGGCCCGTGTGGTCACTCGGCGGGAGACCTACGAAGATTTGCTCGCGCGGGATTTATAATAAATTCGACAGCTATGCGCCGCGCAAACGCCGGCGTTTGTCCGTAGGGAAAGGAAGCAACATGGCAGTGAAGATCGGCCTTATCGGTACCGGAACCGTTGGCGGTGGGTGCATCGATATCATTCTCAAGCACGCCGAAGATTTCAAGCGCCACTATGGCATCGACATCGAGCTTGTGCGCGTGTGCTCGCTCGACAAAAGCGAAGCCGAAGCGCATGGCGTAGGGCATTTGTTCACGAGCGATTTCAACGAGATCATCAACGATCCCGAGATCGATCTGGTCATCGAGCTCATCGGCGGTACGGGCGTCGCGCATACGATCGTCACGAACGCGCTCAAAGCCGGCAAGTACGTGGTCACCGCCAACAAGGCGGTCATGGCCAGCTGCGGTAAGCAACTCATGGCGATGGCCGATGAGAAGGGCCTCTTCCTGGCATTCGAGGCGAGCGTGGGCGGTGGCATCCCCATCATCGGTCCCCTCAAGCATTCCCTTGTGGGCAATGAGATAAGCACGGTGCTGGGCATCGTCAACGGCACCACCAACTACATGCTCACCCGCATGGACCAGGACGGTCTCGCCTATGCCGAGGTCCTCAAGGAGGCCCAGGCCAAGGGTTTCGCGGAAGCCGACCCCACCGCCGACGTCGACGGTTTCGACGCCGCCGCCAAGATCGCCATCCTCGCCTCCATCGCCTTCAACTCCCGCGTGACCATCGACGATGTCAAGCCCGAGGGCATCCGCAACATCTCGCCGGTCGATCTCGAGTTCGCCCGCAGCATGGGTTATGCCATCAAGCTGCTGGCCATCGCCAACCGCACGGAGGATGGCATCGACATCCGCGTCCATCCCACCATGATCCCGCTCACCCATCCCATGGCCTCAGTCAACGGTGTATACAACGCCATCTATGTCATAGGTGATTCGGTGGGGGAGACCATGTTCTTCGGTCAGGGTGCCGGTCGTGGCCCGGCTGCCAGTGCCGTGATGGGCGATATCATCGAGGTGGCCCGCAACATCGCCGCCGGCGTGAAGCCCATCGTGGGCTGCACCTGCGTTGACACGCTGCCCATCCGCCCCATGAGCGAGATCGAGACCAAGTACTACGTGCGCTTGAGCGTCAAAGATCAGCCCGGTGTGCTCGCCGCCACCAGCAAGTGCTTCGCCGACCACATGGTGTCCGTGTATTCCATGATGCAGGTGCGCGATGACGACGCCTCCGATGCACAGTTGGTCTACCTCATGCATCAGACCCGCGAGGCCAATCTGATGACCGCCTTGGATGACATCGCCAAGCTGGAGACCGTCAACCGGGTCGCCACCGTCATCAGGCTCTGGGACTAGACATCACCGCGGATACACCACCGAGAAAAAGGGGCGTCCCCTCGCCATCCTGGCGAAGGGACGCCCCTTCCGGTGCGTCCGATCCAATCGTGTCCGCTTATTCGCCCGAACGGTTGCGCAGGTCGTCCAGCGTGGGCATGGCGCCCATGCCGGGAACGCTGCTCTTCATCGTGGGGAACTTGAAGCCCTTGGGCAGTCCGTCTTCCAAGGTGTCGTCACAGCCTTCGACATCGACGAGTTCGATGTCGAAGATGAGGGTCTTGCCAGCCAGGTGATGGTTGCAGTCGATGGTCGCCTTGCCGTTCTGGATCTTGGTGACCACGGCGCTGAAGGGTTGACCCTTCTGATTGCGGAACCAGATGGTCCTGCCGATGGGGAGCTGCGCGGCATTGGGGATGAGTTCGAGCGGCACGACCTTGACGGCATCCTCGCGATAATCGCCGTATCCTTCGAGCGGCTTGATGGTGACGGTTCGATGCTCGCCGATCCTCATCTCCTGCACCGCCCTGTCGAAACCGGTGATGACCTCACGGGCACCAAGGGTGAACTCCAAGGGCTCCTTACCCAGGTTGCTGTCGAAGACAGTGCCATCCTGGAGCCTGCCGCGATAGAAGACGCGGACCTTCTTTCCTACCTTTGGCATACGAATCCTCCAATTCACAGATACCGTGCTGTGTGCAATCTGCCATGATGGTTCCTGCAGGAACGAGAGGTCAGGAGAGCACAGGAGTACTTTAGCCTATTTCCCTTCCGTTGTCCTCACTTCCGACTGCATCCGTTGGGGAAAGGAGCGGGTATCCCATGGAGGCGCGCCGACGCGAGGCGGTGGAGAAGGTCAGGGACCTTCTCCGTGCGTATCCGGAACGTATCGAGCCCTTGCGTGCGCTCGGGCTCTGCATCGACGTCCTGGGTGCCAACGCCCTGCTCTGTGATGCCGCCCGCTTCATGGCCATCCATGCGCGTGCTCAGGGCTACGACCTTCCGGCCTACGATCTGGCGGGCTGTGGCGAGATACGGGAGTTCCTCGCTGACGCCGGCGTGCGCAACGTACCCCAATGGTATGCCCTCATCGGTGTGGACGAAAACGTGTACAGGCGCTTGCAT
>JAFRFV010000234.1 GCA_017434185.1 Coriobacteriales bacterium
GACATCATCGGCGACCTGCCCTACGAGAAGGCCGAGACCCTGCTGCGCCTGATGGGCGTGAAGGAGGAGCGCGCCATCCGCGCCCTGCTGGGTTACAAGGAGAAGACCGCCGGCGGCATCATGACCACGCAGTACTTCGCCGTGCCCGAGGAGACCACCGTCGCCGAGACCATCGAGCGCCTGCGCAAGCTGCCCGAGGACTACGAAGCCGTGCAGTACGTCTACACCATCACGGAGGATAAGACCCTCACCGGTGTGCTCTCCATGCGCACCCTCGTGCTGGCGAAGGATGAAGCCAAGGTGGGCGACCTGGCCTACCGCGAGCTCTTCACCGTACCGCCCGAGGAGGACCAGGAGGACGTCGCTGAGGCCATCTCCAAGTACAACATCCTGGCCATGCCCGTCGTGGATGAGGACGGCAAGCTGCTGGGTATCGTCACCGTCGATGACGCCTTGGACGTCTTGGAAGAGGAGCACGAGGAGGACCTGGCTCTGGCAGGTGCCGCGCCTGTGGAAGGCGAGAGTGGCCCCGTCGCGGAGTTCTTCAAGTGGTTCTACCGCCGCGAGACCTGGATCGCCCTCTGGGCACTCGCCGCCATCATCATCAGTGCCGTGGGCAGGCTCGACCTGCTAGCCGGCACGCTCATCCTCATGCCGCTGGTGCTCATCATCGCCAACGACGTGGCGGGCTTCAGCCTGACCGCCCTCATCGAATACGAAGGCGAGGATGACCTGGGCTTTGGCAAGCTCATGGGTCGCAACCTGGCCATAGGCCTCATCGCGGCCGCCACCTGTGCGGTCATCCTGCTCATCATGATCGCGATGGCGGGCGGTGACGGCGCTTCGCAACACATCAAGCAGGGCATACAGATCGCCCTGGTGCCCGCTCTCGTGAGCGTCATCCTGACGATCCTGTTCAGCGCCCTGCTGTCCATGTTCGCCAAGAAGCGCTACGAGAAGGGCAACGTCCCCAACGGCTACGCCCTGAGCGTGGCGGCCATGTTCTTCGCCCTGGCGGTCCAGCTGATCATCGCGATCGTGATGCTGTAGGACGGCGATCCTGCCATGAAGAAGAGCAGCCCCACCGACACCCCGGTGGCCACCGCCGACAACAAGAAGCGCTGGCTGCTGATCCTGGGCGCCATGGGCCCGGGCATCGTGGCCGCCATGGCCGGCAACGACGCCGGTGGCATCGCCGCGTACTCCATCGCCGGCGCGAGCTACGGCTATGGCACCCTGTGGACCATCCCCATCATGATGATCATGCTCATCCTTGTGCAGGAGACCTGCATGCGCATGGGCGCGGTCACCGGCAAGGGACTCTCATCGCTTATCCGGGAGAACTTTGGCATCAGGCTCGCAGCATTCGCCATGTTCACGCTCTTCCTGGCCAACTTCGGCACCGCGGTCTCGCAGTTCGCCGGTGTCGCGGCGGGCATGGAGCTCTTCGGCGTGAGCAAGTACATCAGCGTGCCCGTTGCCGCTGTCGCGGTGTGGCTGCTGGTGATTGGCGGCAGCTACAAGAGCGTGCAGCGCATCTTCCTGCTCATCGCCTGCGTCTTCGCCACCTACGTGGTGGCCGCCTTCATGTCGCACCCCAACTGGGGACAGGTCGCCACGAGCACCATCATCCCGCACTTCGAGACCAGCCCCGCCTTCATCAGCCTCATCATGGCGGCCATCGGTACCACCATCGCGCCCTGGATGCTGTTCTTCACGCAGAACAACATCGTGGATAAGGGCGTCACCACCAAGGACATCTTCTACCAGCGCATCGACATCACCAGCGGTGGCATCGTGGCCTGCGCGGTCGCCTGGTTCATCATCATCACCACCGGTACCGTGCTCTACCCGCAGGGCATCGTGATCGCGGATGCGGCGGACGCCGCCAACGCGCTGGCCCCTGTCGCGGGCGCCTACGCGCAGAAGCTGTTCGGTATCGGCTTGGTGGGCGCCTCGCTGCTGGCCTGCTGCGTGCTGCCCCTCACCACCAGCTATGCCATCTGCGAGGCCTTCGGTTGGGAGCACGGTCTGGACCGTAAGTGGAGGGAAGCCCCCACCTTCAAGACCATGTACACCGCCATCGTGGCCTTCAGCGCCGCACTGGTGCTCATCCCCGGCCTCGACCTCATTTGGATCATCATGATCACACAGGTCATGAACGGTGCCCTGCTGCCCATCCTGCTGGTCTTCACCCTCAAGCTGGCCGGCGACAAGCACCTGATGGGCACGCACCGCAACAGCAAGGGCCTCACTGTGGTACTCTGGGTGATGGTCGTGGTGGTAACCGTGCTCACCATCGCGATGCTGGCGATGCAGGCCCTTGGCATAGGATAGGAGAAGCGTGGACTTCCAGATCAGGGACGGTAAGCTCAGGCGCTACTCCGGCGAGGGCAAGCAGGTGGTGGTGCCGGACGGCGTCGAGACCATCGGCGTGAGCGCGTTCGAGGGTTGCGACGTCACATCCGTGCAGTTGCCCGACAGCGTCAAGGTGATCGAACGTAGCGCCTTCTGCGACTGCGGGGAACTCACACGGATCAAGCTCCCTCCGGGTCTCACGACCATCGGGAACTGCGCGTTCGTCCGCTGCAGGGCACTCAAGGACATAAGCCTCCCCGCGAGCCTGACATCCATCGGAGAGGCGGCCTTCGCCGCCTGCAAGTCGCTCGAATCCATCACCATCCCCAGCGCCGTCAAGGAGATAGGCAGGATCGCGTTCGAGGACTCCGGTCTCAAGTCACTCACCTTCGCCCCTGGAACCACGCGGATCCCCGCGAAGGCGTTCAGGAGCTGCGAGCAGCTCGAGTCCGTGAGCATCCCCGACGGCGTCACCACCATCGGGTTCGGCGCCTTCGAGGATTGCAGCGCGCTCGAAACGGTCGTGATCCCAAGCAGCGTGGTCTCGATCGGAAACGGCGCCTTCAAGGGAACACCCTTCGAGACGGCGCGCACGTAGGCCGCAGCGGATGACGGGAACGACCATGGGAGCATCCATCCATCGCTCGGGAGATGTCTGGCCACTGGATAAGCGCTGCGCCACCGTGCTGCAAGCCCTCCAGGAGCTGGGGATCGACTTTTCCGTGCCCTGCGGCGGCAATGGGAGCTGCGGCAACTGCGCCGTATGGGTTCAGGACGCAACGGGACTCCACCGCGAACTGGCCTGCAGGCTGGTGCCCAGCGATGACATGCAGGTGCATCTGGATGTGGCGCGCCCGCTTGAGATCGAGCTTTCCGGCCATGGCCATCACGTCGCCCCAGCTTCTACCGATGTATCCGGCTATGGCGTCGCGATCGACCTGGGCACGACGACGCTGGTCTGCCGCCTGTACGACCTGGCCGATGGCCGCTGCCTGGGCGCTCTGGGGGCGACGAACCCACAGCTGAGCCATGGCGCCGACGTGATCAGCCGCATCCAGGCCTGCAAGGAGGGCAAGCTGGAGCTGCTGCAGCGCCAGGTGCTGCTCGCGCTGGACCGCATGATCGAGCGCCTGTGCGAGGATGCGGGCGTCCCGCGTACCGCCGTGCGCCATGCGGTCGTGGTGGGCAACACCATCATGGAACACATCGCAGCGGGGCTTTCACCGGTCTCGATCGGGCTCGCCCCCTTCACTCCCCTCTCGACCTTCGGCAGCGAAGCGCGCCTCGCCTCGGACCTGCCCCAGCTCGCGGAGCGGACCTGGTTCGCACCCGCAGTGAGCGGCTACGTGGGTGGCGATATCTGCGCCGACATCCTGGACTGCAACTTGCAGGCCGCGGATGGGAAACTGCGCTTGATGCTCGACCTGGGCACCAATGGCGAGATGGTCCTTGCGGGCGA
>JAFRFV010000235.1 GCA_017434185.1 Coriobacteriales bacterium
CCGGCTCTCCATCAACGACAACCCCATGATGGTCGTTCGTGGCGACGGTATGATCACCGCGAGCGCCACGGGTTCCACCGCCTATGCGCTCTCCGCGGGTGGCCCCATCGTCGCCCCCGGCCACAAGGGTATGATCCTGGTCCCCTTGGCGCCCCACACCCTGCAGTCGCGTGCCATCGTCACCGGTCCCGATGACCAGGTGCGTATCGACGTGCTGCCCGGAACCGGTGCCGACATCGACGTGCTCATAGACGGCGTGCCCGTTGCCCACGAGCTGTTCGATCAGCGCCGCCTGTTGCGCGTGGAGCTGCGCCGTGGCCCCGGTGATGTGCATCTGGTGCAACTGGGCCGGAGCAATTTCTACCAGACCACCGCCAAGGTCTTCTTCCCCAAGGCCTGATACCGGGAAGGCTCACGTATGCTCAAGGAGATCAGGGTATCCAACATCGCGCTCATCCAGGAGGCCCAGCTGCAGCTGGCTCCGGGCATGACCGTGCTCTCCGGCGAGACCGGCGCGGGCAAGACGGCGCTGCTCTTCTCCCTCAAGATGCTCATGGGCGAGCGTGCCGACTCCTACATGGTGCGCGATGGCGCTCCCGCCGCCACGGTGGAGGGCGTCTTCCAGGAGGGGGATAAGCGCATCGAGGTCCGGCGTCGCTTGGGCGCCGACGGCCGCAGTCGTTGCTGGATCGACGGTGAAGCCGTGAGCGTGGGCGAGCTCGCCCGTCGCATCGGCCCCCTGCTGGAACTCCATGGCCAACATGAGCACCAGACCCTGCTCGATCCCAGCAGCCACGTCGCCTTCCTGGACACCTGGATCGGGGCGGCAGCAGCCGACGCGAAGGAACGCTATCGGAGCGCCTTCGCCGCCCAGCAGCAGGCGAAACGCGACTTCGACGAACTGCTGCGCATCTCGCGTGCCAGCCAGCACGACATCGAGGACGCCCGTTACACCCTGCGCCAGATCCAGGCGGTCGCTCCCCTGAAGGGCGAGTACGAGGAACTCGAGGCTGAGCTTCCCGCCCTGCAGCATGTCGATTCCCTTGCCACCGCGACCCAGAACGCCCTTGATTCGCTCCGGGGCGAAGGGGGCGTGAGTGACGAGCTCTCCAACTGCAGCTTCGAACTGGGACGCATCGCCGGCATCGATGCGAAGCTGGATCAGGTGGCTGCGCGCTTGGATTCCCTGGCAGTGGAGGCCGACGACATCGCGATGGAGCTGCGTGCCTACAACGATTCCCTCGAGCGTGACCCCCAGGCCCTGCAGGAGCGTTTGGATCGTCTGGGTGCACTGGATGGTCTCTGCCGTCGCTTCGGTCCCCGTATGCAGGATGTCTTCGATCGCATGGAGTCCGCGCAGCGCACCCTGGCGCTCGTGGACGATTCCCAGGAGCTGCTGGCCGACGCCCAGAAGCGTCTGGATGCGGCCGAAGCCAGCCTGCAACAGGCTGCCGGCGACCTCGCGACCCTGCGCGGCGATGCCAGCGACGGCTTCAGCGATGCCCTCACACGTGCTGTCGCCGACCTGGGCATGAAGGGTGCCAGCTTCGTACTCGCCTGCACCGATCTGCCCCGCGCCGCGTGGACGGCGGAGGGAAGCCAGCATCTCGAACTGCTCTACTCGCCCGGTACCGGCGTGAGCCCCCGCCCGCTCGCCAAGATCGCCAGTGGCGGCGAGCTCTCCCGCGTCATGCTCGCCCTCAAGGGAGCGGTCGATCTGGGCGATGCCGCGACCCTGGTGTTCGACGAGATCGACGCGGGCATCGGTGGCACCACCGCCATCCTGGTGGGGGAGCGCCTGGCGCAGCTCGCCAACGACCATCAACTCATCGTGGTGACGCACCTGGCGCAGATCGCCGCCCATGCCCAGACCCAGCTGCTGGTGACCAAGCAGGCAGGGGTCGGCAGGGTGCCGCAGACCAGCATCCGTGTGTTGGAGGGGGAGGAGCGGGTAACTGAGATCGCCCGCATGCTCTCCGGAACCGTGAGCGAGGCGGGGCTCCAGCACGCCCGCGCCCTGTTGGAGGGCTGACGTCATGGCGGACGACGTCAAGAGCACGGCGACGGATAAGAGCCAGGTGGCGCGCAACACCGCTCTCATGAGCAGTGCCACGCTCATCTCCCGTGTCACCGGCTTCCTGCGCACCTGGGCCTGCGCCTTCGCCCTTGGCAACACCCTTCTGACCAGCGCTTATCAGATAGCCAACACGATGCCCAACATGCTCTACGAGCTCGTGGCGGGCGGTGTGCTCTCCACGGCCTTCCTGCCGGTCTACCTGGCGCAGAAGGAGAAACAGGGCGACAAGGCGGCCAATGGCTATGTGTCCAACGTCTTCAGCATCTTCCTGGTGCTGCTGGGTGCCATCACGCTGCTGGCCACCATCTTCGCGCCCCAGGTCATCTACACGCAGACCTTCCTCACCCACGGCGAGGATTCGCAGCTCGCCACGTGGTTCTTCCGCTTCTTCGCCATCCAGATGCTCTTCTATGGCATCAGCGCCATCGTGGGTGGCGTCCTGAACGCCAACAAGCGCTTCCTCTGGCCGGCGCTGGGCCCGGTCTTCAACAACATCGTGGTCATCATCACCATGTTCGGCTTCGTTCCCATCGCCGCGCACAACCCGCAGTTCGCCAAGGTGTGGTTGGCCGTGGGCACGAGTCTGGGCATCTTCGTACAGATGTTGGTGCAGATCCCGGCGTTGCTCAAGTCCGGCTTCCGCTTCAAGTTCCGCATCGACCTGCACGACCCCGCTATCCGTGAGACCGCCCGCTTGGCCATACCCGACATCATCTTCACCATCATCAACCTGGTCTGTGTGTCCATGCGCAACGCCTTCGCCCTGCGTGTGACACCCCTGGGTGCCAGTGCCATCAGCTATGCGTGGCTGTGGTACCAGCTGCCCTACGGCGTGCTGGGTGTGGCGCTCTCCACCGCCATGTTCACCGAGATGAGTCAGAGCGCCGCGCGAGGCGACATGGACCGCTTCCGTGACAACGTCAGGGGCGGCCTGCGCGCCACGTTCTTCCTCATCATCCCCATGGCGGTCCTGCTCGCCGTTATGTCCGACATGCTCATCACGCTCTACCACGCCGGCGCTTTCACCGCGGATGACATCTCCATGGTCGCGGGCCTGCTGCGCTGGTGGGCGCTCTGCCTGCCCTTCTACGCGGGCTACATGTACCTGTACTTCGCCTTCAGTTCGCTCAAGGACCTCAAGACCGTCACCAAGGCCAATCTGGGCGCGAGCGTCATCCAGATTGGACTCTACGCACTGCTCACCATGGGAGTGGGCTCCTGGGCCGGCGTTGGACTGGCAGGTATCCCCATGGCGGACACCTGCTTCTTCGCTTTGATGTTCGTCCTGCTCATCTGGCTGCTGCACCGCAGGGTGGGTTCCTTCGGCTTCAAGAACGTGCTCGGCCTGGTGGGTGCCACCCTGGCCGCTGCGGCAGCTGGCGGCGCCGTCGCCTTCGCCCTCGACCGTCTGATGGGCAGCACCACCTCCATCGGCATGGCGTTCCTGCACATCTGCGTGGCGGGTGGCATGGGTCTGTTCGTGACCTTCCTGGTGGCACGCAACCTGCGCATCGAGGAGCAGGACATCATCGACCGCCTCATGGGCAGGATCCTGGCCAAGCTGGGCATCAGGATCAAGCCGCGCAAGCGTCGCAGCGACAGTTTCCTGTTCCCGGGCAGCGCCCCCGTGGGCAAGCACAGCAAGGCCTACAACGCCCAGCGTAAAGCTGAACTGCGCGAGCGCCTGCAGGAGCAGGGCGTGGACGTTGATGCGCGCTTGGAAAAGCAGCGCAGCCGCCGTCCGGGGCAGCCTGTGGGCAAGCATAGCAAGAGAAGCAAGTGAGGAGATCAGATGATCGATCCCAAGCGTGTCGAGAGCACCTTCCTCGACCTCGTCCAACTCGACAGTCCCTCCAAGTTCGAGGCTCCGGTGGCACAGTACTGCCTGCATGCACTCCAAACCATCCCCGGTTGCACGGCATGGATCGATGACACGGCGCCCCTGAGCGGCTCGGACACCGGCAACGTGCGCGCCTTCCTACCCGGCAGCAAGCCCGTCACCCTGTATCTCACCGCGCACATGGACAACGTCGAGCCCTGTCGTGGCGTGAAGCCCGTCATCCGCGATGGCGTCGTCTACAGCGACGGTACGACCGTCCTGGGCGGCGACGATAAGGGCGGCATCGCTGCCATCATCGAGGCTGTGCGGGGCTTATCCCAAAGCGATGAACCACGTGCGAGCGTGGGTGTCCTCCTGACTGTGCAGGAGGAAGTGGGATTGTTCGGCAGCAAATCCCTGCCGGATGACTTCTTCCATGGCGAGACCGTCCTCGTGTGCGATGGCGACTCGAAACCCGGTATCGTGGATGTGGGCGCACCCTACCACTACACCTTCAAGGCGGAATTCCGCGGCGTGGCCTCCCATGCCGGCGTCGCCCCCGAGGCGGGTAGGAGCGCCATCCAGATGGCGGCTTGGGCCATCTCGCAGATGAAGCTGGGGCGCTTGGAGAACGGCGCCAGCGCCAATGTGGGCAAGGTGTCCGGAGGCAGCGCCAACAACGTGATCCCCGCGAGCTGCATCGTCACGGGCGAATGCCGTTCGCTGGATGGTGACATTGCACGTGGGACCATGGAGTCCATGGAGGCGATCCTGCAGGAAGCCGCCGCGCGCTTTGGCGGGACGGTCGATTCCCAGTGGACGCTCGAGTACGAGGGCTTCCGCTACGCCGACGATGACCCCGCCGTGCTGCGCATCCTCGATGCGGCACGCTCGCTGGGACTTACCGCCGGCACAGAGGTCTCCGGTGGCGGTACGGACGCCAACATCCTTTCCGCCAAGGGGGCCAGGCCGCTGGTGTTGGGCGCCGGCATGACCGA
The DNA here is from genome assembly GCA_017434185.1 of Coriobacteriales bacterium. Taxonomy (GTDB): domain Bacteria; phylum Actinomycetota; class Coriobacteriia; order Coriobacteriales; family RUG844; genus RGIG2431. The sequence continues at coordinate 4,895 of JAFRFV010000235.1, forward strand.
CATCCATTCCACCAAGGAGAGCATCGCCCTGGCCGACATCGTCGATCTGGCGCGCCTGCTGGAGGCCTGCGCGCTTTCCTGGTAGGGGAGGACGCTGGTGGACGAATACCGGCAGGAGTACCTGGCCTACCTTTCCGTCGAGAAGGGTGCGTCGCCGCTCACGGTCGAAGCCTACGGCCGTGACCTGGCCGACTACGTCGCCTTCCTCGATCAGGCCGGCGTGCGCAGACTTGAGGACATCGACCGCGATCTGCTGGGACTCTACTTGGCCGACCTGCGTGCGCGTGGCTTCGCCGCTTCGACCATCGAGCGCCACACCAGCGCGATCAAGGGCTTCCATCGTTTCCTGGTCAAGGAGAACCTCACCTCCAACCATCCCACGGCCAACCTGCCCCTGCCGCAGGTGCCCGATACCCTACCCGATGTCATAAGCATCGACCAGGCGGATGCACTTCTCTCCCAGCCCTTCGCGAACACGCCGGCCGGTGCCCGTGACCGCGCCATACTCGAACTGCTCTATGGCTGCGGACTGCGCGTGAGCGAGCTCTGCGGACTCGACCTGCGGGCGCTCTTCCTGGACGACGGCTATCTGCGCATCTTCGGCAAGGGGAGCAAGGAACGCATCGTGCCCATAGCCGGCAAGGCCGAGGAAGCGCTGCGTGCGTATCTCTCCGGTCCGCGTGGCGCGCTATCCAAGCTGCTGCCCAGCGCCGACGCCGCCGGTGCCGTCTTCCTGTCCACCCATGGCACCCGCCTCACGCGCCAGAGCGTCCATCGCCTGGTGGCCAACTACGGCGGTCGCGTGGGCATCGAGGGTCTGCATCCCCACACGCTGCGCCATTCCTTCGCGACCCACATGCTGCAGGGCGGTGCGGAACTGCGTGCGCTCCAGGACATCCTGGGGCACAGCGACATCTCCACCACGCAGATCTACACGCATGTCGACCTGTCCCACATCCGCGAGGAGTACCTGCACGCACACCCCCGTGCCCACGGCAGGGGATAAGCGCTGGATGCGGTGTACGCCGCATCGCTGGTGGGGAATCCGCGCTACCGTTCGCGGATTCGTTGATCCCGCCTTCTGAGCCGTCTCGACACCGCTACCGCCGGGCCATCTCCCACATCCTGTGCACAATTTGAGCTCAGCCCCTATATCTAGGGGCTTCACTTCGTTGTGGGCTTATCCCATAATTCGCAGCACAGATGTCGAGCCTCGTCGAATTGTGTCGAAAAGTGTTGCACTGTGGGGCACATTGGGGCTAGAATTCCACTGACAGCGCGAAAGCGCTCTCTGTCTGTATCCCAGGGAATGGAAGGGAGGGTGACATGGCCAGGTTCAAAGGCAGCTTCAAATACAGTATGGACACGAAAGGCCGTGTCGCCCTGCCCGCTCCGTTCCGCAAGATCCTGGAGAGCGAGGATGCGACCGAGGTCACGGCAGTGCCCGGTATGCACAACGCGCTGTACCTCTTCACCGAGGATGCGTTCGATGCATGGGTGGATTCGTTCTATGCCAACGACGGCGGCTACGACACCAGCAATCCCCGGCACCTGGAGATCGATGAGTTCCTGTACTCGAACTCCTTCGCTCTCAAGCTGGATTCCGCTGGCCGTATCAACATCCCCCAGGACCTTCGCGAGAAGTGCGGCCTGGAGAAGGATGTCACCATCGTGGGCAGGCGCGATCACATGGAGCTCTTCGACAGCGCGGTCTTCGAGGCCAGGGCTGCCGCAGCTCCCACCTTGGACGAACTCGTCTTCAAGAGGGCATAGGGATCGAGCTTACCTTGACACCTGAATATCGGCATATCCCCGTGATGCTCGAGGAGGTCATGGATGGTCTGGCGTTGCAGCCCGGCTCCATCTATCTGGACTGCACTTTGGGCGGAGCGGGACACTCCATAGAAGCAGCCAAACGCATCGCACCCGACGGCATCCTCATCGGCATCGACCAGGACGACATGGCCCTGGAAGCTGCCGACACTCGACTCGGCGTGGAAGCCCCGGATGTGACCGCGTTGTTGTTGAAGGGCAACTTCGGGAACCTGGATGATCTGCTCCTGCAGGCCCAGGTGCCCTATGTCGACGCCATCCTGTTCGATCTTGGCGTCAGTTCGCCCCAGCTGGACATCCCGGAGCGCGGTTTCTCGTACAAGTACGACGCGCCCCTCGATATGCGTATGGATCCTGGTACACAGAGCATCACCGCAGCACAGATCATCGCAACCTACACTGAAACAGATCTGGCCAGGATCCTGCGGGATTGGGGGGAGGAGAAGTGGGCATCCCGTATCGCCCAGTTCATCGTGCAGGCCCGCGCGAAGGAACCCATCGAGACCACCTTCCAACTGGTGGACATCATCAAGGCCGCCATCCCGGCAAGCGCACGTCGCGCCGGTGGCCACCCCGCCAAACAGAGCTTCCAAGCGCTGCGCATCGAGGTGAACCAGGAGATGGCGGTGCTCGAACGTGGGTTGGAGGCAGCGATCCGCTGGTTGGCTCCCGGCGGACGTTTGGTGGTCATGAGCTACCACTCCCTGGAGGATCGCATCACCAAGGAGGCGTTCCAGAAGATGTCACGTGGCTGCACCTGCCCGCCGGACCTCCCGGTGTGCGTCTGCGGTAACAAGCCGATACTCAAGGTCATCACCCGTAAGCCCCTGCTCCCCAGCCCGGAGGAGCTGGAGCGCAATCCGCGTTCCAAGAGCGTGAAGCTGCGCATAGCCCAGAAGCTATGAGCGGGGAAGAGTCGATACACAGGAAGGAGGTCAGGATGGCTTACTTCGACGGCAATGCCGCATATGAATTGAATACCAGGAGTTACCAGCAGGCGCGTCCCCAGCGCCGCCCGGTCGAGCGTCCTGACTTCCAGGTCATCGAGAGCCCCAGGCAGCGCGAGGCCGAGGTCGCCGCGATCTCTCCCATGATGCTCTTCTGCTTCAAGGTGGTCATCGCTCTGGCGATCACGTTCGCCGTCGTCGCGGCTGCGCGCGTGTTCCTCACCACCGCGACCACCTCCACCCTGCTGGAATCCAAGGCGCTCGCCGCCCAGATCGAGAGCGCCCGCACCGCCGGTGACGATCTCGAGATCCAGCAGAACATCCTCACCAACACCACGCGTATCCAGCGTGTCGCATCGGAGAGCCTGGGCATGGGCCCGGCCGTTGGCCACGAGACCATCAGCCTCGACGATTGGATCCTGGCCACCGACTCCAACGGCGTGCTCTCATTGGACGGTAGCTTGAGTGCCAGTGTGGGCGCTCCTGCTCTGTACTAGGTCGTGATACCACATGCAGCGCACACAGGAACCTGATCAGGGTCAGGGCAGCCGCCCCACGCGCTCCAAAAGATGGAAGGCCATTCTGTGGATCGTTGGCGGTTGTATGGTCGCCATCCTGGGCATGCTCGTCTACGACATGATCATCAAGGGCGACGAGTATGCCGCCCAGGCATATGACAACCAATTGCGTCCCATCGACAACGAGGCCTTCCGCGGTACCATCCTCGATCGCAACGGCAACATCCTGGCGCAGTCCATCGAGATGCGCCAGGTCGTTGCCGATCCCACCGAGCTCAAGGCGGGTAAGGTGCCCCCGGAGGAGGCCGCCCTGCAGCTCCATCAGGTCCTGGGCGGCGACGTCATGGAATACACCGAGAAGCTCAGCCGTGATGGCAAGTACGTGCTCCTGGAGAAGTGCATCGACCTCGACACCGCCGCCAGAGTGGAGGCCCTCGACCTCCCGGGCGTCTACACGGTCTTCACCACGCAGCGCGAATACCCCTATGGCGGTGTGGGAGCCCAGATCCTGGGCGGTGTGAACGGGGAGGGCGTCGGTAACGGCGGCCTCGAGTACTACTACAACGACCTGCTCGCTCCCTCCACCAAGGTGGAATACGTGGAGTACGGCCTCAAGGGCATTCCCTTCATCGGTGGCACCGTCGCCAACGTGAGTCAGGAGAAGGGCGGCAACCTGGTCTGCACCATCGACATCGAGATGCAGGCTTGGATCGAGGACTTCGCACAGCGCACCATGGAGGAGCGCCAGGCTGAGAAAGTGAGCATCATGGTGCTCGACGCCGACACCGGCGAGATCTACGCCACCTGCTCCACCCCGCTCTGCCCCCGTGAGGGCGGCTGGCGCGAGGCCACCCCAGATGAGCAGACCCTGGCCACCGTGGCGAGCGCCTATGACCCCGGTTCCATGTTCAAACCCATCGTCGCCACCGCCGCCATCGACAGCGGTGCGATGACGGAGGATAAGTACTTCACCATCCCGCCTTCGCTCAAGGTATACGATCGCACGATCACGGACTCGCACCCGCATGGTACCCTGGAGTACACCCTCTCGCAGATCATCGAGCACTCCTCCAACATCGGTACCGTCCTGGTCGCGCGCACGATCGGCGATGAGACGGTCGCCATGTACGCCACGCGATTCGGCTTCGGTCAGGACGCGGGCACGGACTTCGGCTATGTGAGCGATGGCCTCCTGAAGGATTACACGGAGTGGGCACCCGTCGATTCCGCCAACATCCCCTTCGGACAGGGCATGACCTGCAGTGTGCTGCAGATCGCCCGTGCCTACGCCGTCTTCGCCAACGGTGGCACGCTGGTGACTCCGCACTTCATGCTGCTCAACACCAAGGTCGATGGCCCCTACGACTGGCCAAGCGACCGTATCATCAGCATCGACACGGCCGAGAGGCTCCAACTGGTGCTGCGCCGTGTGGTCACCCGGGGTACCGCTAGCCTGGCAGCGGTGGGGGATTACCCGGTTGCGGGCAAGACCGGCACCGCGCAGTACGCCGAGGAAGGCAGTGGTGGTTACTACTCCGATCGCTACATCTACGGCTTCGCCGGTTTCATCGTGGGCGGCGACCCCAACTTCGTCGTCGTCATCACCATCAAGAACCCCCAGCGGGGCGCCGAGACCGCGACCCCTGATTTCAGCGAGGTCATGACCTATGTCACGGAGCGCTACTACGTCAAGGTGACCGACTAGCCTTGCGGCGTTTGTGTGGGCTTTGGGGCGCTGCGTGCATGGATGCGCTAGGATGAACAGGTTTAGAGAGAAGGAGTCAACGTGTCCATCGGCAAACCTGTCTCGAGCCTCCTGGCGAACCTGCCCCATACCACGCTCACGCAAGAGGATGTGTGCGTTGGGGGTCTCGAGTATTCCTCCCGCTCCGTCAAGGACGGCGACCTGTTCTTCTGCATCCCCGGAACCCGTGTCGATGGTCATGATTTCGCCGCTGATGCCGTCTCCCGCGGTGCCGCCGCTCTGGTGGTACAGCGTCCCCTCGAGCTCGACATCCCCCAGTACATCGTGCAGGACAGCCGCGAAGCGTTGGCCCTGGCCTCCGCCGCTTTCTTCGATCATCCCTCCCAGCAGCTCGCGTTGATGGGCATCACCGGTACCAACGGCAAGACCACCACGAGCTTCCTGCTTGAATGGATCTGCCGCTACGCCGGCCTCTCCACCGGTCTCCTGGGAACGGTGGAATGGAGAGTGGCGGATCAGGTCCTGCCCGCCGCCCACACCACTCCTGAATCCTTCGACCTGCAGAGCATGCTGGGTACCATGAGGGATAAGGGCGTCCAGGCCGTTGCCATGGAGGTCTCGAGTCACGCCATCGACCTGCACCGTATCGACGGCTGCTCGTTCAAGGTGTTGGGCTTCACCAATCTCACCCAGGACCACTTGGACTACCATCACGACATGGAGACCTACGCGGCGGTCAAGACCCGTCTCTTCACCGACTATCCCTGTTGCTCCTACGCCATCAGTATCGACGATGAGCTGGGCGCCAGGATCGCCCGGATGCTGCAGGATCGCGGTGCCAACGTCATCACGGTGGGCATCTGCGACGATGCGTACATCCATCCACTGCTCATGGGCTTCGCGCCACGTCACATCCAGCTCGAGCTCGCCATCGGTGCGCAGAAGCGTGTCTTCCGCCTTCCGCTCGTTGGTCGTTTCAACATCCAGAACGCGATGCTCGCCCTCGCCATGGCACTGCAGGCCGGCATCGACTTGGATACCGCCATCGATGCCCTGCGCAACGCACCGCAGGTACCCGGCCGCTTGGAGCGCGTGCACTGCGCCAAGGAGCTGGGCTTCTCCGTCTTCGTCGATTATGCGCACACCCCCGATGCGGTCTCCAAGGCTTCGCGCGTCCTGAAGGACATCACCCCCGGCCGCCTGATCACTGTGTTCGGCTGTGGTGGCGACCGTGATAAGACCAAGCGTCCCCTCATGGGCGCAGCCGCGCTCGAGGGCGACTTCGCCATCGTCACCAGCGACAACCCCCGCACGGAGGATCCGCTCGCCATCATCGCGGACATCCTGCCCGGCATGCAGGGAGCGGACGATCGCATGCTCGTGCAACCGGACCGTCATCTCGCCATCCGTGAGGCCATCCACATGGCGAAGCCGGGCGATACGGTACTCCTGGCCGGCAAGGGTCATGAGGATTACCAGATCATCGGAACGGTGAAGCATCCCTTCGATGATCGTGTGGTGGCCGCGCAGGAGATGGATGCCCTATGATGCGTTTCAGCTTCCAGGATGCTGTCAAGATAAGCGGCGGTCGTGCCGTGGTGCTTCCCATCGGCGATGCCCCCATCTGCGGTTTCACCTGGGATTCCCGAACGGTCACCAAGGACTGCGCCTTCATCGCCATGCCCGGCGAGCGTGTCGATGGCAATGACTTCGCCATCCGCGCTGTCCAAGCCGGTGCCCGCTTGGTGCTTGGCACCCGTCAGCCCGATGCCAAGGTCCGCGCCATCCTCGCGGAACTGGGCGCGGGCCATATCGTGATCCAGGATGGCCCTTCCTGCCTTCGTGCGTTCGCCGCCGTGCAGCGCATGGAACTGCATGACACCATCGTGGTGGGCATCACCGGTTCATGCGGCAAGACCACCAGCAAGGACATGGTCGCCGCCGTCCTGGCCACACAGCTGCGCACCGTGGCCACCCAGGGCAACCGCAACAACGAGCTGGGTGTTCCCGCCACCGTTCTGGATGCGAGCGAGGACACACAGGCCCTGGTGGTCGAGATGGGTATGCGTGGTCTGGGCCAGATCCGTGACATGTGCAGCTTCGTCAAACCGCGCATCGGCCTCATCACCAACGTGGGCGTGAGCCACATGGAGCTGCTGGGCAGCCGCGAGAACATCGCCCGCGCCAAGGGTGAGCTCATCGAGGCACTCCCGCTGTCCGGTTCCTGTGCCATCCTGCCCGCCCAGGATGAGTACAGCAGCTTCATCCTGGATTGCTATGACCCCAATCGGGAGCGTGACCTGCTGCTCTATGGCTTCAGCGATGACAGTGACGTGCGCGGCACCGGCCTGACGCTCGACCAGCTGGGCTGTGCCAGCTTCACCTTGGAGCTGCCCGATGGCACGTCCGCCCCCGTGCATCTGAACATCCCCGGCCAGCACAACGCGAGCAACGCACTGGGTGCTGCGGCGGTGGGCTATCGCCTGGGTGTATCCATCGAGAACATCGTCAAGGGTCTCGAGTCCGTCCAAGCGCCCTCCATGCGCATGCAGGTTCAGCGGCGCAGCGACGGCCTCACCATCATCAACGATGCCTACAACGCCAATCCCGACTCCATGCGCGCGGCGCTGCGGAGTCTGGTGAGCATGGACTGCAGCGGCAAACGCATCGCGGTCCTGGGTGACATGGGCGAGTTGGGCGATGATGCGCTCCAGTTCCACCGTCAGGTGGGGGAGTACATCGCCTCGCTTCCCGTGGATGCCCTGTATTGTCTGGGCGAGCTCGCCGCCTGTATCGCCGCTGGCGCGCGTGATGCCGGCATGGATGCGGCGCTTATCCACGAATGTGCCGATAAACCCGCCATCCTGGAGGCATTGCGGGAGAGCCTGCAGCCCGATGACATCGTATTGGTGAAAGCTTCCCGATCCATGGGTATGGAGGAAATCGTGAAGGGATTGATGGACTAGTGTTCGGCAACCACGCATACCCCACGTTCCAGGTCTTCCTGGCCATCTTCGTGGCCATGGTCATCGCCATCGTGTTGATGCCGGCCTTCATCAAACTGCTCACACGCAGGCACATCGGCCAGGAGGTGCGTGCGGATGGCCCCTCCACGCATCTGGTCAAGCAGGGTACACCCACCATGGGCGGCCTCGTCATCCTCGTCGCCGTCACCATCGCCGTGCTCCTGCTCGCTCCGCTCGATGCCGCGCTGTGGCTCGTGCTCCTGTCAACGCTGGCCACGGGTGCCCTGGGCTTCGTCGACGATGCCTCCAAGGTGCTCAAGAAGCGTTCCCTGGGCCTGACCCCCAAGGCCAAGCTGCTCATGCAGGCGCTCATCAGCACGGTGTTCTGCCTGTTCGCCGTCAACAGCGTGGGCATCCCCGCCACCATCAGCTTCCCCTTCGTGCACTGGACGCTCGACCTTGGCGTGCTCACCACCCATGTGGGCGGTTTCGCCATCCCCTGGCTCTATGTGATCTTCGTCTTCCTGCTCATGGCGGGTCTTTCCAACGCCGTCAACCTGACCGATGGTCTCGATGGCCTGGCTGGCGGAACCGTCATGATCGTCATGGCCGCCATGGCCGCTATCGCGTTCCGCAGCGATCATCTGGATGTCGCGGTGTTCAGCGCAGCCTGCGCCGGTGCCTGCATCGGATTCCTGTGGTTCAACTGCTATCCGGCCAGCATCTTCATGGGTGATACCGGTTCGCTCGCCTTGGGCACCGCTCTGGCGGGCGTGGCCGTGATCTGCAAGGCCGAGGTCTGCTCGCTCATCATCGGCGGCCTCTTCGTGGTCGAGGCATTGTCCGTCCTCATCCAGGTGTTGCATTTCAAGCGCACCAAGAAGAGGGTCTTCCTCATGGCACCCATACACCACCATTTCGAGAAGAAGGGGTGGAGCGAGACCAAGGTGGTCATCCGCTTCTGGATCATCACCGGCATGTTCGCCTGTCTGGGCTTCGCCATGTACTTCGCTGGTACCCTATAGAGCCCAAGAAGCCTTATAATCATATCCGTCCGAAAACACAGCACAAAGGAAACGCAGCATGGACACTATGAACCCGCAGGCAAAGCCTGCACCCGTCGCCTTCGGTCGGGTCTGCATCCTGGGCATGGGCAAGAGCGGCGATGCCGCTGCCCATTGGTGCCTCAGGCAGCTCCAAGTTGGGACGGGTGCCGTGAGCGACCTGCTCATCTATGCTGGCAAGACCAGCCCTTCCACCCTTGGATCCGCCAAGCCCTTCCAGGAGGCCGGCATCCCGGTCATCTTCGACGAGCAACATGTGCAGGGCAGTTTCGACACCTGCATCGTGAGCCCCGGCATCTCCAACCTGAGCGACTTCTACAGGAGCGCGCAGCAGGCGAGTGCCCAGATCATGAGCGAACCCGAAGCCGCCTACCGTATCTCCCCCGATGACTGGGTCGTGATCACCGGCACCAACGGCAAGACCACCACGACCGCTCTGTGTGCACACCTCCTGCGCAGTGGTGGCCTGCTCGCGCGTGCTGTGGGCAACATCGGCGACACCTGCATCGCTGCGGTGGATGACCGCGCGCCTGGTGAGTTCTTCGTGGCCGAGCTCTCGTCCTACCAGCTCGCGAGCACCAGCCGTCTGGCCCCCAAGGCCGCGGTGCTGCTCAACATCACCCCCGACCATCTGTCCTGGCACGGCTCGCACCTGGCCTACATGGACGCCAAACTCAAGGCCTTCGACAACATGGAGCCGGATTCCCTGGCCATCATCGACTACACCACCGCGGATGCCCGCCTGTGCGCCATGAAGCTCGAGCGACGCGACATCCGCGTGTTCCCCATCGATGCGACCGCCGTCTTCGCCCCGCGCCCCGGGGCCGGTGTCGAAAGCGGCGAGCTCGTGATCAACCTGCCCGGCCATGATACCCTGCGCCTGTGCCGTGTCGACGAGCTGCTCATCAAGGGTGAGCACAATGTGGTCAACGCCCTCGCGGCGGCAAGTGCGGCGTTGTGGTGCGGTGCGGACCCCGCGGGTGTGGCACAGGGTCTCAGAAACTTCCAGCCCCTCGAGCATCGCATCGAGCCCTGTGGCAGCTATCGCGGGGTCGACTTCTACAACGATTCCAAGGGCACCAATGTGGATGCCACGCTCAAGGCCGTCACCTCCTTCCCGGGCAAGCGCGTGCACGTGCTATTGGGAGGAAGGGATAAGGGCACCGACCTGCAGGAGCTCGTGGATACCTGCAAGTCCTGCTGCGCGACGGTGACCTGCTATGGAGAGAGCCGGGAGCGCTTCCTGGCAGCCTTCGCCGACTGTGGCATTCCGGTGCTCCAGGCTGGCGGCATGGCGGATGCACTGCAGGTCGCGCTCACCCAGGCGAAGGCCGGCGATGTGGTCCTGCTCTCACCCGCCTGCGCCAGTTTCGATGAGTTCACTGGATACGAGCAGCGCGGCGAGATCTTCAAGGAGCTTGTCGCCAAGCTCGCAGAGGGGAATCGATGAGCAGGACCGCACAGCAGAAGGTGCCCAAGCGCATCACCGTACCGCGGTGGCTGCTCATCATATCCGTGGTGCTGCTGGTCGTCTTCGGTCTGGTGATGGTCTACTCCGCCGGTTCCATCGATGCGCTCAAGAACCGTCATGGCGACATGGCGTACTACTTCAAGCGACAACTCTTCTTCGTGATCTTCGGCCTCGGTCTGATCGGGATCATCTGCAAGGTCACCCCCATGAGCTTCTGGCAGAGGCCCAAGGTGCTGGTGGGCATCTGGGCCGCCCTCGTCTTCCTGCTGGCCCTTGTCATGACGCCTCTGGGTATCGAAGGCGGCGGTGCCAGACGCTGGATCTGGGTGGGCTTCAGCCTGCAACCCAGCGAACTCGCCAGGATCGTGATCATCCTGGGCACAGCCGGTCTGCTTGGCATCTGGGGTCGGGGGCAGGATTTCTGGGCGAATCCGTATGAGGATCCCATGCGACGCAGCCTGCGTTTCACAGCCATCGCCTTCATCATGTTGGGAGTGCCCTGCGCCTTCGTTTTCATCGCGCAGTCCGATCTGGGCACCACCATCCTCATCCTGGTCGCCTTCTTCGCCGCCCTATGGTTCGGCGAGGTCGATTGGAGGATCATCGCGATCCTGGGTCTGGCCGTGCTCGCCATCGGTGCCATCGGCATCCTGGGTTCCTCGTACCGCCGCGCGCGTGTGCTCACCTTCATCCACACCTTCGGCCAGACGGACATCCCCCTGACCGATGAGAACCGCCAGTCCCGCAACTCGCTCTTCGCACTGGGCTCCGGTGGTCTCACCGGCACCGGCTTGGGCATGTCCCGTGAGAAGTACTTCTATCTGTCCGAGGCCCATACCGACTTCATCTTCGCGATCATCGGCGAGGAATTGGGGCTTCTCTTCGGCACCATTCCCATCATCCTGCTCTTCTGCGTCTTCACCGTGAGCGGCATCCTGATCGCCCGCGAAGCTTCAGACATGTCCGGTCGTATCATCGCCGGTGCTTGCACCACTGCCATCGCCCTGCAGGCGATCCTCAACATGATGGTGGTCTGCGGGCTGTTCCCCATCACCGGCAAGACCCTGCCCTTCGTATCCTACGGCGGCTCGAGCATGCTCTCCAACATGATCATGCTGGGCTTCATACTCAAGGTGTCCTTCGATGCCCAGCAACCCAACAACGCCAACGTCGCCCTGCGCAAGAGCATGCGTGTCATGGATGGTGGGGAAAGGGAGACCGCCTTGGAACCGCGGCGCCGGAGCCGCTATGTCGATGCCGACCGTCAGCGCCGTGAAGCTGACAGTCAGCGCCGCTACGACAGTCAGCGCCGTGGAGACGACAGCCAACCCCGCTTCCGGGTCTACCAGGGCGGCAGGAGCGGCCATGATCCTGATCGAGATAGGAGCAGAAGATGAAGTTCGTGGTGAGCGGCGGTGGAACCGCCGGCCATGTGAATCCCGCCATCGCCTGTGCCCGTGAGCTCATCGCACGCGGGCATGAAGTGCTCTATGTGGGCACTCCCAACGGCCCCGAGGCCCGCTTGGCGCCCGCCGCCGGTCTCGAGTTCATGGGGGTGGAGGCAGCCGGTTTCAATCGCAACCACCCCACGACCCTGTTCAGTTCGTCCGCCAAGATCTACAGGAGCTCCCGCAAGCTCAAGAAGGTCTTCACCCAGCTGGGCGTCGACGCTGTCGTGGGCTTTGGCGGTTACGTGTCGCTGCCGGTGGGTATGGCTGCCAATGCGCTCCGCATCCCGGTGGTGCTGCATGAGCAGAACTCCGTTCCCGGTCTCACCAACAAGTTGCTCGCTCCCAAGGCCAAGGCGATCGCCGTCACCTACGGGATGTCCAAGGCCGCCTTCAAGCCCGCATTCGCGGACAGGATCCAGGTCACCGGCAACCCGGTGCGCGACAGCGTGCTGGCGGGGGATGCCCAGCGTGGTCGTGAGCTCTTCGACATCCCGCAGGACGCCCTGTTCCTGCTCATCTTCGGCGGAAGCCTGGGCGCCCAGCATCTCAACACGGCGCTCTTATCCCTCAAAGACGAACTCATGGCGATTCCCAACCTGTACGTGGTGCAGGCGACCGGTGAGAAGAACTTCGAGCAGATGAGCGAGCAACTCGGCCCGGTGCCCCAGGAACGCTGGCAGCTGCGCCCCTACATCAACGAGATGGGAGATGCCCTGCGTGCCTGCGATCTGGTGCTCTCGCGTGCCGGCGCCACCTCGCTGGCCGAGATCACCGCGCTGGGTGTTCCCAGCATCCTGGTCCCGTTCCCCTTCGCCACCGACGACCATCAGACCAAGAACGCCCGCGACCTGGAGACCGTGGGCGCCGCCGTGCTCGTTCCCGACGCCCAGCTTGACGAGCCCATCCTGAGGGAAGCGCTGCTGGGGCTGCTGCAGGATCCCGATCGCCGCGCCAGCATGGCTGCTGCCGCCAAGGAGATAGGACGTCCCAACGCGACCCAGCTTCTTGTTGACCTCGTGCTCGCCGCCACGGGAAGAACACAGGAGGCATGAGCATCATCTGATAGAATGAATGGTTGGCGAATGACCATCCAAAGAGTCCAGAAGGAGTCGACCCTACGTGTCTTCCAATGAGATCCCCCAGATAAACAGCGCACATTTCATCGGTATCGGTGGAGTTGGCATGTCCGGCATCGCCCTGGTCGCCCATGAGAGGGGCATGACCGTGAGCGGTTCCGACCTCAAGGAATCCCGCATCTCCCGCGCGCTGAGCCAACATGGCATCCGTGTGGACATCGGCCACGATGCTGCCAACCTGGGTGATCCCGACGTCGTGGTGGTCTCGAGTGCCATCCCCGCCAGCAACCCGGAGCTCAGGGCAGCCAAGGCCCGCGGCATCGAGATCTGGCCCCGTGCCCGCATGCTCGCCTTCCTGGGTCAGAGCATGCAGACCATCGCCGTGGCGGGCACCCATGGCAAGACGACAACGAGTTCCATGGTGGCCACCAGCCTCGCCCGTTTGGGCGCGGACCCCACCTTCCTCATCGGCGGTGTGGTGGATGGCTATGGCACCAACGCGGTGAGCGGCAGCGGCCAGTATTACGTGGTCGAAGCCGACGAATCCGACGGTTCCTTCACCTTCCTGAACCCCTACATCGCCATGGTGACCAACATCGAGGAGGATCACCTGGACCACTATGCCAACCTGACCGAGATCGAGGATGCCTTCGTCGACTTCATGAGTCGCACCCCCCAGGACGGTCTCATCGTGATCGAGGGCGACGATCCGCGTCTGCCTGCTCTGGCGGCACGCACCGGCCGTCGTGTCATCACCTATGGCTTCAGCTCCGATTGTGATGTGCGCTGCGTACTCGATCCCGGTGTCTCGCCCGGCAGTGCCTTCACCGTCATCCTTCCCGACGGCAGCGAGGGGAGGTTGGGCCTTTCCAGCAATCCCGGTGCCCACAACGCCCTCAACGCCACCGCGGTCATGGGCGTGCTGTGGTTCCTGGGCTTCGACGTGAGCCGGGCCGCGGAGGCGCTGAGCAGGTTCAGCGGCGTCCGTCGTCGTTTCGATCGCGTGGGTTGTGAGAAGGGCATCCAGGTGGTGGATGACTACGGTCACCACCCCACCGAGGTCAAGGCGACCATCGCCGCCGCCAAGGGTCTTGGATACAAGCACGTGCATGTGCTGTTCCAGCCCCATCGCTATTCCCGCACCGAGGCGCTCGCCAAGCAGTGGGGGAGTGCCTTCGACCAGGCCGACACCGTCACCTTCATGGACGTCTATTCCGCCGGTGAGGCTCCCATCCCGGGTATCTCCGGTAAGACCCTGGTGGATTCCGTCCTCTCGCACAATCCGCGCGCCCTCGTGGCATGGATGCCCCATCGCGAAGAGGTGACCCACTACCTGGCCACCCGTCTGAAGTCCGGCGACCTGCTGCTCACCATGGGCGCGGGTGACGTCACGAACATGGGGCCGCTCCTGCTCAAGGAGCTGGCCGAGCACAAGGAGGCGTGAGTGAGCGCCTTCGATGCATACTGCGAACTCCAGGGTACGCTCGATGGTTCCATCCAGTGCGACGAGCGCATGTCCCGCCACACCACCTTCCGCATAGGTGGCCCGGCGGACCTGTTCATCGAGTGCGCGAGTTTCGCCGATCTCACCACCGTCCTGGATTGCCTGCGCAGGCATGGCATCCGCTGGACCGTGGTGGGCAAGGGCAGCAACCTGCTGGTGGCGGATGAGGGCTGTCGTTGCGCCATCATCACCCTGGGCAGTGAGTTCCGCAACATGCACATGCCCGAGCCCAACCTGCTGGTGGCAGGTGCCGCCGTGCCCTTCGCCAGTATCGTTCAGGAGGCTTTCAAGAACGCCTACTCCGGCTTCGAGTTCGCAGTGGGCATTCCCGGCACCCTCGGTGGTGCGCTGTCCATGAACGCGGGCACCAGGGATGAGTGGATCGGCAGCATGGTCGAGAACATCACGATGTACTCACCCGAGCAGGGGCTCTCCAAGGTCCCTTCCAGCCAGATCCAGTGGGCGTACCGCCGCAGTGGCATCCCCCGGGATGCCATCGTACTCGAGGCGGAGTTGCGCATGAGGCCGGGTGACCCCACGTCCATCCGCGCCAAGATGGAGGCGAGCCTCAAGCGCCGCAAGAAGAGCCAGCCGATCGGCCTGCCCAGCGCGGGCAGCGTCTTCCGCAATCCGCCTGATGATTCGGCCGGTCGCCTCATCGAGAGCGTGGGGCTCAAGGGTCATCGCATCGGAGGCGCCCAGATCTCCGAGCAACACGCCAATTTCATCGTCAATCAGGGTAACGCCACAGCGGAGAACGTGGTCGACTTGGTCGTCCTCGCCCGTGATCGCGTCAAGGAGGTCCATGGCATCGAACTCAGACCGGAGGTCAAGTTCCTCGGGTTCTGACCGCCGTGGTGGATCCGATACCCGTAGGAACGCAACGAACAGACAGCAGGGTGGGCAGACCAGCCGCACCCCCGCTTCCAGGCAGGGGAACCGTGGTTCCGGCCAGCAGCAATCGGCTTCGCAGAGGGCCGGCGCCTTCTCGCGCTCCCTCGACCCCACCATCCGTTCACAGTTCAGCATGTACGGTCAGAACTCGTCCAGCTTCTCGCAGCGCAGAGGCACCGCCACCTGGGCGGAGCGTACCGCACGCTTGAGCGAGAGGACCGAGCGGGAACCCCAGAGCCGCAGCGTCCGCGAGCCGCAGAGCCGTACCGACCGCCAGGTCATAGATTTCGAATCCCGCCTGCGCGCCCGCCAGCAGTCACGCAACCAGCAGTCGAGGCTGGAGATCCGCAACAGCTTCGACGCCCAGGTGGCACGCGAGGAACGTTATCGCAGGGACCGCGAAGCCGCCCAGCGCGCGTCGACAGCCCCCGACAGCAGTCGGAGTGTGCGCCCCGGCGCCATGCATCCCAGTGTGCGGGCGGCACGTTCCATGCAGCTGCGGGAACAGGAACGGGTGCTTTCCACCTCAACCCGTACGCAGCCCTTATCCCCTGCGTCATCACGGTATGTGAGCAGCCATCAGCAAGCACGTTCCACACAGGAGACGCGCTCCCTGATGGGCGGCCGTGCGGGCACGTCCGCCACGCAACGCATCCATGAGAACATCCGCCAGCGGATGGGTGATGGACGCAGTATCCGTGACATCGAAGCCCAGAAGCATCGTCTGGAGTTGCGCAAGACCATCCTGGGTATCGCGGCCCGCGTGGCCGTCGTCCTGCTGATCCTGGGTGCGCTCGTTGGCGGAGGTGTGGCGTTGTACAACTCATCGCTCTTCTCGATCGAGGAGGTGAGCGTGAGTGGCAACCGCTATATGAGCAGTTCGGAGGTCATGGGCCTCGCGGCGGTGCCCGACGACGCGACCATGCTGCGCATCGATACCAAGGAGATAGAACGGCGCTTGGAGACGAGCCCCTGGATCGAGAAGGCGTCGGTGAGCCGCAGCCTGCCCCATGGTCTCAGGATTGAGGTGACCGAGCGGCAGATCTCCCTGTGTGTGAAGATGCCCATCGACACCAATACCGGCGTGGTGCGTTATTGGGCCCTGTCTGCCGACGGTATCTGGCTCGCCTCGATGGATCAAGACGAGATGGACGCCGTCAACAACCAGATCGAGGTCCAAGAATGATTGGAATCAGCTGCTCTGGCGGGCATCCGGGACCAGGCGGTCGACACCGTCACGATAGCCGTGGAGGCCACCGAGGGCATGGAGCTTCCGGAAACGGACGAACCCACCTATAGCGGCAACGATGGAGGCGACGACGTCACTGTCCCCAATGTGTCGTTCGCCCAGGGCATGGGCACCGCCGGCACCGCCCAGACGCCCCAGGTCACGAGTCTTTCCACCGGTGTGCTCTCAGACCCCGCCAAGCAGGATTTCGTCCATGCGATGCAGGTCGAGGGTATCGCGCCCACGGTGGTACCGCAGGTGGGGGATGTCTGTGCTGATCCCGGTCTCGTGAATGCGCTCGAGATCATGGATGGACTCTCGGTCAGCTTCAGGTCCAGGGTCGCACTCATCCATGCGGAGTCGGTCGAGTCCACCTCACTGGTGCTCGACAACGGGATCGAGGTTGCCTTCGGCAGCTCAAAGGATGTCAAGGACAAGGAGCGCGTGGTGACCAAGCTGCTCAAAGAACACGAGGGAGCCATCGCCTACATCAATGTGCGCGTGGTGAGCGATCCCACCTGGCGCGGCATCGATGGTTGAGCCTGCTGGGGGGCTTTGCCGATGGGATGCGGATGCTTGCTTTTTTGTGTAAAAGAAGGGTTCTTCTCCGTCACATCCACCGATTATCTTGTACAATGGCCACCAAATGGAATGTCGATTCCATCGGGTTAGCTATGCTATGAGCCAATTCGTCGAACCAGAGAATGGGGCCCCGGCCCCGAAACGCCCTAACGTAATTGGAGGAACAATGCCAGACTATATCGGGGGAGACCACCTTGCAGTCATCAAAGTCGTTGGTGTAGGCGGCGGCGGTACCAACGCGGTGAATCGCATGGTCGAGGCCGGCATCAAGGGTGTCGAGTTCATCGCCATCAATACCGACCGTCAGGCCCTTCTCATGTCCGATGCGGACATCACCGTCCATATCGGCGACGCTCTCACCCGAGGCCTTGGTGCCGGCGGCAATCCGGAGATCGGTTGCCAAGCTGCCGAGGAGTCCCGCTCTGAGATCCGCGACGCCCTCGCTGGCGCTGACATGGTCTTCATCACCGCTGGCATGGGCGGTGGTACCGGTACCGGTGCCGCTCCCGTCGTCGCGGAGATCGCGACCGATGAGATCGGCGCCCTCACCGTTGGTGTCGTGACCAAGCCCTTCGGTTTCGAGGGTCGCAAGCGTGCCCGCCAGGCAGCCGAGGGCATCGAGCTGCTGGGCGAGAAGGTCGACACCCTCATCGTCATCCCCAACGATCGTCTGCTCGACGTCATCGAGAAGCGCACCAGCATGCTGGATGCCTTCCGCATCGCCGATGACATCCTGCGTCAGGGCACCCAGGGTATCACGGATCTCATCACCATCCCCGGTCTCATCAACGTGGACTTCGCCGATGTGCGCTCGGTCATGAAGAACGCCGGCAACGCCATGATGGGCATCGGTGTGGCCAGTGGTGAGAACCGTGCCATGGAAGCCGCCCAGCAGGCCGTCACCAGCAAGCTGCTCGACAGCTCCATCATCGGTGCGAAGCGCATCCTGGTGTCCATCTCCGGTGGTAGCGACCTTGGTCTGGCAGAGGTCTACGAGGCCATGGACGCCGTCACCCGCAACGCCGATGCCGACGATGACAACATCATCTTCGGCGCCTTCATCGATGATTCCATGGGCGATCAGGTGCGCGTGACCGTCATCGCCACAGGTTTCGAGAGCGGCAACCAGCAGCCTTCCCTCATCGAGGAGGACCCCAACGCCTACCTGCCCCAGCGCCCCCGTCGTGACAAGCAGTATGCCGGTGGCTTCAGCGGTTACGGCGAGCGCTCCAGCTATGGTGGCAGCTACAGCCAGCCCGCTCCCTCCCGCAACGACGCCTACAGCGCCGCCCAGAACGAGGATGACTATGTTCCCGAGTTCCTGAGGAACTCCCGCTTCTAGTCTTCGCTCGCCCGCATCATGAGCCTTCCAGCCCCCGTCCTGCCACTCCCGCAGTTGACGGGGGTTGTTGCATCCAACGGTGTCCACTTCCTCACGGATGAGCGCCTGTTCGAAGCCTGCGGCACCCGCATCGCCTTCACCGGACGCAGAGGTGGCGTCTCCAAGCCGCCCTATGAGGGGCTCGACCTGGGCACCCATGTGGGAGACGACCCCGCCGATGTGGCCGTCAACCGTCGTCTCGCGCTCGAAGCCTGTGGTCTGTCGGCTTTCGCGAATGAGCTCATCATTCCCAATCAGGTCCATTCCAGCACCGTGTTGTTCGCAGGTGAGGGTATCCTGCCCCTCAGTCAGGCCGCTGCTCCCGACTGCGACGGCGTCATCTGCAGTAGCCCCGGAGTGCCGGTGCTCCTGTGCTTCGCGGATTGCGTTCCCGTGATCATCGTCGCTCCCGACGGTTGCTTCGCGGTGGTGCACTCCGGGCGCCTGGGTGCAGCCCAGCGTATAGCCGGCGGGGCGCTCGAGGCACTTGCGGGGGCGCGGGGCTTATCACCCGCCTCGTGCAATGTCTACATTGGACCCCACATCTGCGGAAACTGCTATGAGACCGGTGAGCGCATCGTGCAGTCGTTCGTCCAGCTGATGGGCCCGGATTGTGCAGTGGGGACTGCGAACCTCTCCCTCGAGGCGGCTGTCCGGCATGCGCTCCTTGATGCCGGTGCTTGCTCCGAACGCATCCACTCATGCGGTACCTGTACGCTTGAGAGCACGGACGACTACTATTCCTACAGGGCTGAGGATAAAATTTGCGGCAGACACGGCGCAATCTCTTGCATGCTGCCCTAGTTTTGTTTACGATATATCGCATTAGGACTACCAAGGGTTTTCCATGGGTTTGTTTTGAAAGGAACGTATTGATATGAGTGAGTTCGAACCCGCTGCACTGGTCGAGCTGGATCCTTCCGAGGTTCTCAAGGACGAGGCGGAGCCCCAAGTCGAGATTCCCCAGGACGCGATCATCGAGGAGGACGGCGTAGAGTACGTCGACATCGAGGTCGAGGAAGAGATCGAGGAAGAGGAATACTCCATCTATGACGGTCTGACCCCCGAGGAAGCCGAGCGCAAGAAGGCCTTCATCGAGGCGCGTCGTGCCCGTATCATCGGCATGCGCGACCGTTACAGGGCTCTGCGCGCCAACGTCGATGCCATTTGCGAGCGTTGCGGTCGTGACCCCAAGGAGGTCAAGATCGTCGCCGTCTCCAAGACCGTCAAGGCGCCCGAGGTGCAGGAGGCCATCATGGCCGGTATCACCGACTTCGCCGAGAACCGCCCCAACATCATCGTCCAGAAGGCCGCCATCTTCCCCGAGGTCAACTGGCACTACATCGGCCCGCTCGAGACCAAGACCTGCCGTGACGTGGTTCCCTGCTCCGAGATCGTGCATTCCGCGGACTCCCTGGACATCCTGACCGTCCTGCACACCCGCGCCTCGATCGCCAACACCACCCAGAAGGTCCTGCTCGAGATCAACGTCACCGGTGAGCCCACCAAGCGCGGTCTGCACCCCCGTAACATCGACGGTGCCCTGCGTTCCATCGGCTTCTGGCCCAACCTCGAGTGCGTCGGTTTCATGACCATGGCCCCCAAGGATGACCCCGAGGGCGCCCGCGCCGCCTTCTCCGGTCTGCGTGCTCTCATGAACAAGTACAAGGACAAGTACAAGGGCAAGGACAACATCAAGCTCACCGAGCTCTCCATGGGCATGTCCGACGACTATGAGATCGCCATCGAGGAGGGTGCCACCATCCTGCGCATCGGTCGCGCCATCTTCGACGAGAACTACGGTAAGTAGTCGTTCCCTTCATAACGCTTGACTGCGGGCGCTCCTTCCGGGGCGCCCGTTCTCTTGCGGAGTCCCAAAAGATGGACTTTAAGACTGGGGTTGGATTTCGAACAGAAAACATGGGTATTGTTTTCAGATTCTTGATGTTTTCTTTAAGACCCGTTCGCGATGATATGTCCAAAGGAACGATCGTCTCCGGAGGAACACGAGTGAACATCATCCTTACCCATGGGTCCGCGTTGGAATTCTGGCGACTCCATTCCCAGGAGTGCTTCGACGGGTATCGCAGACTCCGTCACACCCCGTATATGCGGCCACCGTGTGATGGTCCGTCCATCAGCGAGAGCGAAGCGCTCCAGCTTGCGAATATCTATGGGCTCTCGCTGCCGCTCCATGTCGCCGCTCACACCGCCACTCGGAAACGCGAAGTCAGCTGGCTCAAGACGCATGTCCTCGACAAGCAAGCGGTGTCCATGCCGCTCTTCGTGCGCGTTACTTCGGGGCTTTGGGTATCCTGCCCGGCGCTCACTGTCCTGCAGATGGCGACCTCCCTGTGCCGGCCGCGGCTTGAACGCCTGCTCTACGAGCTATGCGGGACGTTCTCCGTCGACCCACGCCCAGGAAGGCATGCGCTTATCACACGACCTCCTCTCTTGGATATCGAGAGTTGTTACAGCTTCCTCGATTCGCTTCCTGGAGTGCGTGGCACGCGTCTGTTTCGCGCTGCTCTGGCGGAGACCATCGAGGGGTCGGCTTCCCCGCCGGAAAGCGAGATGGCCATCATCCTGGGTTCCTCGAGCAGCATCGGCGCCTGTCATGTCGAAGGCGCGGTGATGAACAAGCGTATCGATCTGCCCTCGTTCCTCCAACCTGTCTTCGAAGCGGCGTTTTTCAAGCCGGACCTGTACTGGGAAAAGGGGAGGGTCGCGGTGGAGTATGACTCGAATGCCTATCACTGCGGAGAGGAGAAGATCCGTCAGGATGGACGTCGAGCGGATGCATTGCGCCAGATGGGGATCACCCTCTACAGCGTCCATCCATGGGAGTTGCGTGACCGTCATTTCATGAATGCACTCGCTCGACGCATCGCGCGTCGCACCGGGAGTCGCTTCAGGCCACGGGGGAAGCGTTTCGACGAGCTGCAGACGAGACTCTTCCGCGAGCTTTTCGAAATGGATTGAGGTGCCATCGAATGTGAGTGGTCAGAAATCGAGGATATGGGGTTGTAGGGTGGTCAATTCTGCGGCTCGTGGGGTTGAGTGACCCCACATCCTTCATTTTTGACCAGTCCATAACCCCACGAGGCTCGAAGTTGACCACGGGCGCTCCTTCCGGGGCACCCGTTCTCTTGCGTGTATCGTGTGTTCGTGCAGCACGGGGATACTCTTTTATGGGATAATGGAGAATGGCGTGTAGGAAAGGAGGGCGCAGATGCCGCTCAACTCCATCAAGTGCAACTCCTGCGGTGCGCATATCAACTATGCGGTGGATATCGACGCGCCCGTGCAGGAAGTCAGCTGTCGCCGTTGCGGTGCCCACCTGAAGGTTGCCAAAGAGGACCTCGACCTGGCCATCCGCGAGACGGTGGAGCTGCTCATCGCACAACGCAAGCTCGAACAGCAGGAACAGGCCGATTACGAGAAGGATCAGGATAAGGACGAGGATACCGTCGCCGACGCCATCGATCGCGCCCAGGGTGCCTTCAGTGAGGCGCGCGACCGCCTGGACGGCCTGGCGGATGAGATCATGGACCTGACGGACACCATGAGCATCGTCGACCAGTTCGTGGTGGGCGAGAACGTGGATGACCTCTCATCCGTGGGCACAGCCCAGAAGGCTCCCAAGGTGGTCATCCCTCCCAAGGGTACGCCGGATCGCGGCAAGGCCGTCGTGACCTCGATCCTGGATGAGGACGGGGCAGCGGCATTCTACGCAACGCAGCTCTACAGCTACTGCAAGAGCCGCAACATCAAACTCGTCGACGCTCTGCATGACACGGAGTGGCAGAGGTGGTTCAGCAGCACCCTCGAGGTGGGTGATGACACCACGAGGCTGCTCTCCGGGCTGGTGGCGGCGGAGGGCGTCAGGGGCGTCCGGAGCGCCCTCATGCGCGGCA
>JAFRFV010000236.1 GCA_017434185.1 Coriobacteriales bacterium
ATGACATTGCGCAGGAAGGGGAGCTTTTGGCAGTGCAGCGGATCGCCGGGCTTTGCAGCAGCGATCTCGGGGCAGAGCCCGTTCATGATCTCGCCGTAATTGCTGTCCAGGGACCCTTCCGTCATGACCAGCGTGTGGGTGTCGCTCTGACGCAGCAGGTAATCCGCCTCGTGGATCTTGTAGGCGGAGTTCACGGTCACCAGCACGGCGCCTATCTTGACGGTGGCCCAGAAGGTGATGTACCACGCGGGCACGTTGCCGGCCCAGATGGCCACCTTGCTGCCCGGCTTGACGCCCAAGCTCACCAGGGCCCGGGCAAAGGTGTTCACATCATCTCGGAATTGGGAATAGGTGCGGGTGTAGTCCAGGGTGGTGTACTTGAAGCAGTATTGGTCCGGAAAGGTCTCGGCCATGATGTCCAGGACCTCGGGGAAGGTGTGGTTGATGAGCTCGAACTTCTCCCACACGTACTGGCCGCTGCCATCGTGGTTGGGAATCGTCATGCGGCGCTTATCCCTACCCGCATCGTAACGGGCCATGTAGTTGACGAAGTATGGGAAGATGATCTGCGGGTCATCCAGGTCGTCCATCCACTTGGGCTTCCACTCGAGCGAGATGAAGCCGTCATAGTCGATGGAACGCAGCGCGCGGATGACATCCTCGATGGGCAGAGTGCCCTCGCCGATGATCTCGTACGACATCTCGCCGGTGGCCTCGTCGACGCTGCTGTCGCGCAGATGCACGTGCTTGACGTAGGCACCCAGGTTCTCGATAGTCTTGGCGGGCATCTCGCCGGCGTCACGCACGGGATGGTGCACGTCCCACAGAGCACCCAACTCGTCGCAGGCGAAGCGGTTGAGCATCTCACGCAGGTTGGCGGTGTTGGCGAAAGCGAAGCTGGTCTTGACGAGCAGTGTCACGCCAGCCTTGGCGCAGCAGGGGATAAGCGCCTCCAATGTGGCTTCCACCTGGGGCGTCTCCTGTGAGGCGAAGGCGCTCACGTAGGGCACACGAGCATCGGACGCGAGCGCGATGAGCTGCTCGAGGGTCTCGAGCACCTGGGGATCGCTCGAGGAGAGGTCGAGATAGGTATCGAAGCAGGGAATCTCCAGATTGCGGCTGCGCAGGTCACGCACGGTGGCGGCCACGGAGTACTTGTGCAGCTGTCCGCCGCGAGCCAGCAGCTCCGGACGCTTGAAGGGGCTGTAGATCTCGATGCCGTTGAAGTGCATGTCCACGGCGGCTTCGACCCACTCGTCCCAGGTCATGTCCTTCCAGCCGCGGGTTGAGAAGCTGAGTTTCATCAGATATCAGCTCCCTCATAGACGATCTTGTTCACGG
This sequence comes from Coriobacteriales bacterium, assembly GCA_017434185.1. Lineage (GTDB taxonomy): Bacteria > Actinomycetota > Coriobacteriia > Coriobacteriales > RUG844 > RGIG2431. Next base: position 1,342 of record JAFRFV010000236.1, read on the forward strand.
CAGCGATGTAGGCCAGGATGGCGGAACCGATGACGTCGGTGGAAAGACCACGGCCGGAGTACACACGGCCGTCGTCGGCGCGCAGGCGGATGACGGTTTCACCCAGGGCCTCGCGGCCTTCGGTCACGGCACGGATCTGGAAGTCATCGAGCTCGTAATGGTGACCCACGATCTGCTCGATGGCAAGGAAGGATGCATCCACGGGACCGTCGCCCAGAGCGACGCTGTCAAGCACGGTGTCGTCACGGCGCAGGCGCATGTGGCTCGTGGCCATGATGGTGTTGCCGGAGTTGATCACATAGCTCTCCAGCTTGTAGGTCTGCGGCACCTGCAGGGCCTCGGATGCCACGATGGCATCGAGTTCTTTGGAGGTGATGGTTCCCTTGCGCTCGGCGGCTTGCACGAACGAGTCGTAGACCTTGGCTACATCCTCTTCGGAGAGGTCGTAGCCCAGGGCGGCGATGGCGCGGGCGATGGCATCCTGGGAATCGTGGGCGGTGAAGGTGCTCTGGTCATCGTCGCGCACACCGCTGTCGAAGGGCGAGTTGGCGCTGCGCTGGGTCTCGCACATCCAGGCGATCTGCTTCACGATGCGGTCGAGCTCGACGGTGCGCACGTTGGATCGAGCACCAAGCAGGCCGCCTTTGGTATCCAGGATGCGGGTGATGTTGGGGAGCGACGCGGTGAAGTTGCCGCAAGCGGAGGTCTTGACCTCGTCCGCGCCGGCCTCGATGGCTGCGATGGAGTTGGCGTCGGCCATGAAGAGCAGGTTGGAGCAGGAAACACCCAGACGTACATCCTGCGGCAGCGCGGCACGCACGGTGGCGACCAACGCCTTGAACTCGTCACCCAGCATGCTGCCGGCCACGTCGGTGATGGTCACGAGCGTGGCGCC
>JAFRFV010000022.1 GCA_017434185.1 Coriobacteriales bacterium
CAAATTGCTTGCAATTTGAGTAAAAGACGGATGAGGTCGTACCCCCACCCTGTCACCTGCCATTTTGCATATTTATACACACCATCCCCAATCGGAGGTCCCCCATGCGCCTGCAAATCAAGTCCTTTTCCGAACTCACCACCGATGAGCTCTACGCCCTCCTGCGCCTGCGGGTGGCCGTGTTCGTGGTGGAGCAGGAATGCGCCTACCAGGAGGTCGACGGCTTCGACAAGCAGGCCATCCATGTGATGCTGCTGGATGACAGCGCGCCCGCTGACGCCCCGGTACAGGAGCGCATCCTGGCATACTGTCGCGTCCTGCCCGCCGGGTGCACCTTCGAAGAGACGTCGCTCGGACGCGTCATCGCGACCAAGCGCCATCGCGGCTATGGGAGTCGTGTGCTCGAGGAGGGCATCCGCGTCGCACGCGAGATGTTGCATGCCCCCGCCCTCACCATCGAGGCACAGACCTATGCCAGTGGGATGTACCGGAAGCAAGGCTTCGTGCAGACCTCCGACGAGTTCCTGGAGGACGGCATCCCCCACATCCGCATGTATCTCGATCTGGAACCGGAGGCATGAGTGAGCGGTTCATCAGGGGATAAGCGCATCGAGATCGCCGCTGATAGCGAGGGGCTCGTGCTCACGGATGAGCGCATGCAGCTGCGTCCGGACCTCATGCGCATGCTGCCGCGCCTGAAGCTCGGGAAGCTGCAGGGCGAGCTGCTCGTGAAAGCGGCGCGCATCAAGGGGGTCGAAGGCGAGCCCATCGCGATCGATGCGACCGCCGGTCTGGGTGAGGATGCGCTGCTGTTGGCTGCCTCCGGATACCGCGTGATCCTGTTCGAGCGCGATCCCGTCATCGCAGCACTGCTCGCCGATGCACTCGAGCGCGCCGCGGAACAGCCTCAACTCGCCCCACACGTCGCCCGCATGGAGCTGCGACAGAAGGACAGCATCCCCTACCTACGCGCGCTCGAACCCGGCAGCATCGACCTCGTCTATCTGGACCCCATGTTCCCCGCGCGCAGCAAGAGCGCTGCGGTGAAGAAGAAGTTCCAACTCCTGCATCAACTCGAGGCACCCTGCCCCGATGAGCAGGATCTGCTCGCCGCGGCGATCGCCGCCAAACCCCGCAGGATAATCGTGAAGCGCCCCGTGAAGGGGGCGCTTCTGGCGGGCATCAAGCCCAGCTATCAGCTGCGTGGCAAGGCCATCCGCTACGACGTCATCGTCAACTCCTAGCCACGGGAAACGACCACAATGCGCTGATTTCCGCGCGATTAGCGGTTCTTATCCTCCGCTACTTTATGAGCTTCTGGACGTCACACCAAGCGCGTGTGGAAGCGATTCTCCCCTGCTCTGAAAGCGAACTGAAGACCGCAACGAAACCGGCCGCGAGCACGAGTGCGAGGAAGCCCAGGAAGACGAGCAGACCCTTGTGCGCCTCACCCACGATGGCGAAGATGATGCAGACGATCATGATGGCGACACCCGTGATCATGACGCCCAGACCGATGCGCATGAGCGTACCGCGCGCCTTCAAAGCCGCCTGCACCTCTTCCTCCGTGTGCGTCTTGCGATACTCGTTCAGCGCGGCGTCGAGGGCGTTTATGACCTCGATCTTGCTCAAATCGAACTTGGGCATGGCACTCACCTCCCACGAACTCCTGTACTGCCCCATTATAGTGCAAACAGCATGAACTGAGGGGAGGAGCACGTGCCCCTCCCCTCTTGCGTCAGGAAGCGTTGTCAGACTCAGCTAGGCCCACATGCGCTTGGCGGCGTGGCTCTCGTAACCCTCACCCATGATGGTATCCTTGAAGACACCGGAGAGCTCGTCGACCGTCCACAGGTAGCCACTGCCGGCCTCACGCGCGGCGCGGGCGACAGGCTGCGGATAAGCGTAGCGCTCGATCTTGCCGGAGGACTTGAAGGCGAAGACCTCACCGCTGATGTAGGCGGCCTCATCCGTGCACAGATACGCGAAGATGGGACCCAGGTTCGCAGGGTCACCGTGATCGGCCTCGACCACAGCGAGCAGCCTGGGATCGGGATCCTGACCGGTCATCTCCTTGACGTGGCGCAGCATCTTGTTG
>JAFRFV010000237.1 GCA_017434185.1 Coriobacteriales bacterium
GTCTCCTTACCGAGGTGCCGAAGGCCCTCATCGAGCATGACGGCATCCCTGCCCGCCAGAATCTGCATTGCATCTGCAAGCATCCGATATGACGCCGACAAATGCAACGTATTGAATATAGGAGAAGAGCATGCAAGAAGCAGGCAAGAGATTGTCGAACGCAAGACCGAGCCTCACACGCCGCAGCTTCTTCAAGGTCGCAGCTGCAACAGGGGCTGTCGCAGCGCTGGCTTCCCAAACGGGAACCTCACTGGCGGCTGATGTGGCTACGGCCGGAGCTTCAGCCGATGGTACGGTCAAGCATATACGCACCGCTTGCCGTGGCTGCGGCAAGATGGAATGTGGTGTTTGGGTCACCGTGCGCGAGGGGCGCGCCATCAAGATCGAGGGCGACGACGCCGCATTCCAGTCGAACGGCAACTGCTGCAGTAAGTCCCAGGCATCCATCCAGGCAGCCTACCATCCCGACCGTGTTCATTACCCCATGATTCGTACCAATCCTAAGGGTGATAACGACCCCGGTTGGAAGCGCGCCAGCTATGAGGAAGCCCTTGGCGCCATCGTGAAGGGCCTTGGTCAGGCGGTGGAGAAGTACGGCAACACGGCTACCAACACCCTTATGGGCACCTCACGCATGTGGGCGAATGCATCCTCGCGCGCGTTCCGTGATATGTATGATGGTTTGAACTGCTGCGCGGCGAACCAGATCTGCAAGGGTCCTCGTCGTGAGGCAGGCGCCATGACCATCGAGAATGGTATCTTCTGGCAAGCGAACGTGGACTATCCCCGTGTTTATGTCCAGTGGGGCACCGATCAGACGCTATCCAACTATGATGATGCTTGCCGTACGGTAAACGAAACTGCCCATCGCGCGGAGATCTTCATCAGCGTCGATCCTCGCGTCTCTGCGTTGGGCAAGGAAGCCAATTATCATCTGCCCTTGAGGCCCGGTTCGGATCAGATGCTTGCGCTTGGGTGGACCAATCTGGTCATCGACCGCGAGCTCTATGATGATTACCTGGTGAAATATTGGTCCAACGCCCCCTTCCTCTATTGCAAGGAAGTCGAGCGCACTGGTTGGCTGGGCGTTCGCTGCAATGCTTCCGAGTCCTTCCCCGTCGCGACTCGACTTCTCAAGGAGTCGGATTTGATCGAGGGTGGCGACGTTCATCGTTTCGCCCTGTGGAACAACGCGAAAGACGCCATCACCTTCTTCGATGCTGGTGAGAACAGCGAGCGCGCTGGCCTTTTCGACGAGCAGGAGACGTACTCCATTCCCGCCACCGGTTGGGAGTTCAAGCGAGGCGGCTGGGTTCCCGATTATCCTGAGATGCCCGCGGACCTCGACCCCGCACTGTGGTGCGATGACCCCGATGGCTTCCCCGTCACGCTCAAGGATGGGCGCCAGGTCAAGTGCAAGACCGTTTGGCAGATGTACTGGGATGAGTGCATCAAGGACTGGACCCTTGCCAAGACCGCTGAGTACACTGATCTCAGCGAGAAGCAGATCGAAGAGGCCTGCTTGGCGTGGGCCACTCGTCTTGATCCCAAGGTTGGTAACGGTGGTCTCAATGCTCAGCTCGCGCCCGAGCAAACCGGCCGTGCTATCCAGACCTTCCGTGTCATCTATCTGCTGTTCTTCATGTGCGATTGCTACGACATTCCCGGTGGCAATCGAGGCATGACCCGCAACACCTGTTCCAGCTCCTTCCCTCCATACACCGTGTCCAAGACATCCACGAACTCCTCACTGTCCTTCGTTGCCACCGATGCCGCGACGGAAGGTGAATCCGAGTGGAACAAGCGCGCCAAGATCGCAGGTGCCGCTGAGTTTCCGATGACCCGTTGGTGGAACGGCTGGACAGATGCCAACTCCGTCTGGAAGGTCTCCGACACCGGCGATCCCTATCCTATCAAGGCGGGTTCTTGCGTCGGCGGTGACTTCATGAACCAATCCAACGCCACATTCGCTTGGGAGCAATGGTGCAAGTACGAGTTCACCTGCACCGCTGACCTCTGGCAGGTTCCCGCTTCCCGTATGTCCGACGTCTTCGTTCCTGTGAATCACTGGCTCGAGGCCACTGGCTGGCTGCGTCAGTCCCAGGGTTCCTCCGGTGCCATCGGCTGCAATCGCAAGTGCATCGAGCTTCCTGGTGAGGTCCTCTTCGAAGGCGATATGTGCAAGCTGATGTATAAGATTCGCGGTCGTGAGTTCTTCGACCCCAAGCAGGGCGATCCTTGGAACCGCCCCTTCACTGATGTTCTAGATAAGAACGTCAGCAACATCAAGGTTCTCCCCTACAAGACCTGGGAGGATTTCCAAGCAGCATTCCAGGAGCATGGTTGGTGGCAGTCCAAGGAACTCTACCCTGAGGATTGGGGCACGTACCGTCGCTTCCTCATGGGTTACCTGCGCAACGGGCGCGGCGGCAACAAAGCCAACATGTACGAGGGTATTCCCGGAACCGGTCTGCCCACCATGAAGGTCGAGTTCTGGAGCACCATCATCGAGTCTTACACTCCTGATCAGGGCGATGAAATGCCCAGGGTCGATGACATTCCGCACAGCCCCTTCGTGGAGCCGGGTATCTACAATGAGTACCCCTTCATCATGACCACTGGTCGTCGTATCCCCGTCTACTTCCACAATGAGCATCGCCAGTTGCCTTGGTGCCGCGAGCTCTGGCCGGCACCTCGTACGGAAATCCATCCCGACGATGCCGCCAAGTTGGGCGTCGAGCAGGGTGATTGGATCTGGATTGAGAGTCCTTGGGGCAAGGTCCGCCAGATCGTGGACGTGTATCACGGTCTCAAGCCGGGCGTTGTCAACTGCGAGCATCAGTGGTGGTTCCCCGAGCTCGAGGATTGGACCAAGGGCTTCGATCTGTGCTCCATCAACCAGCTCAACGACAAGGATGCACAGTGCCCGATTTGCGGCGCTTCCCAGCTTCGCGCCATCCCATGCAAGCTCTACAAGGCAACTCCCGAGAACTGCCCCGATGGCAATGTCATTCCCACTGGGCATGATGGACAACAGATCATCTGCGATGCGTCCGACCCGCGCCTGAAGGCCTGGACTCCGACCTATGAGGGGAGGGATTAGCCATGACTCAGTACTCAATCTGCGTTGATTTGAATCGCTGCATGGGCTGCCTCGCCTGTTCCGTTGCCTGCAAGATGGTCAACGATGTGCCGATTGGTTCCTTCTGGAACAAGATGCTCCGAATCGGTCCCAATCCCAGATATGAGGGAGCGGAGGTCCCGGACGTCGACATGTACTATCTGCCCGTCCAGTGCCAACACTGCGGGAATCCTGAGTGCGTGAAGGTTTGCCCCACCGGCGCGAGCCAGAAGGTCGCCGACGGCACCGTGCAGATTGACAAGGAGAAGTGCATCGGCTGCCAGTTCTGCGTCATGGCATGCCCCTATGGCGTGCGCTACCTGAATGCCGACGAAAAGGTCGTTGAGAAATGCACGTTGTGCGAGCAGAAGACCAGTCAGGGCGAGCTGCCCCAGTGCGTCATCAACTGCGGCGGTCGTGCGCGCTGGTTCGGCGATCTGGAGAAGGGCATCGATAGTTTCGTCGCATATGACGAGCCCCATAGCGTCTATGGTCCTTCACTGTCCTACGACGCGATGGCCGCATCACGCGTAGCGATGGGCGGTTACGTCAATCCGTACTCTTCAAGTGACGTTTACACGCTGCCCGATGTTGGCAACAAGCCGTCCATGCGCTACATCCTGCGTAACAAGAAGTGGCAAGGCTAGGGGAGGAAAGGAGAAACTACAATGGCAACTCAATGGCCTCTCGTTATCTTCACCCTCGCCCTGTGCTGCGCCGGCGGCCTGCTGTTCATGCAGAGCCTGATGGCCATCCTGGGCAAGGGTAGCGCCAAGTTCCAGAAGCTGGCCGCCATCACCAACATCTGCGTGATCGTCATCGGTGGCATCGCCGTGTTCTTCCACCTGCAGCACTGGGAGAGGATCTTCAACGGATTCGGTCACATCACCTCCGGCATCACCCATGAGCTCATCATGGTCGTGCTGGCGCTGGCCATCCTGATCGTCTTCCTCGTGATGCTCAAGAAGGGCGAGCTCCCCAAGTGGGCCGCCTACGCCGGTCTCGTGATCGCCGCCCTCATGGTGTTCGTGACCGCCAATTCCTACAACATGGCCGCCCGTCCCGTGTGGAACACCTTCGCATGGTACCTGTTCATCTTCGCGGACGCCTATCTGATGGGCGCCATCGCAGCCTGGCTGCTGGGTGCCATCGCTGGTGATGAGACCAAGTTCGCGGGTCGGCAGAGCTTCTTCGCTGCCATCGCGAAGGCCGTCGCCGTCGCGATCTACACCGCCGTCATCGGTGGCATCAAGTTCGCCAGTGTCGGTCACTACTTCGATCCCACCCAGCCCACCAAGGCCGTCGCCGAGACCGGGTCCTACATCTCCCGTATGCTCTCCGGTGACCTGGCTGGCGCCTTCTGGGCCGGTGTTGTGATCATCGGTATCGTCGCGGTCCTCGTCATCGCCTTCATGAAGAAGGATGCCGAGGCCAAGGACGTCACCCTGTGGGCCGGAACCGCTTGCTGCTGCGCCGTCATCGGTGCCATCTGCTTCCGCGTGATCTTCTTCGCGCTCGGCAGCTCGGTGTTCCTGTTCTACTAGGTGGAAAGGGGACGTGTTTCCCTCCACATTCGTGTGAAAGGGGACACGTCTCCAACATGCACCTGACGTAAGCCCACGGCCAGCTGAGTGGACCCCCTGCCCTCAGCTGGCCCGTCGGAGGGCAGGGGGTATAAAGACCCCTGCCCTCCGACAAACACAGCGAAACGCAGTGCACGGTGAGCAGGTGAGTCTCCCCCCTCTCTTCTTCCGCAGGCTCGCCTGCCCACCGTGCAACTGATGTATCATTGAAGCGCTTATCCCATACAGCAGGAGGTTGTCATGGAGGGTTTGAAGGTCATTGAGGAAGTCGAAGAGGTAGCTCCCGCGATTCCGGATGCCCCTGCCGCTGAGGAAGCTGCTGCGGCAGCCGCTCCCGAGGAGAAGTATCCCGTCTATCCTCCCGAAGAGATCCCCTTCGAGCTGCTCGATTTCGACGATGTGCTGCCCGTCATCGTCGCCGAGCCCGCTGTCAACTGTGCGAATCCCGAGCTGGCGAGTACGGCTGAGGAGATCATGCACAGCATCTATGTCAATTGCTATCGCAGGGATCTGCCCGGCAAGTGGCCGCGCTACGTCGTCGAGGTGGAGGCGCCCAACATGCCCCAGGACGAGGAGCACCATTACGAGAAGCTCTCGGTCTACGTCAAGTACATGGACATCCACCATACCGAGGAGACGCTTCTGATGGATGAACTCCCCCTGACTGTGGGGAGGAAGGTGAAGACCAAGTTCGTCATCGACCTCTCCATGGGTTTGAAGCTTGCCGTGAGGGGAATCTGCAACCAGCATGGGATCTGGGAATCCTGCTATGCCATCCCCGAGGAATGGGGTATCGACCCCTTCCCCTATGTCGACCCCATCGATTAAGGAGGCCTGCATGAGCGAGATCATCGAGAACGCCGAGAGCGTCGAGGCCATCGAAGCCACCGATATCGTTGAGGAAGCCGAGCTCGAGCAAGCTCCGGTGGATGACGGATTGTTCCACTTCGTCGATGAGCCCGAGGACCTCCCTCTGGAGCGTCGCGAGTTCCTGGTCAAGCGCATCGAGCGCATCAAAGCGATGGCTCAGAGGAAGCAGGATGCCCTGGATAAGCTCGCGGCCATCTGCGAGCCCTTGGGGGTCGACCCCAACGAGATCCAGCTCTTCATCCCGCATCATGGGACCGACCCCATCCCGCTCACGGAGGCTTCGCTCGCCGGGATCCGTTGCTTCAGCGAGAACCGACTCATGGTTTCAGGACAGGTGTCAGAGTACTTCCCGGAGATCACCTGGATCTACACGGGTGACCTGCTCTACAACCGGATGGACGAGGTCGTTGCCGGCGACAACATGGTCTATGTGATCAGGGATATGGACTACCTCTCCATTCTCAATCGCTGGCTGCTCGCGCGAGGCCTGCACGCAGGCATCCTGCTGGAAGTGAATCTGAGCGGCAACCACTTCCTGGATGGTATCCTGCCTGCGCTCTGCCAGAACGTCGCCCGCATGATGGACCTGTATCCCACGCTGACGTTGGAGGGTTTCGCTCTCGATCTGCCACAGGATCGCGACGCCGCTCTGGAGGCGCTTGCGAAGATCCGCGAGCTCGCCGCTGCCGTGATCAAGCATTACGGTAAGAAGGAGAACGTCAACGCGGATCAGATCATGGTGAAGAACTTCTGCGACTGGAGCTGCGCCATCGA
>JAFRFV010000238.1 GCA_017434185.1 Coriobacteriales bacterium
CTGCAGGAGAAGATCGCCGCGATCGAGGCCGAGGCAGCCGTGGCCGCCGCGACCTACACCACCTACGTCTGCCCCACCTGCGGCCGCAAGGTGACCGGCACCGATAAGTTCTGCTCCGGCTGCGGCACCCCGATCGACGTGATCAAGGCCAACCAGCCTCAGAAGTCCGCTCCCGCCGCCTCCCCCGCGCCGGTCGCTCCCGGCACTCCCGCCTGCGCTGTCTGCGGCGCACCCCTGGGCCCGGGCGATGCCTTCTGCATGAACTGCGGCTCGAAGGTCGCCGCTCCCGCCGCCCCCGAGCCCGCTCCGGCTGCCGCCGCAACCGTCGCTCCCATCATCGCCCCCGTGGTCGATGCTGCACAGGCCGTTGGTGACGCCGTCGAGCCCACCCTCAACGCTTTCACCGCCACCGTCGAGCCCATCGCCGACGCCGTGGTCGATGGCGTGAGCGGCGTCGTCGAGGCGACCGCCGATGTCATCCAGGATGCCGTCGCTCCCGTCTGCCCCGTCTGCGGCTTGCCCGTCAATGCTGGGGATAAGTTCTGCGAGCACTGCGGCGCCAAGCTCGCCTAAGCGGCAAGCGCGAACATACATACGAAAGAACGGGCCCGGTCATCCGGGCCCGTTCTCTTTGGCGCTTATCCGATGGAGCGGCTAGAGCATGCCGCCCAGATCCATCATTTCGGAATCGAGCACGTACCACTTGCCGCCGATCTTGACGGTCAGGACCTGCTGGGTCGAGGTTCCCATGATGTCGGCGAGCGCGACCTCCTGCCCCATCACGTTGAGCTTGAACTTGGGGTCGGCACTGAGCGCCACGTTCACATAGGCGGCATCCTTGATCTTGTCGCCGAAGCCGGGAATCTGCTTGTTCCACCTGGCCCTGAGCGCATCGAGCTCGTCATCGCTGAGCTTGCTGCTGCCATTCACTTCCACGTTGATGGCATTGAACAGCTTCTTGGCGTTGACACCATAGCCCTCGAGCTCGGAGATGACCGCGTCGAACTCAGCATCGACGGCTGCGATCAGGGCCTTCTGATTGCTCACGCCGGCCTGGTCGCACAGATAGTCGATGTACGCATCGGGCATGTACTTCATGAAGCCCTTGAAGTCGAGGTCGAGCACTTCCTCGTAGGCGCCCTTGACGCACTTCTCGGGAGAGCCCTGGCTGCCGCCGAAGATCTTGGGCACCACGAACACCAGCAAGGCGACGATCGCCAGACCGGCAGCCGCGAGGGCGATGATCATGGGCAGCTTGATGGGCGTCTTGGCCTTCTCAGTGGACGCAGCGGGAGCAGCCATAGCGGGCTGGGGGACGGTACGATTGGGGTCCAGCTGGGCGCCGCACTTGCCGCAGAACGCGGATCCGTCGGGCAGTTGGTTCCCACACTTGGGGCAGAACATCTAGCGACCTCCTATCGTGGTCGGCGGGACAGGATAGGTTCATGATAGACGTCGGCGTTGCGGGACGCAAGAACCGCAGGAGCACCCCGCTATTGCTGCATTCCGCGCTCCAGCACGAAGCTGTAGCCCTGGAACGTCTCCGGATGCGGCTGCGCGCGCATATGGAACTCCAGGAAACGCTCGGGGTCCGCGCCTGGCGCCAGGCCGGCACCCTGATAGTAGTCGAAGAACGAATCCCCGCTCGCCGTTGCGTAGACGCCGTAACCGCGCGTCTCGGACAGCTTGAGCTCGCGCACGTCGCCGTCCACGTTCAGGGTGAGCTTGCCGTCGGCACTGATGTCCAGACTCACGTTCGAGAACTGCGCGTTCTGGAAGCTGGACGAGCTGCTCGCCTGCGCCGCGACCGCATTGGCGGCATCGGTCATCTCGTAGTGACCCACGTAGTGCTGGACCTCCCACCAGTCCTCGCCCTCGAAGTCGATGATCGCACCGGCACCCACGCTGTTGCCGGTGCCGGGCACGGTGTGGTAGGTCCTGCCGTTGATCGTGACCTCGAACGGCTTGACCTCCGCTTCATCGCTCTGGTAGCCAAGGCAGGTGTCACGCATGCAGCGCAGCCACTCGATACCACCCATGGGCATGCGATCCGTCCCGAACTCGTACGTGCGACCCCCGAGCCGGATCTCGACCTCGATCTCAAGGTCATCGACGGTTTCGATGTACTTCTGGTCGTAGTAGCGCCAGTTGAGGCAATCGCTTTCGTTGATAAGCGCTGTCAGCTGGTCGAACATCTCGACCCCCTGGACCGTGTCCTGGCGCATGCTGCCGTCGAAGCGATCCTCGTAGAGGTGGACGAGCCCGTACTGGGGGTAGGCGAAGACCTGGTACGTGTTCTCCTGTCCACCGGCACGTTCGATGTAGCGGAACTGGTTGAGTTCGCCGGGCTGCGCGGAAAGCGCGCCCTTACCCGTGTAGCGCGGTGCCTGGGCAGTGGGCGCCGACGGAGCGGCAGGCGGGGGCGTTGCAGGCGCAGGAGCGGGGTCGTCTCCCCCGCCGCGCGAGCGCCCCAGCGTTACAGCGATGACGAGTATGAGCACGACGGCGATCAGGACGGGGATGAAGGGCTTCATGTTCGTTCCTTCCCTCGGGGCTGCCACGTGCATAATATCACGGCTGTGAAGATGAGCGCGAAACCCACGAGCATGCGCAACGTGAGCACCTCGTGGAAGAAGATGACGCTGAAGATGGTGCCGAACACGCTCTCGAGCGCGAGCAACATGCTCACGGGACCAGCGGCTATGTGCCGCTGCGCCAGGTTCTGCGCGGTGGCACCGTAGGTGGAGGCGAGCAGCGTGATGTAGAGCATGGCCAGGATGAAGCGCTTATCACCCAGGGCTTCCGCGGAGGGCAGGCCCTCGAAGCAACCCACGAGGGTCGCGAGCAGGCCCACCGTGACCATCTGCACGGCGCTCACCGCGATCACGTCGTTGTCGCGCAGGAAGATGGACACCGCCACGATCTCGAAACTGTACGTGAGCGCGCTGAGCATGCTCACGCCGTCACCCCAGCTCACCTGCAGCGAGCTGCCGCCGGGCAGCGTCACCAGCGCCAGACCCGCCACGCAGATGCAGGCCGCCAGCAGATTGCGCCGCGTGGGGCGCTGCCGTTGCACGATCCACACCACGAAGGGCACGACCACGCAGTAGCAGGTGGAGAGGAAGGCGTTCTTGGCGGGCGTCGTTCCGGAAAGGCCCACGAACTGCGTCCAGTAACCCAGGAAACTGCAGACGCCTATGATCATGCCCGCGCGCATGGCCGCCGGGGTGAGGCAGCGCTTCATGCGCGGC
>JAFRFV010000239.1 GCA_017434185.1 Coriobacteriales bacterium
ATTAGACGAGTTGATTACACTCTCGAACCCTCTGGATCCTCCAGATCGCTCTTTCTTTACCAAAGGATCTCCAAATCTCGTATCAAGCTTCCAGGGCGGGTAGGACTTGCTCAGCGATCCCCTCTCGCCTGATTCGTTAATATTTCGTCTTTCTTCTTCGTTATCTAACGCTCTTATCAGCACTGAGGTCGTTTACGGCCAATGTAATCGATTCTAAGACGTTTTACTCTCTGGATGTATGGATTGCTGCATAACTTTCTTTAATCGTCTTAGAATCGATTCTGTTGCGTCATTTTTGGCGCATTCTATTCTTGATGATTGTTCTCGTTGCCGTTGCAACGATTGTTATTCTCTGTATCAGATATGTTCCACGTGGAACCTAACTGTCTGTTTTAGATAACGAAACCAAATCCACTTCCCATACAGATAACGAAAAACCGTTCAATCCATTTTGTGCTCTCTGGTTACGTTATTACTTTGTTCCACGTGGAACAATCAGCTGTGATTTGAATTTGATAACGTAAAGAGTTCTCATTCAAGATCGTTCTATGTATGCAGCAATCGCTTCGGATATCTACCGTAGACTAACCGACTGTAGTTTTGCTATATAAAGAACCATGAACACCATTGATCGATTCCTGATACATTGTTCAGTGCTTGGCTATAATGTCTAATCACAACCCCAATGCGTTATCAAACTCAGTCAGGGTATCGATACCAGGAGTGATAACGTTGGAATACTTAATAGATTCTTCTAATAACAAGGCGTTATCTCTACTTGTCAAATTGTTCCAAGTGAAACAATGAAATCGAGAATATTGAGATCGAGAATCAAATAAATGCTCGAGCAATTTCAATGATCCCAAAAAATAACGAATATATATGTAGCGTAATTCATTTAAAAGTTAGCGTTATACAATCGCTTAGTCAGTATAGCGCTGAATTCGGATGACGCAGAAATATCAGAGAAGAAACGACTGTTCCACGTGGAACAATCCGTTTGAGGAAATGTAGTTAGAATTGATGTGAAGAGAGAGCATATGGTCTATAATCACTAACCGATGTGCTGAAAGGAGGCCGGATGAACTACAAGGACACTGAACGCAGCAATGAAGGCGAAACTCTGGTTCTGGCAGTCATCAACCAAAAAGGCGGTGTTGGGAAATCAACAACCGCCATCAATCTGTCTGCATGCCTGGGAGAGCTGGGAAAGAAAACGCTCGTAGTCGATCTCGACCCACAGGGGAATACGACCAGCGGGTATGGCATAAGGAAGAACAAAATCAGTAATTGCATTTATGACGCAATGCTCCACGATGTCCCCGTCGAGGATATCATCCAGGACGTGGACGCTGAGAACGTCTGGCTTATCCCTGCGACCATCCAGCTCACAGGTGCTGAGATCGAGCTCGTATCCCAGATGTCAAGAGAGAGCAGGCTCGCAGATGTCATTACGCCTATCAAGGACTATTTCGATTATGTACTCATCGATTGTCCTCCGTCATTGGGCTTGCTTACAATCAACGCTCTCACCGCAGCCAACAAGCTTCTAATCCCAATTCAATGTGAGTTCTATGCTCTAGAAGGTGTGACGAAACTGCTTGATTCGATGAAGCTGGTGAAGGCAAGACTCAACCCCAGCCTGGATGTTTTTGGTGTCGTGATGACCATGTATGATGGACGCACCACATTGGCGCGCCAGGTTATCGAGGAAGTGAGGAACTTCTTCGGGGACAAGGTGTTCGACACCTACATCCCGCGAACCGTGAAACTATCCGAGGCTCCTGGATACGGTGAGCCCATCATCAAATATACGCCCAACGGAAAGGGCGCAAAGGCATACAGGGAACTCGCAACGGAGGTGATCGCTTGTGGCTAGGGGTGGTCTTGGTCGTGGTCTTGGTTCGATGTTCAATGAAACGGTGGAAGAATCTGGCAGCGACAGCGTTGTAAGCGAGTTGCCTATCAGCAGGATTGACAGGACTCCTGCCCAGCCTCGTGCGAGTTTCGACGAGGAATCCATCAAGGAGTTGGCCGCATCCATCAAACGTGATGGACTCCTGCAGCCCATCATCGTCAGGCCCAATGGCGATAAGTATCAAATCATCGCAGGTGAGAGGCGTTGGCAGGCGTGCAAGAGCCTGGGAATGGAGAAGATCCCGGTAAGGATCATGCATGTTGACGAGGTCAAGACCCTCGAGTTGGCTTTGATCGAGAATCTCCAAAGGACCAACCTCAACCCGATTGAAGAAGCGCGCGGATTCAAGGATCTAGCGGCGGCATCGGGCATGAAGCAACAGGAGATCGCCGAGGCCGTGTCCAAGTCCAGGGCGACGGTAGCGAATTCCATGCGCCTTCTCGAACTGCCCGAAGAAGTCCAGGAATTGATCTTCGAGGGCAAACTCTCGGCTGGTCATGGTAAAGCGATCCTTGCTGTAGGTGACGACGATCGCAGGATCGCACTCGCCAAGCGCATAGTAGAAGAGCGTCTCTCGGTGCGTGAGGCAGAGGCGATGGCGCGACTCTTCGATGCAGCTGGCATGGAGCGCGCCAAGCGTAAGGCGACGCCGCGCGCGTTCAAGACCGTGGCGCGCAAGCTACGCCAACAGCTCGACACGAACGTGAAGGTCAAGACCGTCCGTGGCAAGAACAAGATCGAGATCGAGTTCAAGGATGCGGAGGATCTCGAGAGGATCTTCAAGTCCCTCAGCGGCTCCTTCATCCCCGAAGAGGAGGACGAGTATGCGGAAGAGTGAGAACAGGGGCCGCACCAACATCGCCCTCATAGCAGGAGCGCTCCTTGGGACAGCGGTGCTCGTGGTGGTCATGGTGATGACCGACGAGAACCTGAAAGCCAAACTCAAGACGCAGGTCGAATCAGCGGTGGAGACCACGAAGGGTCTCGCGGAAGCGTACAAGGGTCTTGCCGACAATGCCATCCTGGCCAAGAGGGAACGGGAGGACGCGGAGAAGGAGACCAAAGCCCAATGGGCCACCATCGAGAAGCGTAGGCAGGAGATATTATCCAAACTCTAGAATAATATACATATCCGCATACATTCGACGGGGCCCAGCTGGGCCCCGTTCATCATCTCGCGCTACGTGCCAACTGACCGCAGGCACCGGCGATATCGGATCCGCGGGAGTTGCGGATGCTCACTTCGACACCGGCGCGCCCAAGCGCACGCGCGAACTCCTCGATGCGTTCAGGCTCGCTGGGCTTGAAGCCGGTGCCGGGCACGGGGTTCACCGGAATCAGGTTCACGTGGCACAGCATGCCGGTCGCGAAGGCGAGAAGAGCATCGAGCTCCTCGTCGGTATCGTTCTGACCTGCGATCATGGAGTATTCGAGCGAAGGACGGCGGCCGGTGTTCTCACCATACGAGATGAGCGAGTCACGAAGGCGGTCGAGCTCGTACTTGCGGACACCGGGCATGAGGCGGTTGCGCGTGAGCTGCACAGCGGAATGCAGGGAAACCGCAAGGGTGAACTGCTCGGGTTCCGTGGCGAAGCGCCGGATCATGGGGAGCAGGCCGCAGGTCGAGACGGTGATGTGACGGGCGCCTATGTTGAGGCCGTCGGGGGAGTTCATGAAGCGAAGAGCAGCCAGGACGTTGTCGTAATTGGCGAAGGGCTCACCCTGACCCATTGCCACCGCGTTGGAGACCCGCTCGCCAAAATCCGCCGACACGATGTTGAGCTGGTCGACCATCTCGCCGGGTGCGAGCGAACGGACGAGGCCGTTCTTCCCGGTCGCACAGAACGCGCAGCCCATCCCGCAGCCCACCTGGGTGCTGAAGCAGACGGTCAGACGTCCGTTGCTGGGAATACCCACGGTTTCCACGACGGAACCGTCGCAGAGCTCGAGTAGGTACTTGCGCGACTTGTCCTGGGATACGAGCTTCTCGACCACGGTGGGATAATGCAGGGGCGCTTTCTGGGCGAGCGCCTCGCGCATCGCTTTGGGCAGGTTGCTCATGTCGTCATACGACTTGGCCGCCTTGGCGTAGAGCCACTGCTCCAGCTGTTTCACGCGGAATCTGGGTTGGCCCAATTCCTGCATCAGGTCGCAGATGCCCTGATGGTCAAGGGCTTTGATCCCCAAAGTGGACAGATCGGGACGACTCATGGATTCCCTCCCAGTGCGAACGGTTCTCATGCGGTGATGTGTTTCGAACACATTATAAGGGCGTCCAACTATGGATGTTCGGGGAAATGCCCCTTGTGACCCACCGGAGGACTATAATTCGATTACCAGGCAGCCGCGGCTGCCGTCTTCGAGTGCAGATTCACCCAAGGAGGATCCATGAGAAGCACCAGAGCCTGTACGCCAGAGAAGACCAAGGTCCTGCTCCTGAAGGGCGGAACCAGCGGTGAGAGGAGCATCTCCCTCATCAGTGCACAGGCTGTGGCGCAGGCCCTGCGCGCGCAGGGCTTCCCGGTGACCGAGGTCGACACGGGTGCCGACGGCTATCTGCGCGCCATCGCGCAGTCCAACGCGGACGTCGTCTACATCTGCCTGCATGGCAAGTACGGCGAGGACGGCACGGTGCAGGGCCTCTGCGAGCTCCTGGGCAAACCCTACGTGGGCCCCGGTGTTCTGGCGAGTGCGCTCGCCATGGACAAGGCGCGCAGCAAGGCATGCTACATCGCCAACGGTCTTGCCACGCCCCGCTCGATCGTGCTGGGTAGGGGAGAGGCGTACGACCCCCAGGCCATCGTCGATGTTGTGGGGGATAAGTGCGTCGTCAAACCCGCCACTGAAGGCTCCGCCTTGGGCGTGAGCATCGTGCACGGCAAGGACGAACTCGCCGCCGCTATCGATGCAGCGCTCGCCATCGACACCGTCGCCCTTGTGGAGACCTTCATCAAGGGTACCGAGGTCACCGTCGGTGTGTTGGGCAACCAGGACCCCCAGGCGCTGCCGGTTGTCGAGATCGTGCCCGGCAACGAGTTCTACGACTTCGATGCCAAGTACAGTGCGGGCGGCTCCAAACACATCTGTCCCGCGCGCTTATCCCCTGAAGCCACTGCGGAATGCCAGCGTATGTCGGTCAAGGCGCACGAGGCGCTGGGTTGCAAGGGCGTGTCCCGAAGCGACATCATCGTGGATGAACAGGGCGTCTGCTGGTTGCTGGAGACCAACACCATTCCCGGCATGACCCCCACGTCACTGCTCCCCGATGCCGCTCGTGTTGCGGGCATGGACTTCCAGGCTCTGTGCCGTTACCTCATCGAGCTCGCCTTGGAGGAACACCAGGGCAGGATGGATGCCCAAGCCAGGATCCGTCCTTGAGGGTGGGTCCGCGATGACCCAACACATCTGCGTCGCAGCACATAGGCATTGCGATCCCAGCATGCAGGATTGCCGCCAGGTCGTGGGTGCACTGCGCTGCCCCGACCAGGAGACCATGGAGGGCTTGGTCGCGCGCTTGCAGGAGATCAAACGTGCAGGTGGAATCAAGGGCGGGATCAGCTGGAGCCGTGTGGGACAGAACAAGATGGCGAGCTACCGCAAGGTTATCGATGCGTTCGTGGATACGGACGCCAGCTTCTCGTTCGTCTTCGCACCCGCCAAGCAGCTTCCCCTTCAGGGGGCTTGTTTCGCGCTGTACCGTATGTACCTGGAAGCCCTCGAGCGTTGGATGGAACCCGGCGACATGATGCGTCTGGTGGTTGAAGCGGACTTCGATCAGCATCCCTGCGGTGGCCGTGATTGCAAGGTGGCCTACGTTGGCGGGACCAACTGCAAGGCCGCTCAGGGCAAGAAGCTCGAGCAGAAGGACAGCCTGCTTTCCACGGCAGATCTCTATTCCATCATGGAGCGCAACCTGAGCCCGCAAACGGGTCTCGAACTATGCAGCGCCACCGAGGAGTGGCAGAACGAGGCCCTGCAGCTGGTCGATATCCTTCTGGGTGCATGCACCTATGCGCTTGTGGGGAGCAGCGGAAGCGTGGCCAAATTGGAGCTCGCGGAGCGTTTGGCGGGCGGTTTGGGACTGTTCTCGCTCAAGGAAGTGGCGGATGGCATACTGCAGACCCCGCGCTGGCACGTGAAACAGCTGAGCAACCTGGAGCATATGCCCAAGCGCAGCTACGTGACCGCCGACGAGGGCGACTCACACCTCCCCGACGACGAGAACATGGTGGTCTGAGGCGCCTGTCCCCTACGAGACCCGGCGGTAGACGAGATAGGCGATACCGGCCAGCACCACGATCCAGAAGATGATGGCGCCCACCTTGCAGCCCGTCTTCCCGCTCATCGCCATCTCGATAAGGGAATCGCTGGGGGTGCGGCGCTTCTTGAAGTACGCGAAGCCCTTGTCAAGCTTCTCCGCCGGCTTGGTCTTCATGGCGCACCACATGCCGTCGCTCTCCTGTACCTGCGAGATGTCCTTGGCGGACAGGTCGACGTTGGGGCGCTCGGCCTTGGAGATACGGTAGGAGAGCTTGGTGCACCAACGCTCCCACATGGCCTCCTGCTGGGCGTCGAAGCACACGAGCGCGAACTCGCCGCAGAACAAGCCGTCCGCCTCGCGGAACAACACGGCGGAAAGGAAGGCCGCACAGTTCATGCCCGCATCGATGCGCCTGATGATGCTGGTGGAGACGTCGCGGTCCAGGCGACCCACCGGCTTACCGCTCTGCGTGCGCAGTTCCACCAGACCCAGGGTGGCCTGCGCCTCCTCGTCCGCGTCCTCGAGGTCCGCCGCACTGATGATCTTCACCTGCATGCGCGAGCCAACGATGCACTCGCGGCTGGACAGGGTTCCACTCTCGTCCTTGTTCACGTCCAACGCGCGGGCGTAGAGGCCGTAGTAGCGTTCCTTGATGGTGGCGGCGCGTTTGTTACCAGAGGCCATCTCGTCTCCATGTTCTTCCGGACCCATTCGAAAACCCCTTGCGGGTTACAGCTCATTATAGGCGAGGCAAGGCAAGTGGTGTAGAATGAACTCTTACGGTGATGGTCCGCCGCTGTATTACAAGGGGGTATGGAAGGATGAAGGTCTCAACCAGGGGAAGATACGCGCTCAGGTTCATGGCGGAGCTCGCCCGGCTCGAGGGCGAAGCGACCAACCCTTCCATCAAGGACATCTCCAACGCCCAGGGCATCTCCGACAAGTATCTGGAGCAGATCGTGCGCCCACTGGTGCGTGAAGGCCTGGTGCGCAGCACCCGTGGCGCACAGGGTGGTTACCGCTTGGCACGGCCCGCGAACAGGATCACCGTGGGCGACGTGCTCCGCGCCACCGAAGGCGACCTGGCTCCCGTGGATTGCGTGTCCTCGGATTGCAGCCGTGAATGCCCTCGATCCGGCAGCTGCGAGAGCATGTTCGTGTGGAAGGCCATCAAGGACGCCACGGACAAGATCATCGATGGCATCACCGTCCAGGACCTGCTTGACAAGCACAACCCGTTCGAATCCGTCGACGAGGATGACTGATGACATCCTGCGCTCTTGACGAAGCCCTGCTGCCGGGCACGAGTCAGGGGATAAGGGAGCGCTACGCCAGCTTCGCCGCACGCGCCGCGACGGCGACGTTCGGGCTCGACGAACCCGAGGTCGTGGTGCTGGACACCGAGACCACCGGACTCTCACTCAATCGAGACGAACTCATCGAGATAGCCGCTGTCATCATGAAGGGGCCCGCCGTGGTGGCGAGCTTCCAGACCTTCGTCAACCCGCTCAAGCCCCTACCTGCGGAGATAAGCGCTCTCACCGGCATCGTCGAAGACGACCTGCAGGGTGCGCCCACTCCCGATGAGGCGCTGCGCCAGCTGGCGGACTTCGTGGGTGATCGCGATATCATCGCCCACAACGCCGCGTTCGACAGCAACTTCATCATGCGCCATGCGGCACCCGGACAGGTGACGGGGGATTGGCTGGATAGTCTGGAGCTCTCGCGGATCGCCCTGCCGCGAATGCGCAGCCATCGTCTGGCTGCCCTGGTGGAGGTCTTCGGTGCGCCGGAGTCCACCCACCGCGCCATGGACGACGTGCTCGCCCTGTGCGCGATCTGGAGGATCATGCTGGTGGCGTTGTCCGATTTCACGCCCGGCCTGCTGGCCAGCATCCGCGACCTGCACCCACGCATCCACTGGCCGCTGCGCAAGGTGATCGCGCGCATAGCCGCACAGAACCCCATGCCGGCGATCACGCTGGGTGAACTGCGCGCCAAGGCGCTGCATCAGGAATCGGGCACAATCAAGTTGGATGCCCAGGACCAGACGCTGTGCTTCGTGCCCCGCGAGGACATCGCCCGTTGTTTCCAGCCCGACTCCATGCTCTCCGCCATGTATCCCGGCTTCGAACCCCGCGCCGAGCAGGTCGAGATGGCCTGTGAG
>JAFRFV010000240.1 GCA_017434185.1 Coriobacteriales bacterium
GAGGAAGCCGCCGACGCCGCGGAGGAAGCCGCGATCGCAGCCCAGGCCGCCCTCGCGGAATCCGAGGCCATCGCCGCGGACGACTAGAAGCGCTTATCCCCCGCATACTCGACGCCTATCTGCGGTCAACCCGCAGTCAGTCGCCCATATTCTGTTATCATGCGCGATAGCACGCAGCATCGATGGACCCCTTAGACGAAGGAGGGCGTATGCCTCCAGCACCCGGCGGACCCATGTCACGCAGCGTCCTCAGGGACGAGGAGAAAGCAGCGGCCCCCCAGATCCCAGGCGCGCTCATCAAACGCATCCTCAAGTATCTCAAACCGTATTGGTTGCAATTCACCTTCGTCTTCCTGGCCATCCTGATCGCCGCGGTCATAGGCCTCTTCCCCAGCATCATCACGGGAAAGATCGTCGACCAGGCGCTGGTGGGCGAAGACCTGATGTACCTGGTCAAGCTGCTGCTCATCGCGCTCGCCACCATGCTCACGAGCCAGCTCATAGGTGTGCTCGAGAACTACATCAACTCCTGGATCGCGCAGCACATCATCTTCGACATGAAGAACGAGATGTACGAGAAGCTGCAGTACATGCCGCACTCCTTCTTCACCACCGAGAAGCAGGGCGACGTGATCACCCGCATGAACACGGACATCAGCGGCGTGTCGAGCGTCATCTCCGGCACGCTGTCCAAAGCCGTGAGCAACATCGCCACCGTCATCACCACCCTGGTGGCACTGTTCACCATGAGCTGGCAGCTCGCGCTGGTGGGCCTGGCCGTGCTCCCGTTGCTCATCCTGCCCACGCGCAGCGCCGGCAAGGTGCGCCTCAAGCTGCTCAAGCAGACCCAGGCCAAGAACGACGAGATCAACCAGATGATCAACGAGACCCTGAGCGTTTCCGGCTCGCTGCTGGTCAAGATGTTCACGCGTGAGAAGAAGGAGATCGCGCGCTTCCGCAAGGTGAACAAGGAGGCCACGGACCTTGCCATGAAGGAAACCCGCAGCGGTGCCTTCTTCAACGTGATCATGGGCATGTTCAGCCAACTTGGCCCGCTGCTCATCTACTTCGCCGGCGGCTACTTCATCATCAGCAAGCTGGATCCCACGCTCACGGTGGGTACCATCACCGCCATGGTCGCGCTGGTGAACCGCCTGTACCGCCCCGTCGAGAGCCTGCTCAACCTGCATGTGAGCTTCACGCGCAGCCTGGCGCTCTTCGACCGCATCTTCGACTACCTGGACCGCGAGAACAACATCGTCTCGCCCGAGAACGGCGCCAAGCCCGATGTGACCATGCAGCCCATCGTCTACGACCATGTCGCCTTCTCCTATGATGGTGATAAGCGCATCCTCACGGACGTGAACTTCACGGTGCCCGGCGGCAAGATGTACGCCATCGTTGGCCCGAGCGGCAGTGGCAAGAGCACCGTGGTCAACCTGATCCCGCGCCTCTACGACGTGACGGACGGCGCGGTGCGCATAGCCGGGGTGGACGTGCGCGACTTCGACCTCCCCTACCTGCGCCAATGCGTGGGCACCGTCACCCAGGAGACCTATCTGTTCAACGGCACCATCCTGGAGAACCTGCGCTATGGCAAGGAAGACGCCACGATGGAGGAGATCGAGGAGGCGTGCCGCATCGCCAACATCCACGACTTCATCCTAGCCATGCCCGATGGGTATGAGACGCAGGTTGGCAACCGTGGCCTCAAGCTGTCCGGTGGTGAGAAGCAGCGCATCAGCCTGGCGCGTGTGATCCTGAAGGACCCGCGGATCCTGATCCTGGACGAGGCCACCAGCGCGCTCGATTCCATCAGCGAGAAGGCCATCCAGGATGCCCTCGAGAAGCTGATGGTGGGACGCACCAGCATCGTCATCGCGCACCGCCTGAGCACCATCCTCAAGGCCGACCGCATCCTGGTGGTCAAGGACGGCGTCATCGCCGAACAGGGCACGCACGATGAGCTGCTGGCCGCCGGCGGCGTCTACCACGAACTCTACGAGACGCAGTTCCGCCAGGTGATCGAGCACGAGCGCGAGGGTGCCCAGGAGGTCGCCGGCGTGTTCGACTTGGACATCCAGGCCCTGGGCACCGACTACGACGTGCGACGCATCACGGAAGCCGACATCGCCGACGTGTACATGCTCGCGCGCGCCAACCGCCGCTACTACATGCACCTGCGTCAGCGACCCAGCATGGCGCGCCTCACCGAGGTCATCAGCGACGTGCCGGAGGGTGCGAGCGATTCCGGCAAGTACTTCGTGGGCTTCTACGGCCCCGATGCGGACGGCAACGGAAGCCAGGACCTGGTGGCCATCATGGACCTGATCTGCGGTTATCCGCAGCCTGACGAAGCCTTCATCGGATGGTTCATGGTCGATGTGAGCATGCAGGGCAAGGGCGTGGGCACCCAGATCTTCGCCGACGTGCGCGCGGCGTTGGCTGCCCAGGGCTTCAAGCGCTTGGAGCTCACGACCATCAAGGGCAACGAGGAGGCCATGGGATTCTGGAAGGCACAGGGCTTCGAGGAAGTGGGCGATGGCCCCTCTGGCGACGGCTACGAGACCATCCGTATGGCCCGCGACATCTGATGTGGAAAGGGGACGTGTTTCCCTCCACATTCGTGTGAAAAGGGACAGGTCTGCAGATTCTGCAGACCTGTCCCCGTATACACAGATGTGGAGGGAAACACGTCCCCTTTCCACGAAGCGCTTATCCCTCGAGGTCCTTATCGCGCAGGAGTTTACCATTACAGTAAACTTTGCGTACGTTGTCCACGCTGGACAGATACAGGATGCGCGCAAGGCGGTCGATGGGCGCATCGAAGACGCGAAAGCCGGTGAGGTCGCCGTCGCGGCGCTTCACGTCCACCACCTGCAGGTCGAAGTCGCATCCGGGCTGGAAGCTGCCCACGGGCAGGCCCAGCGCCTCGCCGCCACCCTTGGTGGCCAGCCAGAGGGCCTCGACCACCGAAAGGCGCGTGCCCTCGCCCAGGCCGCCGCGCGCATCCGGTGGCAGCATGGCGTTCACGCCCGTCTCGAGCAGACGCGACACGAGCACGGCTTGGCGGATGTTCTCATACATGCTGGGGCTGTAACCGCCGCTGATGTCCGTGCCCAAGCCCACGTGGATACCCTGGGAGCGGAAGCGCTGGATGGGTGCCACGGCGCTGCTGAAGTACGAGTTCGCCATGGGGCAATGCGCGATCGTGACGCCCAGTTCCGCGAACATCTCGCCTTCCTCGGGCGTCAGATAGGGGCAGTGCGCCATGATGGCATGCTCGCGCAGGAGCCCGAAGTCACGCAGCGCGTACGGGTCCGTCTTACCAAAGCGCTCCAGCACCACGTCGTGCTCCCATTGGCCCTCGTTGCAGTGCGTCTGCACATACACGTCGTTCTTGGCGGCGATATCGCCCATGCCCTTCAGGACCTCGTCGGTGCAGCTGGGGATGAAGCGCGGCGTCACCACGGGGTACACGCCCGCCCAGCTGTTGCGATTGATGGCCTCGACGGCATCGATGTGTTTCTGCACGTCCGCCAGCGCACTCTGCACGCTCGCATCACGGTAGTAGGGCGGGTTGGCCGCGGGGTCGTCCATGACCGTCTTGCCCACGAGCGCGCGCTGGCCCTTGGCGTTGCAGATCTCCGCCAGCAGGATGCTGGACTCGAGATGC
Organism: Coriobacteriales bacterium; assembly: GCA_017434185.1. Taxonomy (GTDB): domain Bacteria; phylum Actinomycetota; class Coriobacteriia; order Coriobacteriales; family RUG844; genus RGIG2431. The sequence continues at coordinate 3,677 of JAFRFV010000240.1, forward strand.
GCGCTGCCAAGATAGACGGTGGTGGTGGAGCCACGCGCAAGGAGTTGATTGACAAGATCGCGATAGACCTTATCCGCGAAATCCAGGTCCGCGAACTTGGACTCGAGCGGGAAGGTGCACTTTTCGAGCCACACGTAGAGGGGCTCGTCCAGGGCAAGGGCAGCCTGGGGCCACTGGGGTGCGTGGACATGGATGTCGACGAAACCGGGCAGGCCGTAGCGGTTCTCCCCCAGCTCCGTGAGGACACCCGCCTCGCGGTAGGTGTTGATAAGCGCGGCCTGCGCCGGGTCGTCCTTTCGAACGACCCGGGCGATCACGCCAGCCGCATCCACTTCTATGAGCGCGTCCTCCAGATACTCGAAGCTGCCATAGATGGGCGTGTGGAAGAAGGAACCCAAGAAGGCTTGCTTGACGTTCTGGCTCATGCCACTCACTCCACGTCGTCCAGGATGGGATCCTCGATCTGCAGGGTGATGACGTTGATGAAGCCGTGGTCGGTCACCGCATAGGAGGGCAGGGCA
>JAFRFV010000241.1 GCA_017434185.1 Coriobacteriales bacterium
ACGAATCCCGGAACGATTTGCACACGATTTGCACACGAGACCCCTCAAGACACGAAAAAACGCCCCCGGATGGAGGCGTTTGTGCTGGTCAGAATGGTGGGCGGTATAGGATTTGAACCTACGACATCTACCGTGTGAAGGTAGCGCTCTCCCGCTGAGCTAACCGCCCGGTTAAGCAGAAGTCATTCTATCTTTGCGCTGTGTGCAGCGCAAGAAGAAACCCGTGAGCGTTGACAGGCGGGCGTCTTGCCCATGCTTCGGACCATGGGCTAGAATGACCATCGCGATGGGCCCTTGGCTCAATGGTCAGAGCAGGGGACTCATAATCCCTTGGTTGTAGGTTCGAATCCTACAGGGCCCACCATCCCGACTTCCCTGACGCCTCCCCCGGAGGCGTTCTTTGCAAGAGAGCAGGAGCCGCGCCCATGCGATACGAAGTCGCGCTCTTCGACCTGGATGGCACGATCCTCGACACGATCGAGGGCTTGGCGGCGTCCCTCAATGCCGCGCGTGCACAGCAGGGCCTCGCGCCGCAATCGCTCGAACAGGTGGGTGCCATGGTTGGTAACGGAGCCGGCAAGCTCATGACGCGCAGCATCGCGGCTGACCCCGGCGCCGACGCCATCCGCCTGCGTGCAGACTTCGCCGCCCACTACCTTGAGCACTGCATCGAGGGCAGCCGCCCTTATCCGCGGATCACAGAGGCGATCGAAGGCCTACGGGACGCGGGCGTGCGCTGTGGCGTCTACACCAACAAGCCCGACGCCCCTTCCCAGAAGCTCATCACGCACTTCTTCCCCGGGCTCTTCGAGCTCGTGCAGGGCAATGTCGAGGGCGTGCCGGTCAAGCCCGCCGCCGCTCCCACGTTGGCGACACTGCAGCGACTGGGCGTCGTGCCCGGTCGCGCCATCTACGTGGGCGACTCCGAAGTGGATATCCAAACCGCAGCGAATGCGGGAATGGAATGCATCAGCGTCGATTGGGGTTTCAAGACCCACGACTTCCTGCTCGAACACGGTGCGAAATGCATCGCATCCTCCCCCGCCCAACTGACCGGACTCATCCTGAGGAGCTAGCCATGGCATTCGACTTCAAGAGGGAATACAAGGAGTTCTACGCGCCCAGCTCGAAGCCCCATATCGTCAACGTGCCACCTGCCAAATACCTGGCCGTGCAGGGCAAGGGCGACCCCAACGAGCCCGACGGAGCCTATCAACAGGCCATCAGCGTGCTCTACGCCGTGGCATACACACTCAAGATGAGCTACAAGACCGACCATCGCATAGACGGCTTCTTCGACTACGTCGTGCCACCGCTCGAGGGCTTCTGGTGGCAGGAGGGCATCGGCGGTGTCGATTATGGGGATAAGCGCAGCTTCCAGTGGCTCTCCGTCCTGCGTGTGCCCGATTTCATCACGGCGGACGACGTGGACTGGGCGAAGACGGTCGCGACCAGGAAGAAGCGCATCGATTGCTCCGAGCTGCAGCTGATCATGATCGCTGAAGGCCTATGCGTGCAGATCCTGCATGTTGGCCCCTACGACAACGAACCCGCGAGCGTCGCGCTCATGGACGCGTACATCGCCAGCGAGGGTTATGAGAACGACTTGAACGACGAGCGCCGCCACCACGAGATCTACTTGAGTGATGCACGCAAGACGGAGCCGCAGAAGATGCGCACCGTCATCAGGCACCCGATCAGGCGCCGCGGCTGAGCATTACACGAGCAGCTCGTAGTTGATGACATCCAGATAGCGGCCGAACTTCACGCCAACCTCATGCAAGGTGCCGCTGTAGCTGAAACCCAGCTCCTCATGCAGGTGCATGCTGGCCTCGTTACCTGCGGTGATGACGCTCACGACCACATGGGTGCGCTCGTCTGCGCGCGCCAAGTCCAGAATGGCTTCCATGAGAGCGCGACCCAGTCCCCTGCCCCGGCGGTCCGCTGCAATGTACACAGACAGCTCGACAGTGGCGGCATAGGCGTCCTTATCCCTATAGGGCGAAAGGGATGCATAGCCAGCCACAACGCCATCGTCATCGACAGCGACCAGAAGCGGATGGTTGTCCACGTTGTGCGCATCGAACCACTCGCGCCTGCGCTCGAGCGTCCACGGCTGCGTGTCGAAGGTCGCGGTTCCGCACAGGACCTCGTGATTGTAGATATCCAGCAGCTTGGGCAGGTCCTCCAGAGTGGCGACACGGATCTGCACGGCCATCATCTCCCCCATCCCGCCCATCGCGGGGCCATATTGCGCTACAATGCATGGGTCCACGCGCCGGAGAGGACGCGTGGCCGCATAACGGAAGTATAAACAAGGAGAGAGCATGGAACGAGAACGATTCGGTTCGCGATTGGGATTCATCCTGATCAGCGCAGGTTGCGCCATCGGCTTGGGCAACGTGTGGCGATTCCCCTACATCACCGGTCAGTACGGTGGTGCGGCCTTCGTCATCAT
>JAFRFV010000242.1 GCA_017434185.1 Coriobacteriales bacterium
CCACCTGGGTGTGTCGCTCACCTGCCTCATGACGACGGGCGCCTATGTGGTGTTCGCGCTCTGGCCCAGCTTCCCGGGCCTGTGTCTGGGCTCCGCCTTGGCGGGCGCCGCCTATGGCCTTGGTGGTATGACCGGCGCATCGCTGCTGGTGGGACGTTGGTTCAAGCATGGCGTGGGCACCGCGCTGGGCGTTGCCGCCATGGGCAGCAGCGTCGCGGCGCTCATCCTACCGCTCATCAGCACGCATCTGGTGCAGGCGTATTCGCTGGCCACGGCTTTCTGGAGCCTCGCCGCACTGGCCGGCGCCATCAGCCTGATCATCATCCTGCTACTGCGCAACCGTCCCCAGGCCCTGGGCAGCGGCGCGACCTCGGAACACGCCAGCGCACTGGGGCACAAGGCGCCTGCGCAGCATCGATTCGGTGACAACAGCAGCCTGACGCCCGGCCACTACGCGCTGCTCCTGGCCGCCTGTGTGCTGATAGGCATGGCCTGCGTGGGCGGCAACAGCTTCCTGGCGGTGCTGCTCTCCACACACGGCTTCGACGCAGGCTTCATCGCCTATCTGCTCAGCTTCACGGGCATCATGGCGGCGGCGGGCAAGTTCGCCATGGGACGCATCTTCGATTCCTGGGGCACGGGCAAGGGCACCATGCTCTTCTTCTGCTTCAGTGTGGTTGGCTTCGTCATGGTCACCCTGGGTGCGCCCCTGGGTAGCGCGCTGCTCATCGTGGGCGGCTGCTTGCTGGGCTACCTGGGCGTGAGCCTTGACACGGTGGGCGTCTCGCGCTGGTCGCTCGAACTCGCCACCTCGGATGGTCGTGCTAAGACCATCAAGGACCTGCAGCTCTTCATCATGGCGGGCACCATCGTGGGCAATCTGATCCCCGGGCTCATCATGGATGCCCTGGGCTCGTACGTGTATTCCTATGTGATCTTCACCGCATGCATGCTGGCCGCTGCCGTGATGCTGCTGGTGGTGCTTGGAGTCAGCGTCCCGCTCCGTCACCGGGTGCGAGCCAATCGAGGATGATGCGCGGCACGATCTCGTGGCGTACGTGGTCGTAGAGCGCGATCTCCTGCTCATGCCGCCCGCTTATGAGCGACTTATGCGCGGCGCTGCTGTCGGACACCACGAACAGCGCGGCGGCGGGCAGCTCCATCATGGCCGCGCCACGGAAGCATGCGGCGGCTTCCATCTCGACCACGTTGCAGTCCATGCGGCGCATCTCGTCCATATGATGGAACTGGCAGAAGATGGAGTCGCTGCTGAACGTGCGTCCTTCGCGGCAGATAAGCGCTTCATCAGCGCAAACGCGCTGAGCGCTCTGGAGCAGCCCGGCATACAACGCTGCGTTCGCGCTGCTGATGCTTCCGATGCGGCTCGCGCGCTGCAGCATGCCGTCATCCAGGTAGGCGCTCGCGCCGTCACCACAGACCGCCTCGCGCGCCACGACCACGTCGCCGATGTCGTAGTCGTCGTCCAGGGATCCGCAGGAACCCAGCAGCAGCACCCGTTCCACCTGGGGCACCACACCCAGGCACAGCAGCGCTTCCAACAGCACCGGGGAGCCCACGTTGGTCTTCACGAAGGTGATGGGCCCGGCCGACGTCGCGACATCCCAACTGCGTGCCTCCATGGCACCGGTCTGCTGGCACAGCAGCGTCGCCTCGCCCAGGGTGGGCATCTCGGAGGGGAGCCAGCAGGGTGCCAGCACCACCGTGGGACGCACCTGCTCGATGTGCATGCCCAGGCCGTGGACGCAGATCTCGTCGTCCGTCGACCCGTACGATCTCATACCTTCCAGCAGTACCTGGTAGTCGTAGGCCATCGCGCCAGAACCTCTCTTTCATGCTCCGCCGCAGCGCTTATCCCCAAAACGCGAAGCGGGAGCCCCGAAGGACTCCCGCTCATGGTCCACGTTGGGGCTCGCGAAGACTAGCAGACGCCCTGGGCGATCATGGCATCGGCGACCTTGAGGAAGCCGGCGATGTTGGCACCAGCCACGTAGTTGCCCTCCATGCCGTACTTCTTGGCGGCGTCGTCGCAGGCGTGGTAGATACCGCGCATGATGCCCTTGAGCTTGTTGTCCACTTCCTCGAAGGTCCAGGACAGGTGCTCGGCGTTCTGGGACATCTCCAGACCGGAGGTGGCCACGCCACCGGCGTTGGCGGCCTTGCCGGGGAAGAAGGCGACGCCGTTCTCCTGCAGGTAGGCGGTCGCTTCCAGGGTGGTGGGCATGTTGGCGCCTTCGCCCACGATCTTGCAACCGTTGGCTACCAGCTTCTTGGCGTCCTCCAGCAGCAGGGTGTTCTCACGAGCGCAGGGCAGGGCGATGTCGCAGGGCAGACCCCAGACGCCGCGGCCGTCCTCGGCGTGGTAGACGGCGTTGGGACGGTACTCGGTGTACTTGGCCAGGCTGATGCCCTTGTCGTGGCCGGAGCGCTTGGCGTTGTAGATGGCCTCGAGCGCGGAGACGTCGATACCGTCGGCGTCGTAGACCCAGCCCTTGGTGTCGGAGCAGGCGACGACCTTGGCGCCCAGCTGCTCGGCCTTCTGGATCGCGTACATGGCCACGTTGCCGGAGCCGTGCACGACCACGGTCTTGCCCTCGAAGCTGTCATCATGGCAGCGCAGGTACTCGTCGACGAAGTAGACCAGGCCGTAGCCGGTGGCCTCGGTGCGGGCCAGCGAACCGCCAAAGGACAGGCCCTTGCCGGTGAAGGTGCCGGACCACTCGTTGGCCAGGCGCTTGTACTGACCGAACATGTAAGCGACCTCGCGGCCGCCCACGCCCAGGTCACCAGCGGGGACATCGGTGTTGGGGCCGACGTGGCGGAACAGCTCGGTCATGAAGGACTGGCAGAAGCGCATGATCTCCATGTTGGACTTGCCCTTGGGGTCGAAGTCGGAGCCGCCCTTACCGCCGCCCATGGGCAGGGTGGTCAGGCTGTTCTTGAAGGTCTGCTCGAAGCCCAGGAACTTGAGCATGCCCAGGTAGACGGTGGGGTTGAAGCGGATGCCGCCCTTGTAGGGGCCGATCGCGCTGTTGAACTGCACGCGGAAGCCGCGATTGACCTGCACCTTGCCCGCGTCGTCAACCCACGGCACGCGGAAGATGATCACGCGCTCGGGCTCCACGATGCGCTCCAGGATGGCCTGCTCCTGGTACTTGGGGTCATTGTCGACCACCACGCGCAGGGACTCGAGAACCTCGGTGACGGCCTGGATGAACTCGGGCTCGTTGGGGTTCTTCCTCTTGACGTCTTCGATGATGCTGTCTACGTACGACATCGTCGCTCCTTTCGTCCAAACGGACTGTTTTCCTCGAATGGATGGATTCTAATACCGCTGCTGTGCTCGAGAAATAGAGGAAATGTGGGGAATCTCCCAACGTGCGCTCGCGTCGCTCCAGCGTAATGGAGTAGGGGATAAGCGCCGCCACGCGCGGTGCGCGGGCCGAGGGCGTGCGCGGGCCGAGGGCGTGCGCGGGAATGGGGGCGCTTATCCGCAGAACGCTGGGGCGACGGTACCCCAAACCGGAAATCCGGTTTGGGTGGCCTACCAAACCGGATAATCGGTTTCGGTGTGCCGGATTCGTCGGTTTGGAGCGCTTTACGCTACCGTTCCCCCGGATTTCCGTTTTGGGTGGCCTACCAAGCCGGAAATCCGGTTTGGTAGTGGGGGGATAAGCCCGCGCCCACCGATGTACCCCCAAACTAAATATCCAGTTTGGTGGTACCACCAATCTAGAAATCCAGTTTGGGGGTGGTTGGCTTAAGTTCGAGGGTGCGTTTCGGGGTACCACCAATCTAGAAATCCAGTTTGGTGGTACCCCCAATCTGGATATCCAGTTTGGGGGTGGTTGAACCGCGGGCCGAGGACGTGCGCCGGGTGCGGGG
>JAFRFV010000243.1 GCA_017434185.1 Coriobacteriales bacterium
ATCCCGCAGAATCTTGCGCCGCGTGTTCGATTCCCGCCGGACCGCCCCAAGATTCTGCGGGTCACCCATGCTTCTCAGCGAGTCTGTCGATACGCAGACTCGCTCGACAGACTCGCGAGCCCCGCTTTCGATTCTTGGCGCATATTCTTGGCGTGTCGGCGATTTCGGCGCTCAAAAGGCTACACGATTTACCCAACCAGTAAACAATCGACCTTCCAGAGCCTGGAACGCCAAGAATATACGCCAAGAATCGCGACGAATAGTCGCGCCCTCGCAGCGCCTCGCGGCACTCAGCGGCGCTCGCCGTAAGAAGCGGCGATGCCCAGCAGCAGCAGCACGACCTCGCACATGCTCTCGATGGGGATGAACTCGTTCACGCTGTGGAAGTTGTGCCCGCCCGTGCACAGGTTGGGGCAGGGCAGCCCGGCGAAGCTCAGGCGTGCGCCATCGGTGCCGCCGCGGATGGGCTCGACCACGGCATCGCTGCCCATGAGCCTCATCACGCGCTTGGCGGTCTCGACCAGGTGCTCATGGCCCTTGAGCGCGTCGCGCATGTTGTAGTAGCTGTCCGTGATCGTGCACTTCACGACCTGCGCTCCGTATTCGTCGTTCATCGCGTCGGCGATCTCCCACAGGTTGGTCTTGCGACGCTCGAAACGATGGCGGTCGTGGTCGCGGATGATGAGCTGCAACTTCGCGCTGCTCACATCGCCCTCCAGCTTCTCGAGCATGTAGAAGCCCTTGTAGCCGCTGGTGTTCTCCGGACGCTCGGCCGCGGGCAGCTTCGCGCAGAAATCCGTGGCCATCACGAGCGCGTTGCGCATGCGCCCCAGCGCGCTGCCGGGGTGGGTTGCCAGCCCCGTGAAGCACACGGTCGCGCTCGCGGCGTTGAAGCACTCGTACTCGATGCCCGGCCACGCACCGCCGTCCACGGTGTAGGCGTAGGCGGCGCCGAACGCGCCCACATCGAAGTGATCCGTGCCGCGGCCTATCTCCTCGTCCGGCGTGAAGGCGATGCGGATGCGCGGATGCGCGATGTTGGGCTGCTCCAGCAGCATCTGGGCGAAGCCCATGATCTCCGCGATGCCCGCCTTGTCGTCCGCCCCCAGCAGGGTGTCGCCGCTGCTGGTGATAAGGTCACAGCCCACGTAATCCTTCAGCTCGGGGAAGTCGCGCGGACCCATGCGCAGGCCCTTCTCCTCGTCCAACACCAGGAAGCCACCCTGGTAGTCCTCGTGGATGCGCGGGCGCACACCGCAGCCACTCACCGCGGGCGAGGTGTCCATGTGTGCGATGAAGCCCAGCGTGGGCAGTTCGCCGCCATCATTGGCACGCGCGGTGGCGGGCAGCGTGGCGGTCACGATGCCCGTGCTCTCGTCCAGCGCCACGTCCGCGGCGCCCATGGCCTTGAGCTCGTCGCGCAGCAGACGTGCCAGATCCAGCTGCTTGGCGGTACTGGGCACGCTGTCGCTGTCCTCGCAGGACTGCGTATCGATCCGCACGTAGCGCAGGAAGCGTTCGACCACGCCTCCGTAGGCGCTCAGCTCGTCGTTCTCCATGCTCACTCCAGGAATCCCAGCACGCTTCCCTCGATGCCGTCGGGCGTACCCTCGGTCTCCTGTGTGAAGCGCACTTCCATCTTGTCCAGGTTCGCCAGACCGGCGGGGATCCTCTGGCAGCAGGTCATCTTGGAGATGAGCTCGTTCAGGCGGATGCCGCTCATCTGCGCCACCTCGGGCGGCAGCGGCGCGCCCGCGGGGATCTCCTGCAGCGCGCGGAACACGTTCACGCCGAACTTGGCCCAGTGCGCGGTGCTTGCCACGAGCATGGGACGCTCGCCCTTGCAGCGCTGCGCCACGGTCCACGCCACGGCGGTGTGCGGGTCCATCAGATAGCCATGCTCGCGCCAGACCTCGCGGATGCTCGCGAAGCAATCGTCGTCGGTCACCCAATCGCCCACGTACAGCTCCTGGATGCGCTCGCGCGTGACGTCGTCCACGACGAAGCGCTTATCCCTCTTGAGATCGTCCATCCAACCCTTCACACGCTCACCGTCGCGCCCGCAGAGCTCGAAGAGCTGGCGCTCCAGATTGCTCGAGACCAGGATGTCCATGCTGGGGGAGGGGGTGAGCTTGAACTCGCGCTTGCTGATGTCGTAGATGCCGCTGTTGATGAAGTCGGTGAGCACGTTGTTCTCGTTGCTCGCGCATACCAGCCGTGCGATGGGTGTGCCCATGCACTTGGCGTAGTAGGCGGCCAGGATGTTGCCGAAGTTGCCGGTGGGCACGCAGACGTCGATGGGCTCGCCCTTGGCCACGCTGCCCTGCGCCACCAGACACGCGTACGCGCTCACGTAGTAGCAGACCTGCGGCAGCAGACGACCCCAGTTGATGGAGTTGGCGCTGGAGAGCTTGATGTTGAACTCGCTGGCCAGGCGCTCGTTGAAGGCGACGTCGTTGAAGGCGAACTTCACGTTGGTCTGGCAGTCGTCGAAGTTGCCGTGCACGCCCCAGACGCCCACGTTGTCGCCGCGCTGGGTGACCATCTGCAGACGCTGCATGTCGCTCACGCCGCCGGCGGGGAAGAACACGATGATGGAGATGTGCTCGCGGTCCGCGAAGCCCTCCAGCGCCGCCTTACCGGTATCACCGCTGGTGGCGACCAGGATCAGGATGTCCTCCTTGGCCTCGCCCTTCTTACGGAGCTCGCCGATGGCCGCGCTGAAGAACTGCGGCAGGCACTGCAGCGCCATGTCCTTGAACGCGCTCGTGGGGCCATGCCAGAGCTCGAGCACGTGCATGCCGTCGCCCACGTTGGCGATGGGGCAGATCGCGGGGTCGTCGAAGTTGTCGCCGTAGGACGCCTCCATGAGTTCCCGGATGCGCTCCTTGGGCAGGTCGACACCGAAGCGTTCGTAGATAAGCGCGGCGCGCTGCGCGTAGGGCAGCGCTGCCAGGTCGCAGATCTCGTCAATCGTGAGATGGGGCACCTCCTGGGGCACGAACAGGCCGCCACCGGGGGCGATGCCCTCGACGATTGCCTTGGTGAAGCTGTAATCGTCGGCTTCGCTGATGCGTCCGCGGGTATCCAGATACAACATGGTGGCCTCCTTGCAGGTCCTGCGACTGTCTGCTCACATGATAGCAGTCACCCCGCGTGACGGCATCCGTAGGTTCCGTGGGATTCCGTGGTGGGAAAGTTAGATGACGTTAACAGAAAAAGCGGCCCTTATCACCGAAAGGTCTTGACAAGTATGTAGCGGTTAACTTCTCCTCCGTCTAGACTCTGCGAATAACGAAAGTTCACCTTGGTTAAACATAACACGGTGAACACGGAGAGAGAATGAAAGAGAGGGTTCGATGAAACTCAGTGAAGCGACGACGGGCACGCAGTGCCGCATCGTGGACACGACCGCCACAGGCCGCGCCCGCGCCCGTCTGGACAGTCTGGGATTGGTGGCAGGGGAGAACATCCACGTCCTGTCATCGAGCTTTGCCGGTCAGATCATCCAGATCAAGGGTTCCCGCCTCGCCATCTGCAAGGCGGTTGCGGACACCCTTGAGATCGCGTAGGGGAGGGATGGGAGAATGAAGCGCTACGCACTCATCGGTAACCCCAACGCCGGCAAGACCACCCTGTTCAACGAGCTCACTGGTACCAGCCAGCACGTGGGTAACTGGCCCGGCGTCACCGTCGAGAAGAAGACCGGCCACCTGCTCAAGAAGTTCGGCGAGTCCGCTGAGATCGTCGACCTGCCGGGTATCTATTCCCTGAATGCGCACTCGCTCGAGGAGCGCATCTCGCGTGATTTCATCCTGCAGGAGAAGCCCGACGTCGTGATCGACATCGTCGAAGCCACCAACATCGAGCGCAACCTGTATCTCACCTGCCAGATCGCCGAGCTGGGCGTGCCCATGGTGGTCGCGCTCAACATGATGGACGAGGCCCAGAAGGAGGGCGACGTCATCGACTGCGCCGTCCTGTCCAAGGAACTGGGTGTGCCGGTCGTTCCCATCACGGCAGTCAAGGGTGAGGGCGTCATCGAGCTCATGGAGACCGTCGGCGCGCAGGCGCTGGTGGATGCCGTGAGCCGCGAGGCCAGCCAGCCCTTCCACGATGGCGAGGATGAGCACGGCCACGGCTTCCATGACACCGAGGACCCCGCGGAGCACCGCGCCGATCATCATACGGATGATAAGGGCCGCACCAACGCCCTTATCTCCGAGTTCAAGTACCACAACCACTACCACGGCCCCATGGTCTACCAGCCCAGCGCCGACGCGCCCCTGACCGACGAGCAGGAGCACGAGAACGCGCAGCGCCGCTACGACTTCATCAGCGGCGTCGTGGGCAAGAGCGTGAGCAAGGGCAAGGCCGCGGGCGAGTTCAACAGCTCCGATAAGGCGGATAAGGTCCTCACTCACAAGATCTGGGGTATCCCGCTGTTCCTGCTCATCATGTTCGCGATGTTCCACTGCACCTTCAGCGAGAACTTCCTCTTCCTGGGTCTGGACATCCCCAGCCCCGGTGTCTGGCTGCAGGGGCTGGCCGAAAGCTTCATCGAGTGGTTCGGTGGTCTGCTCGAGCCGCTGTTCGTCGAGGGCAGCTGGGCACAGGGCCTGGTGATCGACGGTATCATCGGCGGCGTGGGCTCGGTCCTCTCCTTCCTGCCGCAGATCCTGGTCCTGTTCTTCTTCCTCACCCTGCTCGAGGACATGGGCTACATGGCCCGCGCGGCGTTCATCATGGATCGCCTGCTGCGCAAGTTCGGTCTGTCCGGTAAGAGCTTCGTCCCCATGCTCATGGGCTTCGGTTGCTCCGTCCCCGCCCTCATGGCCTGCCGTACCATGGAGAACGAGGAGGATCGCAAGATGACCCTCTTCCTCACCCCGTTCATGTCCTGCGGTGCCCGTGCCCCCATCTTCCTGGTCTTCGCCGGTGCGTTCTTCGCTGCGCACGCCGACTTCATCGTCTTCTGTCTGTACCTGTTCGGCATCCTGGTGGCCATCCTCACCGGTCTGCTCCTGAAGAAGCTCGTGTTCAAGGGCGAGGTCACCCCGCTCATCATCGAGCTGCCCCGTTACCGTGCACCGCGCGCCAAGTCCGTGGGTCTGTCCCTGTGGAAGACCATGAAGGACTACGTGACCCGCGCCGGTACCATCATCTTCCTCATGTCCATCGTGATCTGGTTCTTCTCCACCTTCAACGGCCACATGGAGATGGTGGACATCGACGAGTCCATGCTGGCTGCCGCCGGTAACTTCATCGCCCCCATCTTCTCGCCGCTGGGCTTTGGTTTCTGGACCGCGGGTGTCGCCCTGATCACCGGTTTCGCTGCCAAGGAAGCCGTCATCGGCACCATGGGCGTTCTCGCCAAGGTGGGCGAGGAGGAGGCTCTGGAAGGTGGCGCGCTCGACGCGACCGTCCTGGGTGCCATGGGCTTCACGCCGCTCTCCAGCTTCGCGTTCATGGTCTTCTCGCTGCTCTACGTGCCCTGCTTCGCCGCACTCGCCACGCTCAAGCGCGAGTACAACTCCTGGAAGTGGGCTCTCATCCAGGCCGCCTACTCCATCGTGGTCGCTTGGGTCTGCGCCTTCCTGGTCTTCCAAGTCGGCTCTCTCCTGGGCCTCGCATAGTCGCTCTCTCCTGGGTCCCGCGAAGTCGCCCATCCGGATGCCCGTGTCTCTCCCGCGGGCATCCGGGACCTGCGACGTCGCAGCCCTTATCACCAAAAATACATCGCCATATGCCCATCCTCATTCCATCGTGGGGGTGGGCATGTGGTATAAGTCGTCACAATGAAGGACACAACGGGAGGACTCAACCATGGGTATGCTCACGCCGGCGAACGAGGATTACATCGAGTCGATCTACGAACTGGCAGGGAAGAAGGCGGGCGTTGGTGTTCGCTCCGTTGACCTGGCGGCCAAGCTGAAGGTCTCCAAGGCCAGTGTGAACAAGGCGGTCGGCCTGCTCAAGAGCGCCGGCTTCGTGGAGCAGGCTCCCTATGGCGACGTCATCCTGACGCCGGAGGGCGCCGCCTATGGCGCCGCGGTGCTGGAGCGTCACCACCTGCTGCTCGCCTTCCTCACGCAGGAGCTGGGCGTCGACTACGAGGTCGCACAGGAGGAGGCTTGCATGATGGAGCACGCCATCAGCGACGATACCCTCAAACGCTGGGCCGCCTACATGCGTGACATCAACGAGCGACGCAGGGAATGCGCCGGCTGTGAGAGTGGCAAGAACGCGGACTAGGAGGCGGATGAACATGACAACGAAGATCGCGATCCTTGGATACGGGAATCTGGGACGTGGCGTCGAGATGGCCGTCACGCAGAACGACGACATCGAGCTCGTGGGCATCTACACGCGCCGCGATCCCGCCACCGTCAAAGTGGCCTCTGCGACGCCGGTGCTGCCCGCTGCGCAGCTGGATGCCGGCACGGAGGATATCGACGTGCTCATCATCTGCGGCGGTTCCGCGACCGACCTGCCCAAGCTCACCCCCGCCTATGCGGGCAAGTACAACGTGATCGACAGCTTCGACACCCACGCCAACATCCCCGCGCACTTCGCCGCCGTGGACGCTGCTGCGAGGGAAGGCGGCAAGGTCGCGCTCATCTCCGCTGGTTGGGATCCCGGCCTGTTCAGCCTGGCGCGCCTGTACGCCAACTCCATCCTGCCCCAGGGCAACGACTACACCTTCTGGGGCAAGGGCATCAGCCAGGGCCATTCCGACGCGATCCGCCGCATCCCCGGCGTGCGCGATGCCAAGCAGTACACCATCCCCGTGCCCGAGGCGCTCGAGGCCGTGCGCCGTGGCGAGAACCCGCAGCTCACGACCCGCGAGAAGCACACGCGCGAGTGCTTCGTCGTGCTCGAGGAGGGCGCCGATGCCGCCGCCGTGGCCGAGGCGATCATCAACATGCCCAACTACTTCGATGAGTACGACGTGACCGTCAACTTCATCTCGCAGGAGGAGCTCAACGAGCAGCATTCCGCCATGCCGCACGGTGGTTTCGTGCTGCGCAGCGGTGCCACCGCCAGCGGCAACCAGCACCTGATCGAGTACTCGCTCAAGCTGGACTCCAACCCCGAGTTCACCTCGAGCGTGCTGGTGGCCTATGCGCGCGCCATCGCCCGCCTGGCCGCCGCCGGCAAGAGCGGCGCCTGCACTGTGTTCGACGTGCCGCCCGCGCTGCTGTCGCCGTATCAGCCCGACTACCTGCGCGCCCACTTCCTGTAGGGGGCGCAGGGCCGCTCGCTGGTCGCTGACGTGGCCGCCGCAACCGCGGCTGCGCTTATCACCATATCCTCTCCAACGCCCTGCTTCGTCAGGGCGTTGTTGTTGCCGCATGTCGGCACACCAAGAATCGCGGACATCACGAAGACGAGGCCATTCGAGGAAGGGGATAAGCGCTTCATCTCCTTCTCGGATGACCTTTTGGCACACCTTGTGGGAAATCGATTCTGCGTGTCAGTTCGTCACACGCGCCCAGCCAATCGGGTGATAACTCCATCCTGATCCTGTAGAACGCCGCGAGTTGATCCATGTCCAACGGGTCAGGCGCTGTATGTCCCAACTTACGTGCGATCGTTTGCACCTGCGCGAAGAACAGCCCTGCGTCCTCCAGCTGTGATTTGGTGATACAGAGATAGTCATAGCCCATATCCTGGAATGCATTGCTCCTGAGCGCGTCCCTCTCCCTGGCTTCGTAATCGGAGTGGCGTTCCCTCGAATCATATTCGACCGCCAGTCGATCTTCCTCCCAAAGCAGGTCGGGTCTGAGCGAATCCACGTGGAAGACCCGCCGATGAGTGGCGTTCAGTCTGACGGGATGGTTGAGGAGCGGCTTCTTGAATGCGAAACCATCCATACTCCGCGGAAGGATGAGGTGGAGTGACAGGAGACTCTCTGCGGCCGACTTCGATTCCGCCAGGATGAAGGGAAGGATTCTCCGCGTGGGTCCGCAGCCCGCCTTGAGCGTACGGGCGCTCAACATCCTCCCCAGTCTCTCCGGACTCATGAGCGGAGGTAGTTCTCCATAGCTGCCGCAGAGCTCGTATGCGAGCATCAGGTTCTGCGCGTCGGTGCGCCTGCTCGCCGTCTGCATGAATGCCAGTTCCGGAGTCGTCACCGCGATACCGGGCTTCAAAAGGAACACGCATGGATGATGGTCGCAGCCACGCTCCAGATGCAATTTCGTCATAGCGCGCGCACCCAGGGAGTTCGCATCGAGTTTGAGCAGATGAAGAGGCGCGCTCAAACCAAGCTCATCGGCCTGCAACAACGCGTCGCTGCAACCAGTGTGTGCGCATAGCTCCGGTGTGGCAGGGAGGACACAGGCCTGATCGCCGATTCGCAGACCGGTCTTCTGCCAGAACTCGATGGCACTCTCATGGGAGATGATCATCGCCTTTCCTCCTCTTGGCTCTCGCCTGCTTCGTCTCTCCTGCCGCCTTCAGCCTGCTGCTTCTCGCCTGCTTCGATAGTTGGTGTGTATTCTTGGCGTGTGCGCGCTAACTTCTCCGAAAAGACCACAAAATATACTAATAAGGTAAATTATTAGGCTAGATAGAGCGGCGGCGCCAACTATTGGCACCAACTATCCGCGGGAGATTGGCGGGGTTCGGCTGGCACGTTCTCCATGCGTGTCCGCAGATGATGCTAGCGAACGCATCTGAAATTTTTCACGAACGTTCTTAACCCCGTCTGAAAGGAATCTGAAACGAATATGATTCAGATCTGAAAAGCCTTCACAGAGCCGGGCGTATCCACGGGATAAGCGCAGCGGGTACCCGCCGAATCTTCCCGCGTCGTCGCCGCCCGCCG
>JAFRFV010000244.1 GCA_017434185.1 Coriobacteriales bacterium
CGCCTCGAGCGATTCTGCTCGCCAGGATGACGTGTACTCCAAGCGAGTCGAGCGAGGGGAGGGGGGTGAGCGATATCCTAGCGAATCCCCCTCTTCCCTCGCTCAACAGACTCCCGTTGAGCAGCCCCTCATATTGGCGATCGAGAGTTCGTGTGATGAGACGGCGGCGGCGGTGATCGGCGGCGACGGCAAGCTGCATTCCGACTGCCTGGCGAGCCAGATCGACTTCCATGCCCGTTTTGGCGGCGTCGTGCCGGAGATCGCGTCGCGCAAGCACACCGAGGCGATCGTGGGTGTGGTGGAGGAGGCTCTGCTGCGCGCCGGCAAGGATCTGGGCAGGCCCGAGCTCGACTTCCGCGACCTGGATGCCATCGCCGTCACCACCTGCCCCGGCTTGGTTGGTGCGCTCGTGGTGGGACTCGCCTTCGCGAAGGGCCTTTCCTGGGCGGTGGGAAAGCCCCTCGTCGAGGTCAATCACCTGGAAGGGCATCTGTATGCCAACCGTCTGCTCGTGCCCGACATCGAGCCGCCGCTGATCGCGCTTCTCGTGAGCGGTGGTCACACCATGCTCGTGCATGTGAAGGACTGGGGCGAGTACGAGACCCTGGGTTCCACTCTGGATGACGCGGCGGGGGAGGCCTTCGACAAGGTGGCCAAGGCGCTGGGTCTGGGCTATCCCGGTGGCCCTATCATCAGCCGCCTGGCCAAGACGGGCGACCCCCATGCTATCGATTTCCCGCGTGCGATGATGCACAGCGGTGACTCCATGTTCAGTCTGAGCGGCCTCAAGACCGCCGTCATCACCTACATCCGCAAGGAGGAGGCGGCGGGACGCGCCATCGACCTGCCCAACCTGGCCGCCAGCTTCCAGCAGGCGGTCGTCGACGTGCAGGTGGCCAAGGCCGTGCGTTCCGTGCAGGAGACCGGTGCCCGCGAGTTCTGCCTGGGTGGCGGTGTTGCCGCCAACCCGCAGCTGCGCGCGGGCCTCAAGGCCGCCATGGAGCGCATGGGCGTGCGCTGTACCCTGCCGCCCTTATCCGCCTGTACAGACAACGCGGGTATGATCGCCGCCGTCGCACTGGACCGCTATCGCGCGGGCAGGTTCGCCGACCCCCATGTGGACGTGCGTGCCCACGCGCCACTGGACGAGAAATACTAGTGGACGTGCGCTTCCGCGCGCCGCGCTTATCCGCCGCCGTATGTGGTGTGGCACAGATGCCGTTACTATTGGGATGCGCGGGGCCTTCTGGCAGAGAAGCCGTTACTATTGGGAAAAAATCCAATAGTAACGGGATTCCTGCCACTTTCGAGCCTGAAACACCAATAGAAACGGGGGGGTGCGGACTTTTTCTTGGACAGCCTAGACCGGCATGCCTAGGCTACGACGGAACTCGTTCGGACTCAGCCAGCCAAGCGACTCCTTCGGTCGTTCTTCGCAATAGTATCTCAAGTAGGCATCGAGCTGCTCGATGAAATCCTCTGCGCTCACGCCCCTCCAATCACGATAGTAGAAGAACTCGTTCTTCAGCCTGCCGAAGAAGCCCTCGCAGGCCGAATTGTCAGGGGAGCAGCCCTTGGCAGACATGCTCCTCACCAGCCCGTTCTCCTTGCAGATCCTCATCCAGCCGTACGTCCTGTAGTGGATGCCCCTGTCGTTATGCACCACTGTCGGCTCTCCTCCCTGCCGTTTGGCCACGGCATCGAGCAGGCAACCATCGGAGAGACTGGAATCAGGGCGCAACCCTATCCTCCAGGCTATCGGCTTGCCGTCGAAGCAATCGAGGATGGGGCTCAGGTACACCTTGGGTGCATCAGGGAGTTTGAACTCGGTTATGTCCGTCAGCCACAGGTGGTTCGGCAGGCCCGCTTTGAAATCGCGCCCCACGAGATTGGGTGGGGCCGGTGAGGCTTCACCCGCATAGGAGTTGTAGTGTCTGCGCTTCTTGAGGTAGATGACCTTGAGCCCCTCTTGTCCCATCACGCGCCTCACACGCTTCTCCGAGACCCCTTTGATCCCCACCTCGGTCTCCAACACGTGCTTGATGTAGCGGTAGCCGCGTGTCTTGGATGCTCCCTCGAAGATGGAGACCACGGCGTCCCTTATGTCGGCATCGGCGTCGGGCATCCTCGGGTGAGCCAGGTGGTAATAGCAGGTGGAGCGGCTGATGTCGAGCATGCGGCAGAGCTCTGCCACGGTGTACCTACCTTTGAGCCTTCCCACGGCCTCGGCCTTCTCCTTGTTCGTTGCGCCCCACGTCTGATCGTGGGGGTCGGCTTTTAGGATGTCCAACAACTCCCTCATCACGTCGTTTTGGAGTTCGAGCTGATGGATGCGTGCCTTCAGTGCGGCGATGTCCTCGTCAGGTGCGGGGTGCTCTGCTGAATCCATCGTCGTCTCCTCTCGTTTGCATCGCGCTTCGGGCATGCCGCGCAGGTATCGCTCGACCGAACCGACAGAACAACCCATCATCTCCGCGATGGCCCGATGGGTCAGCCCGGACTCGATACGAAGCGAGCGCATGACCTCGAGGTTCTCGGGCGTTGCTCGCCATGAACGCCGTACCGGCTTCAGCTTCCTCGCATGGGGGGTCTTGCCATTGCGCCAATTGTTCACAACACGTCTGGACACTCCTGCGAGTTGGGCGGCCTCAGCCTCGGTGAAACCGAGTGACAAGGCCTCGAGGGCGGTTTCCACGATGGATATATCGTACATGATGCGGATTCCTTTCTGGACACGAGAGTGTCCAACTTTTTGTCCGCACCCCCGTTTTTCGATCGATTCGTTGGCAGAGAACCGCTAACTATTGGGAATCAGGCCTCCTCGTGGCACGAAAAGGCCGAACTATTGGTTTTCATCCCAATAGTTTGCCTTTTTCGTGCCAGAAGTCATCTCCTTGCTTCTTCACAGCACACCCGCGCCCGCGTTCGCTTCGTGCTACACTATCGCGTAGCACGAAGCCGCGCACGAAGGGGGAGGGACGCAAGATGGAAGGCACGTTCGATGCCGCTGCCAAGGCGCTCGCCGCCGGCGCGTCCGTCGTGATCCCCACCGACACCGTGTACGGCATCGCCGTGGCCGTGGGCCCGGCCGCATCACCCCAGGCCATCTTCGACATCAAGCAACGTGATGCGGGTAAGGCCATCCCGCTGTTGGTGGCCGATCCGGCCGATTTAGACCGCTACGGTCTCGACGTCCCTGCCTACGCACACGCACTCGCCGCGGCATTCTGGCCCGGCGCTCTCACCTTGGTCGTGCGTGCGAGCGATGCCATCCCACCTGCCTTCCGGGCAGCGGACGGCACCGTGGCCCTGCGCTGCCCCAACGACCAGCGCGTGAGGGAGCTCATCCGCCGCGTGGGGGCGCCGCTCGCCACCTCGAGTGCAAACACGAGCGAACAACCCGCTCCCGCATCCATCCAGCAGCTCGAGCCCCGCATCGCGCAGGCCGTCGCAGTGGTGGTTGACGGGGGTCCCTGCACGGTGGGCATCCCCAGCACCGGCGTCACCTGCACCGCCGCTGCGCCCCTTGTCTGGCGCGAGGGCGCCATCCCAACACAGGAGATACTGGCCGTGGCCGTCAAGTCTGCGACCTTATCGGATGATACGATCCCGTCCAAGGAGCACCCCATGAGTTACGAAGAAGGAAGCTTCCCCTCATTCGACGACGTGAGCACCATCCACTATGAGATGTGGCTGCCGGAAGGCGAGCCCAAGGCCGTGCTCCAGATCGTCCACGGCATGTGCGAGTTCGTGCACCGCTACGACGCCTTCGCCCGCTATCTGAACGAGCATGGCATCGCGGTCGTGGGCCACGACCACATCGCGCACGGCTCCAGCGTGGCCGACCCCAAGGACTGGGGCGTCATGGATCCGCGTACCGCCGAGGATGTCATGATCAACGACGTGCAGGGTATGCGCAACGTCGCCACCGCACGCTTTGGCTTCGACGTGCCCTACTTCATCCTGGGACACTCGATGGGTTCCTTCATCGTTCGTTGCTACCTGGGTCGTCTGGGTGCCGGTGGCTACGAGCAGGAGGGCAAGCTGGCGGGTGCCATCGTCATGGGCACCGGCTTCATGCCCACCATCGTGCCCACGGCCGGCGGTCTTATCGCCAGCATCATCGGCAAGGTCAAGGGCAATGCGTATCGCAGCACGTTCATGAACAACATGGGCATCGGTGGCTACAACAAGGCCTTCGAGCCCGCGCGCACGCCGGTCGATTGGCTCTCCCGCAACGAAGCCAACGTGGACACCTACATCGCCGAGCCCCGCTGCACCTATATGTTCAGCGTGGGTGGCTACAAGGGCCTGATGGACCTGGTCAAGGAATGCTGCGCCGATCCCTGCTTCGCTAGCACCCCGCTGGACCTGCCCATCCTGGTGACCGCCGGTGAGTGCGACCCGGTGGGTGACATGGGCAAGGCGCCCCGCAGTGTCTTCGAGAAGTACAAGGAGGCGGGTGTCGAGGACGTCAAGCTGCTCATGTATGCGGAGGACCGCCATGAGATCCTCAACGAGGTCGACCGCGACAAGGTCTTCGCTGACATGCTGCAGTGGATGGAGGAGCGCATATGATGAGGATCGGCGACCTGTTCAACAGGGACCGCAAGTACGTCCTGGCCCTCGACCAGGGCACCACCAGCTCGCGTTCCATCCTGTTCGACCATGCAAGCCGCCCGCGCTACGTGGCGCAGATGGAGTTCACCCAGCACTTCCCCCAGCCCGGTTGGGTCGAACACGATCCCAAGGACATCCTGGCCACGCAGGTGCAGACCATCCATGACGTGATCGACAAGGCACATATCGAGCCCAGCGACATCGTCGCCATTGGCATCACCAATCAACGTGAGACCACCGTGGTGTGGAACCGCAAGACCGGGCAGCCCGTCTACAACGCCATCGTCTGGCAGTGCCGTCGCACCGCCTCCATGATCGACGATCTGGTGGAGCGTGGCTTCGGCCCCATGATCAAGGAGAAGACCGGCCTCGTGCCCGACGCCTACTTCAGCGCCTCCAAGGTCGCTTGGATCCTGCAGAACGTTCCCGGCGCCCGTGAAGCCGCCGACGCCGGAGATCTGCTCTTTGGTACCGTGGACTGCTGGCTCGTGTGGAACCTGACCGGCGGTCTCGTGCATGCCACCGACTACACCAACGCCTCGCGCACCATGCTCTTCAACATCCATGAGGGCAAGTGGGATCCGGAGTTGCTCGAGCTCTTCGGTGTGCCCGCATCCATGATGCCCCAGGTGCTCGACTGCGCGGCCGACTACGGCGCGACCAGCGAGATCGCCCTTCCCGGTGCCGGCGGCATCCCCATCCGCGGCGTCATGGGCGACCAGCAGGCGGCGCTCTTCGGCCAGTGCTGCTTCAAGAAGGGCGAGGTCAAGAACACCTATGGTACCGGCTGCTTCCTGCTCATGAACACGGGGGAGGAGGCCGTCGCCTCACAGCATGGCCTCGTGACCACCATCGCCTCCTGTCTGGACGGGAAGATCAGCTACGCGCTCGAGGGCAGCGTGTTCGTGGCGGGTGCGCTCATACAGTGGCTCCGCGACGAGATGGGCTTCATGCGCAAGGCCAGCGATTCCCTCAAGATGGCCCGCAGCGTGCCGGATTCAGGCGGCGTCTACATCGTGCCCGCCTTCACCGGTCTGGGCGCACCCTACTGGGACCAGTACGCCCGTGGCGCCATCTACGGTCTCACCCGTGGCACCACTAAGGAGCATCTGGTGCGCGCCGCTCTGGAGGCCCTGGCCTACCAGAGCTACGACGTCATCTGCGCCATGAGTCAGGACGCCGGTGTGCCCCTGAACCACCTCAAGGTGGACGGCGGCGCTTCCGCCAACGACTTCCTCATGCAGTTCCAGTCCGACATCCTGGGCGCGCAGGTGCTGCGTCCCAAGACGCTCGAGACCACCGCGCTGGGCGCCGCCTATCTGGCGGGTCTCGAGGTGGGTTTCTGGGCGAGCCAGGACGAGCTCGAAGCGGAATGGCATGGCGACAAGCCCTTCCTTCCCAACCAGATGGACGCGGATACCCGCGCAAAGCTGCTCGCCGGTTGGGCGGATGCCGTCAAACGTACGCGCAGTGGTGTATAATCCTGCAAACCATTCCCGGAAGCACGAGAGGAAGGGATCGAAGATGCGCATAGCCATCGCCAGCGATCATGCTGGATTCGATCAGAAGCAGCAGTTGGTGGCCTATCTTGCCGAGAAGGGCATCGAAGTGGACGACTGCGGTCCCGCCAACGACTACCGCGTCGACTACCCCGACTACGCCCTGCTGGTGGCCCTGGAGGTCGCCAAGGGGCAGGCGGACTTCGGCGTGCTCATCTGCGGCACCGGCATCGGCATGGCCGTCACGGCCGACAAGGTGCCCGGCATCCGCGCCGCCTCCATCACGTCCCCCGAGTTCGCCAGGCTCTCCCGTGCCCACAACAACCTGAACGTGATCACGCTCTCCGGTCGCTTCGTGGGCATCGAGATGAACATGCGCATCCTGGACGCCTTCCTTGCCACCCCCTTTGACGGTGGCCGTCACGCCATCCGTGTGAACAAGATCATGGCTCTGGATGGTGACACCCTGCCCGAGCCTCCCGAGCTCATCTAGAAGGAGTGCACCATGGCCGATCCCCGTCCCTCATGGGATGAGTATTTCATGTCCATCGCGGACCAGGTCGCAACCCGGTCCACCTGCCTGCGCCGTCAGATCGGTGCGGTCATCGTGAAGGATAAGCGCCTGCTCGCCACGGGCTACAACGGAGCTCCCTCCGGTCTGCCGCATTGCCTGGACATCGGTTGCCTGCGTCAGCAGATGGGCATCCCCAGCGGTCAGCGCCATGAGCTCTGCCGCGCCATCCACGCCGAGCAGAACGCCATCGTGCAGGCGGCCAAGTACGGCACCTCCATCGAGGGCGGCACCATCTACACCACCGCCTACCCCTGCGTCATGTGCGCGAAGATGATCATCAACGCCGGTCTCAAGCGCATCGTCTACCGTGACAGCTACCCCGATGATCTCTCCACGGAGCTGTTGAAGGAGTCCGGCATCGAGATGTGCCACATGGAACGCTAGGGATTGTGTTCCAAATGTCCAGGAGCCACTACCGCTGGGGGTTTCGCGGTGGTGGCTCCTTCGTTTCCCCGTCCCGCTTGCCGGAGAGTACGTGAATTGGGGCATTTGACCTTCCGCACGACGTTGCCAGTCTGTTACCATTCGGGGGAATGTGGCGAGCACTGTGTCCGGGGGAGGGATCGTCGTGGAAATCATCCTGGCGGTCATCCTGGGCCTGGCTTGTGGGTTGTTGGGTTACCTTCCCCTGCATCTCGCATGCAAGCTCGCCGGTCCGCTCCATTCGGGGAGGGCGTTCGCGCTGGGTCTCATATGCGTTGGAGGCTCACTGCTCATGCTCATGGCCGCCGTGCTGGCATGCCATGAACTGGCACCGGCGCTGTTGCTCCCCTTCGGATGCGCGGTGGCAACCGCGTTCCTGCTGGCGGTGGCTATCCTGGCCATCAACTACCGCAGGGAGATCGACCGATAGGGTCTGCAAGCCTACGAGGAAAGGGACGTTGTGGGTGTTCTAAGCGATTTGCCCGAGCATATCAATGAACTGCTCGAGGACCTGGGTGGCGGACCGGTCATCGGTTCCGGCGACTCCTGGTTCTACATCAGCCAGTACACCATCTGGATGCTCATCGCCGCAGTGGTGCTCTTGGTCATCGTCTTCGCGGCCAAGAAGCGCATGGCTCTGGTTCCCCAGGGCCGCTTCGTCAACGCGGTCGAATACGTGGTGGAGTTCATCCGCCGCGATGTGGGCGAGGGTGTCATCGGCCATGGCTATGAGAAGCACCTGCCGCTGCTGCTGACGATCTTCTTCTTCATCGTCATCAACAACATCATCGGCCTGATCCCCGGTTGCAAGCCCGGCACCGGCACCATGGGCGTCACCTTCGCCCTGGCCCTGGTGGTCTTCATCTACTTCAACTGGTTCGGCATCAAGCAGCAGGGTCTGGGCACCTACATCAAGAACATCGGTCCCGCCGGTGTCATCCTGCCCCTCTTCCTCCTGATCTGGTGCATCGAGTTGGTTTCGCTGTTCCTGCGTCTCATCACGCTGGCCGTCCGTCTTTTCGCCAACATGTACGCCGGTCATATCGTGATGGGTACGTTCGCCATCCTCACCACCCTCTTCCTCACCCCGCTCATCACCAGCTTCAGCGCGGGTGCCCTGGGTACCGCCACCGCCAGCATCGGTTGGATGCTCCTGCTGGTGGCCATGTACCTGATGGAGTGCTTGGTGGCGGTGATCCAGGCCTACGTCTTCACGTTGCTGACAGCGGTCTACATCTCACTGGCACGCGGTCACTAGCACCCCGCCGCGCTTATCCCCTGCATGGGGGAGGGGCGCACCCACTTGGTGTCATGCCGCATCGAAGGCGGCTGCACATATCGGTTCGTCCGGGGTAAGGTGCCCTGGACAAGTCACAAGGAGGCATTAATGAACGTTATTGGTTATGGCCTGGCCGTCATCGGCGCTGGCATCGGTATCGGCATTGCCTGCGGTAAGGCTTCTGAGGCCACCGCTCGCCAGCCCGAGATGCAGGGCAAGATCTTCACCACCTTCATCCTGGGTGCCGCTTTCATGGAGGCACTCGCTCTGATCGGCTTCGTCGTCGCCCTGATCGCCTAGTCCGTAGGGTTTCGCGTTTGCCGTAACAGGCGAATTGGAGGTAGAAAACGTGAGTGCAAAAAGTGTAACTGGAAGCAAGGTCCTTTCAGTCTCCCTTTTGGCATCGGTTTCTGCTCTGGCAGCTCCTGCGATCGCTCTGGCGGAAGAAGAGGGTGGTGGCGGTATCGGTCTGCTCATCCCCAAGATGGGTGAGTTCCTGCCCGCCCTGGTCGCCTTCCTCGTCCTGCTGTTGATCCTGGGCAAGTTCGGTTGGCCCATCATCGTCGGTGCACTGGATAAGCGCGCCGCCCAGATCAAGGATGATCTGGAGAAGGCCGAGGCCAACAGGATCGAGACCGAGCGCATCCTCGCCGAGCACAAGGCCCAGCTGGATGAGGCCCGTGTGGAAGCTGCACAGATCATCGCTGATGCGAAGAGCACCGGCGAAGCGGTTAAGTCCGAGATCACTGCTAAAGCGCAGCAGGAAGCCGAGAACATGATCGCGAAGGCCAACCAGGCCATCGAAGCCCAGAAGAAGCAGGCCATCGCCGAGCTCCAGGGCTCCGTCGCGGACATCTCCGCTTCCGTCGCTGGTCGCCTCATCGGTCACGACCTGACCGATGCTGAGCACCTCAAGCTCATTGAGCGCTACGTTGCAGAAGCTGGGAGCCTCGATGCCAACTGATCGCAATCTCATCAAGAAGGAAGTCGCGACGTACGCCCAGGCTCTGCTGGAGGCAGCCAAGGGTTCTGACACCATCTTCGCTGTCGAAGCGCAGCTGGCCAAGGCGCTCGACGTCGTGCGCAGCCACATGAAGCTCAAGGAGACGCTGGCAGACGGCACTCTGGATGGCTCCGTGAGGTCTGCTATCGTACAGGAGGTCTTCGCTGACTTCGATCCTGCCCTCAAGGCCGTCCTCGGCCTGATCGCCGAGCGCGGCGACATGGGTCTGCTGTCCCGCATCAGCGAGGCGTACACCCTGGCAGCCGAAGAGGCTACGGACACCGTCGTGGTCGACACCACCACCGTCGTTGCCCTTACCGATGAGTTGCGAGAGATCATCAAGAAGAAACTGTCCGCTGATTTCAAGGGTAAGAACATCGTTCTCCGTGAGCATGTCGACCCCTCCATCCTCGGCGGCATCATAATGAGCGCGCATGGCAATCGAGTGGACGCGAGCATCGCGACCCAGCTCGAGAACGCCCGCCGCGTGCTCTCGACTGTTCCAAATGGAGGTGAAAGGTAAATGGCGGAAATCACCGCTAGTTCGATCGATGCTGTATTGAGGAAGCAACTGGATGCCCTCAAGACCAGCGTTGAGTCGCGCGAGGTGGGTACGGTCATCCAGGTTGGTGACGGTATCGCCCGTATCGACGGTTTGAAGGGCGCCATGGCTGGCGAGCTCCTGGAGTTCATCAGTGCTGACGGCAAGATCGTTGCCGGTCTGGCACAGAACCTGGAGGAGAACGAAGTCGGCGCCGTGCTCCTTGGTGAAGTCACTTCCATCAAGGAGAATGATAAGGTCCGCACTACCGGCCGCATCGTCGAGGTTCCCTCGGGTAGGAACTTCCTCGGCCGTGTTGTGAATCCCCTTGGCATGCCCATCGACGGCAAGGGCCCCATCGAGGCCGATGGCTACCGCCCCGTGGAGTTCCGTGCTCCCGGCGTCGTCGAGCGCAAGCCCGTCCATCAGCCCGTGCAGACCGGTATCATGGCCATCGACTCCATGATCCCCATCGGTCGTGGTCAGCGCGAGCTCATCATCGGCGACCGCCAGACCGGTAAGACCACTGTGGCCGTCGATGCCATCATCAACCAGAAGGGCAAGGACATGATCTGCGTCTACGTCGCGATCGGTCAGAAGGCCTCGACGGATGCTTCCGTTGTGGAGACCCAGGATCGCTTCGGCGCCATGGACTACACCATCGTCGTCTCCGCAACCGCGTCCGATTCCGCTCCTCTGCAGTTCCTGGCCCCCATGGCCGGTGCTGCCATCGGCGAGTACTTCATGTACAACGGCGAGAACGGCCTGCCCGCTGGTCCGGACAACCCCGGCCGTCACGTCCTGTGCATCTACGATGACCTGTCCAAGCAGGCCGTCGCCTATCGCCAGATGTCCCTGACGCTGCGTCGTCCTCCGGGACGCGAGGCGTATCCCGGTGACGTCTTCTACCTGCACTCCCGTCTGCTGGAGCGCGCTGTCAAGCTGTCCGACAAGAATGGTGCCGGCTCCCTGACCGCTCTGCCCATCATCGAGACCCAGGCTGGCGACGTTTCCGCCTACATCCCCACCAACGTGATCTCCATCACCGATGGTCAGATCTACCTGCAGACGGACCTGTTCTTCCAGGGCCAGCGTCCCGCCGTCGACGTTGGTATCTCCGTCTCCCGCGTTGGTGGTTCCGCTCAGATCAAGGCTATGAAGCAGGTCGCCGGTTCTCTCCGTCTGGACCTTGCTGCATACCGCGAGCTGAAGGCGTTCGCTCAGTTCGGTAGCGACCTCGATAAGGCCACCCAGGACCAGCTCAACCGCGGTGCCCACATGACCGAGCTCCTCAAGCAGGGCGTCCACGTGCCCATGCCGGTCGAGGACCAGGTCATGTCCATCTTCGCCGGTAGCAAGGGCTTCCTGGATGACATCCCGGTCGAGTCCGTCCTCAAGTTCCGTGCTGAGCTCATCCAGTATCTGCGTGCCAACAGGCCGGAGATCGGCGAAGCGATCGTTGCTGACGGCAAGATCACCGATGCAACCAGCGAGAAGCTCATGGAGGCCATCGCCGCCTTCAAGAACCAGTTCGTCTGCTAAGGCTAGGAAGATGCAATGGCAAACCTGCGTGACATTAAGAAGCGTATCAATTCGGTGAAGTCCACGAAGCAGATCACGCGCACCATGGAGATGGTGGCGACTGCTAAGATCAGGCGCTCGACCGACCGCGTGAACGCTGCGACACCCTACTCCAAGTCCATGCTGGATGTGCTGGCCTCCGTTGCCGAGCACGCCGACGGTCTGGAGCATCCGCTGCTGCAGGTGCACGAGGAACCCAAGCACGCCCTGATCATCACCGTGGTTTCCGACCGTGGTCTTGCAGGTGGCTTCAACAGCAACGTTCTGCGGCATGTCGAGCACTTCATCGCCGCCAAGAAGGGCGAGGGCATGGACAGTGATGTCATCGCCTGCGGCAAGAAGGCAGGTGCCTATTTCAACTACCGCAACATCAAGCCCGTCATGTCGTTCCGCGATCAGTCCGCCGATCCCACCATGGATCAGGCCCGTCAGATCGCCGGCTACGTCATGGACGCCTACGGCAAGGGCGAGGTGGACGAGGTGGTCGTGGTCTACAACCACGCCAGGAACGCAGCTGATCAGGACCTCATGTGCGAGAAGGTTCTTCCTATAGAGACCAGCGCCTTCTCGAATGCCTCCGAGGACACGGCCCCTGTAGCGAGCTTCGAATTCGAACCGAGCCCGCAAGAGGTCCTGACCCAACTGCTTCCCGCGTATGTCGAGACCCGTATCTACCACGCCCTCATCGATTCCGCTGCCGCAGAGCAGGGTGCGAGGCGCAAGGCTATGAAGTCCGCGACCGACAACGCCACTGAGATGATCGAAACACTCACCAGAGGCTACAACCGTGCACGTCAAGGCGCGATCACCACCGAGATCAACGAGATCGTCGGCGGTGCCGCAGCCCTGGAGGGATAAGACCGATGAAGAAAGAGGAAACACCCATGAACATTGGACGCATTGTGCGTGTCGTGGGTCCTGTTGTGGACTTGGAGTTTCCCGCTGAGTCCATCCCCGGGATCTACAACGCGCTCAAGGTGGACCTGGACACCCCCATCGGGCACATGAAGAATGTCCTGGAAGTCCAGACCCACCTGCCGGGTAACCTCGTCCGTGCTGTCGCCATGTCGTCCACCGACGGCCTGCAGCGCGGCATGGAGGTCGTTGATACCGGCGCCCCCATCAAGATGCCCGTGGGCCCCAACACCCTGGGCCGTATCTGGAACGTCACTGGCGAACTGGTCGACGGCGGCGAGATGCCGCAGATCGACGAGTGGTATCCCATCCACCGTCCCGCTCCCCAGTTCGATGACCTGACCACCTCCACCGAGATCTTCGAGACCGGCATCAAGGTCGTCGACCTGCTCGAGCCCTACATCAAGGGCGGCAAGACCGGTCTGTTCGGTGGTGCTGGCGTTGGCAAGACCGTCATCATCATGGAGCTCATCAACAACCTCGCCCAGGAGCACGGTGGTACCTCCGTGTTCACCGGCGTGGGTGAGCGCACCCGTGAGGGTACGGACCTCTACCTCGAGATGAGCGAGTCCGGCGTCATCAACAAGACCTGCCTCGTGTATGGTCAGATGAACGAGCCTCCGGGAGCCCGTCTGCGCGTTGGTCTGGCCGGCCTCACCGAAGCCGAGTACTTCCGTGACCAGGGTCAGGACGTGTTGTTGTTCATCGACAACATCTTCCGTTTCACCCAGGCCGGTTCCGAGGTCTCCGCTCTGCTGGGCCGTATGCCCTCCGCCGTTGGTTACCAGCCCACCCTCTCCACCGAGATGGGCGACCTCCAGGAGCGCATCACCTCCACCAAGGAGGGTTCCATCACCTCCGTGCAGGCCATCTACGTGCCCGCTGACGACCTGACCGACCCCGCTCCCGCCACCGCGTTCATCCACCTGGATGCCACCACGGTTCTGTCCCGCTCCATCGCCGAGCTGGGCATCTACCCGGCTGTGGATCCGCTGGCCAGCACCTCCCGCGCGCTTTCCGCCGAGGTCCTGGGCGAGGAGCACTACCGCGTCGCCGTCACCGTGCAGGAGATCCTGCAGCAGTACAAGGACCTCCAGGACATCATCGCCATCCTTGGTATGGACGAGCTGTCCGAGGACCAGAAGCTCACGGTTTCCCGTGCCCGCAAGATCCAGCAGTTCCTTGGCCAGCCCTTCCACGTGGCCGAGGTCTTCACCGGCAACCCCGGCAAGTACGTCAAGCTCGAGGACACCGTCCGCTCCTTCGCCGCCATCATCGACGGCAAGTGCGACGAGATCCCTGAGCAGGCATTCCGCTACAAGGGCGCCATCGAAGAGGTCTACGCGGCCTACGAGGCCATGAAGGCATAGGGTGAAGCGATATGGCACGTACTCTTACCTGTGATATCGTCACCCCGGAGCGCAAGCTGTTCTCCAGTGAGGCCAGCTTCGTCGCGGTGACCACCGCCAACGGCGAGATGGGTATCCTGCCCATGCATGCTCCCGTGGTGAGCACCTTGGGTTATGGCGAGGTACGTGTGAAGTGCGACGAGCAGAGCGACCCCGAGACCTTCGCAGTGGGTGGCGGCTATGTCCAGGTCAACCCCGATGACCACGTGATCGTGCTTGCCAATCGCGCCGTCAAGGTTGCGGATGTGGATAAGGACGTCGTGGCCCAGGAGCTCGAGAAGCTGGAAGCAAAGCTTGCCGAGAAGGGCGAGGACAGCTTCCTCGCAGGCGAAGTCGCTTGGGCGAAGCTTCAGCTCAAGCTCGCTTCACGATAGTACTCGTTTCATAGAGATTCATGCAGGGCGGGTCCATTGGGTCCGCCCTTCGCGTATACTCTATCTTCGCCTGCAGTTCAAACGAAGGAGTGCGCCATGAAGGAAGTCATCAAGGTCCGGGGAGGCAGGCGTCTTGCTGGAACCGTCAAGGTGGAGGGAGCCAAGAACTCCGCCCTCAAGCTCATGGCGGCCACCGTCATAGGTGCTGGTTGCAGCACCATCGAGAACGTTCCCGACATCGCCGATGTCGACATCATGGCCCAGGTGCTCACCACCCTGGGTGCCAAGGTCGAACGTGGCGACCACAAGCTCATCATCGACACGAGCGCGCTCGACTCCTACGAGACCCCCTACGAGTTGGTGGCCAAGATGCGCGCCTCCATCTCCATCCTGGGTCCGCTCATCGCACGCTACGGCTGTGCCAAGGTGGCCATGCCCGGTGGCTGCCAGATCGGTTCCCGCAAGCTGGATATGCATATCGCCGGCCTCGAATCCCTGGGTGTGCAGTTCGAGACCTCCCATGGATTCATCCATGCCAGCACCCCCAACGGGCTCCATGGCGCCGACTTCATGCTCGAGTTCCCCAGTGTGGGCGCGACCGAGAACCTCATGATGGCGGGCATCGCCGCGAAGGGTGAGACCATCATCGACAATGCCGCCCGCGAGCCCGAGATCGTCGACCTGGCCAACATGCTCAACGCCATGGGCGCTTGCGTCGAGGGTGCGGGCAGCCCCACCATCCACATCGAGGGTCGCAATGACTTCCACCCCTGCGTCCATCGCACCGTGGGGGACCGCATCGAGGCGGGCACCTTCCTGGTTGCCGGAGCGCTCTGCGGCGACGGTGTGACCGTGCTGGGCGCCGATCCCAAACATCTCAACCTGCCCATCCGCAAGCTTCGTCAGATGGGTTGCGAGGTGGAGACGGGCGACGACGGTGCGATCACGATCAAACGCCACGGCGAGATCATCCCCGCGGATATCCAGACCCTGCCCTTCCCGGGATTCCCCACGGACCTGCAGGCGCAGTTCATGGCCCTGAGCGCGATCGCCAATGGTGCGAGTGTGATCACCGAGAACGTCTTCGAGAACCGCTTCATGTTCGCATCCGAACTCACCCGTATGGGAGCCGACATCCGCTTGGAAGGCCACCACGCGCTTATCCAAGGCGTACGCCAACTCTCCGGAGCCCCTGTTGCATCTCCGGATCTGCGCGGCGGTGCCGCACTCGTACTCGCCGGCCTCGTAGCGGAAGGCGAGACGGTGGTGAGCGCCATCGAACATATCGATCGCGGCTACGAGCGCTATGTCCAGAAGCTCGCCGCGCTGGGTGCCGACATCGAGCGTTGCCCTGCGCTCTGATAGGCGACAGACGGGATCATGTCGGGTAAGCGCTCCATCAAACTGCGGAATAACGCCAGCCGTCATCGGCCGCGCAGGCACAGCTATTCCTCCAAGTACTCCTTGGACAACGTGCGCACGTCCCGCGGTACCCGTCTGGAGACCCAGAAGGATCGCGTCACCAAGAATCAGAAGCTCCAACGCAAGCGCATCAGCCTGCTCGTCGCAGGCGCGCTCGCGGTCGCGCTGCTCGTCTCGTCGCTGGTGGGTTACATCGCCTTCGTGAATTCCCTCAATGCACGCATGAGCGCCGGCATCAGCCAGGAGCTCGACATCCTGCTGTCGCCCGTGGGGGAGGATGGCGTCAGCTATACCCTGCTGGTGGGCATGGATGAAGGTGACGATGGAGTGGGTAATCGTGCCGACGCCGTTCTCATGATGCGCGTCGACCCCAACGAGTCGCGTATCACGCTCGTGAGCGTGCCCAGGGATCTCATGTTGCCCACCGGTGGCACCCACTACCAGAAGGTGAGTTCGCTGTATGCGGAAGGCGGCGGTAGAGCGCTGATCAAGGCGCTGGGTGACTTCACCGGCGTCGACTTCAACCACTATGTCGAGACCAACTATGCGGGCTTCATGAACCTGATCGATGTCATGGGCGGCGTGGAGATGGATGTTCCCGTGCGCATCGAGGATCAACGCGCTGGGCAGCTCATCGTCGACCCTGGCTCGCAGGTGCTCGATGGTGCGCATGCGCTCGTGTTCGTGCGCTCCAAGGATGTCTTCCGTGAAGGCGATGTCGCGAGGACCGAGAACCAGCGCATGCTGCTCGTGGCCTTGGCTCGGCAGGTTTCCGACATGGGGCGTCTGCGCTGCCTCTTCAAGATGGATACGGTTGCGTCCTCCATCACCACCGACATGAGCGTCAGGGAACTCATGAACCTCGCGCGTGTGCTGCGTGGCATCGACTTCGAGACCTCCTTCATCAGCAGCGCCATCCAGCCATCCTCGTCGGAGGTGCAGGACGGGGTCACCTACCTCTACATCAAGAGTGCTCAGATAGGCGAGATGATGGTCCGCTTCAAGGCGGGGGAAAGCCCCATCGAGGAGCTTCCCCCTGCGCGTGATTCCATCGATCCCGCCGACTACACCGTGACCGTGCGTAACGGTGCGGGTATCGCGGGCATCGCGGACGACTGTTCGAGCCGTCTGGAGGCCGCCGGCTATGTGATCGAAGAGGTGGGCAATGCCAACTTCTTCGTCTACGACAGCACCCTCATCGTCTACAGGGACAAGGAGGACAAGCTCGCCGCACAGGCGATAGCCGAGGAATTGGGCATCGGCCGGTTGGTCATGTCCTATGGAGCCTATGCCTTCGACACCGACCTCTTGGTGGTGGTGGGTGCCGATTGGAAGCCCTGATGCAGCGCGGATTGTGACCGTTTCCTGACGATTTGGTCGAGAGAGGCGGGATACATCGTGTTATGAGTGGCCGGTTTTGGGCCTGGCAGGGTAGAATTGAACGACACGGTAGCGTACGGCTACCGGGGATAGGAGAGGTTGGTAGCTGAAACATGGCACGAAACGACTACAGGAGCGACAACGACAGGGGAGCGTCGACGCCGTCGTCACGCAGGCCCACCCCCCGTTCGGGGTCGAGCTCCAGCTACAGCCGTGAGAACTATGGCAGCGGCGGTCGCCGCAGGAGCCAGTCGGATGATGATATGCCGCCCGCATCCAGCGAGCGCATCCAGCGTTCGAGCCGCGGTGAGGAGCGTGCTCTCGCGCGGCGTTCCGACGCGGGTATCGAGCGCAGCAGCAGGGTGACGGAGACCCAGCCTCGTCGCAGCTACAGCGCGGGACGCGGGGACGACCGCGGCGGCGCCAAGGGACGCAGCGGCGCCTATGGTCGCGCCGGCGAGTATGGACGCAGCCGCAGCAATGGTCGCAGCCGTGATGCGGTCCGCGATGACCGCTACGGCCGCGATGACTATGGCCGCAACGACTATGGTCGCGGTGGTCGCGGTGGTCGTGACGACTACGGCAACGGCGGCAAGAAGAACGGAAAGAAGGGCGGCAAGGGCAAGAAGATCGCCATCATCTCGCTCTGCGTCCTGCTCGGCCTGATCCTGGCAGCGGGTGCTGGGGCCGCCATCTACATGCACAACATCAGCAAGAAGCTGCATTCCGGCATCGACGAGAACATCACCGCCGCGCTGCAGCCCGCCGACACCGCTTCCCTTGCGGACGACTACAGCTACGACGGTGAGTACGAGCCGCCGTTCTACTGCCTGCTCCTGGGCGTGGACAAGTCCATCCAACGCGCCGAATACAGTGGCGAGGATCTTCACAACTACCGCTCCGACACCATCATCCTGGCGCGCATCGATCCTGCGAACAAGCAGGTGAGCCTGCTGTCCATGCATCGTGACATCCAAATCAACTACAACGGGCGCACCATGAAGCTCAACGGTGTCTACTCGCTCGATGGCCCCGCGGGCATGATCAACGAGGTCTCCGAGCTCTGCGGTGGCATCCCCATCACGCACTTCGCGCAGATCGACTTCGACTGCTTCGAGAACCTGGTCGATGCCATCGGTGGCGTCGAGGTCGATGTTCCCTACACCTTCTACGATGAGGATGCGGGCGGTGGTCTCGAGGCCGGTATCCAGACCCTCAATGGCGAGCAGGCCCTCGTGCTCTGCCGTGCCCGCCACTGCTACGACGACATGGGCGACGGCGATGTGTACCGCGCTGACAACCAGCGCAGGGTCATCAAGGCCGTTGCCAAGAAGCTCCTCACCTTGGACAAGATCACCCTTGCCAGCACGCTCAACACCATCGCCGACATGGTCGTGACCGACATGTCCATCGGCGACATCATCGACATCGCGACCTCCATGCGCGGTATGAACGTCAACAGCGGTTTCTATTCCGCCATGGCGCCCACCAGCGGTTTCTATGACAGCACGAACCGTGTCTGGTACGAGAAGCTCGATCGTGACAAGCTGCTCGAGATGGTGGATCGCATGAACAGGGGTCTGCCGCCCGATGCCAGCCAGGCTGAGGCCGTCGAGGCCGCCCAGGCCGCCGGCGGTGGCACCAAGGTGGGCAACCTCGAGCGCGGCAATTACCTGATCCGCGTGCTCAACGGCGCCAACATCCAGGGTGTCGCGGGCAAGAACGCGCAACTGCTCACGGCCTACGGCTACATGACCTCCACCGGTGATGCCGATAGCGGCGATTACAGCGGCAACACGATCGTCTACGAGAAGGATGCGGATAAGCCCATCGCAGAGGACATCGCCCAGATCCTGGGAGGCGGTGAGGTCATCAAGAACGATGGCAGCTGGAGCTACGACCCCGGGGACCTACTGGTGATCATCGGCAAATGACACGGGAGGCGGCCACTCGGCCGTCTCTCTTCATGTGGAAAGGGGACGTGTTTCCCACCACAAAAGTGGTAAAATGGACAGGTCTGCAGGTTCTGCAGACCGGTCCCTTTATACACCAATGTGGAGGGAAA
>JAFRFV010000245.1 GCA_017434185.1 Coriobacteriales bacterium
GGGCAGACCTTCACGCACTCGGGCTTGATGCAGTGCTGGCAGCCCACGGGGATGAAGTACATCTCGACATCGGGATTCTCAGCACCTTCGTACTTGGGGTTGGGGCCGATGCGCAGAACCTTCTGCCAATAGGAACCGATGGGCACATCGTTGAGCATCTTGCAAGCGGTCATGCAGGCCAGGCAACCAACGCAGCGATTGAGGTCGGTGACGATAGCGAACTGGGTCATGGCTACTCCCTTCCCTCATGGTCGGGCATCCAGGCGACGAGTCGCGGATCGGATGCATTGGTGATGATCTGAACGCCGGTCTGATCGGTGGGGATCACGATGCCGTTGGGGCAGTTCTCCGGGGTGGCCTTGTAGACCTTCACGCAGTAGGCACGCAGCTGGGAGGCACCGCAGATGGGGCACTGGGCATCCTTGTTGACCAGGCAGTTGATGGAGCACAGGTCGAAACCCTTGGTGTGGGATTCGCTCTCGGGGAACCACCACTGGTGCTCGCAGTTGATGACGCCGGGACGCACGCCGTAGTACAGGTCAGCGGTCTGACGGACCTTGCCCCACGGGCTCTCGATCCAGCACCAGTCGCCCTGCTCGATGCCAAGCTTGGCAGCATCGCCGGGGTTGATCTCGACGCGGGGAACGGGCCACAGCTCACGGCACCAGGGCAGCTGGCGATGCTCGTTGTGGAAGTACACGGGGATACGGCGACCGGTGGTCATGTTGAACGGATACTCCTTGTAGAGCTCGGGAGTGCTCACGGGGCTCACAGGAGGCTCGCTGTAGACGGGCATGGCGAGCTCGTAGATATCCCAACCCTCGGTCAGGCTGCCCTTGCTGGTGGGCTCATCGGGAGAGAGGTAGGTCTCGATGATGGTGGACCACATCTCGGCCTTCATCGTGGGGGTCTTGAAGCCGGGGATGCCATCGTACTGCTTGGGCTTGGTGATCTTGGGGTTGGAATCGTAGTTGCGCTCATAACCCATGAGGAAGCGACGATAGGTACCCCAGTCCTCCTTGAAGACCTCCTTGGCGCTCCAGAAGCCATGCTCCTGGAAGAGGGCGCAGAGCTCGTCCCAGGTCTTGGCCAGACCGGTGCGGCTGGCGTCGGTGTTGAGGCAGGCGCTCCAGTCCTGATCCCACGGATCGCCGGTGGCGGGGTTGAAGAACGGGACCTTCATGTACTTGTAGAGCAGGCGCACGATCTCGCCCTCGTACATGGCATCGCCGGGGCAGGTGCTGCACTGCTGGGCAACACCGAAGTGACCGGAGGAACCCTGGGAGGTGCGGATGTAGCCGGGGACCTCGAGCCACTGGGCGCAGGGCATGATCAGATCGGCGATCTGGGCGGTGGGAGTCTGCCACAGGTCGACGACGACCAGGAAGTCCATGTTCTTGAGAGCCTCGAAGCCGTAGGTGGCGTTGGACTGGTTCATGAAGTCGCCGGAAACGCACATGGCGGCCTTGACGGGGTACGGGGTGCCCTCATGGGCGGCATCCCAGATGGAGGTGGCATCGGTCCACGCATCCCACCAACGAGTGAGAGGCAGCTTGTCGATACCGGTCATGTTGGCGCGGGCGTCCCAGTTGGACTGGGGAGCAGCGGTGGAAGGAGCGTTGTAGGGCGGGAAGGTGCTGCCCATGCTGGAGCGGGTGACGCCGCGGTTGCCACCGGGGACGTCGTAGTTGTCGGTCATGAAGAACAGCAGGTAGATGGTGCGGAACATCTGGATGGCGGAGCCGACCTGCTCGGGAGCGAGCTGGGCGTTCAGACCGCCGTTGCCGTGACGATCGTCCAGACGGGTGGCCCAGATGAGGCAGGTCTCCTCGATCAGCTTCGCATCGACATCGCAGACCTCGGCGGCCTTCTCGATGGTCCACTCGCTGACGCTCTTATCCCAGTAGTGCTGCCAGACGGTCTTGCACTTGACCTGACGGCCGTCCTTCAGGGTCACGGGGAAGCCGTCGCCGTCGCACCACAGTGCGGGGTCGATGCCCTCGGGACCAGCGGGGATATCGGGCACCCAACCGCCGTACTTGTACTGGAAACCGGTGGTGGGGATGTCGTACTCGGTCTGACCCTCCCACATACCGATCTTCTCGTTGGCGTTGAACCAGGTCAGGCTGTCGGTGGCGTTGTTCCAGACCATGAACTTGTGCACGTCGCCACCCTCGACCAGGTCGCTCTCCTTGAGCAGGCGGGTCTTGACCTCGAACAGGTCGGAGGCGTTGTGGGTGACACCCAGCCAACCGCCGCGATCGATCTCCTCACAATAGAGGAAGGGAGCGTTGCTCCAGAACTTCACGAGCGTGTCATCGTAGAGCTCGCGATCCATGACGATGCGGGTCCAAGCATAGGCCAGAGCCTGGTCGGTGCCGGGACGCAGGGCGATGTGGTAGTCGGCTTCCTTACCGGAGTTGCACACGCGCGGGTCGATGGAGATGAAGCACTTGGAATCCTGGATGACCTCGTTGATGGTACGGCAGGAGTCGTCGTAGTTGGACATGGTCTGGTCGGTGCCCCACTGCACGTAGACGGCCGGGCGATCGACGTTGGCCATGAAGTGCACGCCGTTCTGCAGGGTCAGGGAGCCGGCCTCACGACGCGGGCCCTTGCAGATCTGGTTGGCGGCATGCATGTTGGGAGTGCTGAAGAAGGAGCCAAGGCCACGGGAGGCGACGTTGGCCCAGATACGGCTGGTACCGCACATCTGCATGAGCGTGGGCTTGCCGTACTTCTCCTGGATCCTGGTGATGCTCTCGCACATCATGCTGATGGCCTCGTCCCAGGTGATGCGCACCCAGCCAGCGTCATCGGCGCCCTTCTCGGCGGTACGCTTCTTGGGATAGTGCAGACGGTCGGGATGGTAGGTGGCCAGGATGGACGATTGGGACTTGGTGCAGCAGTTGCCGTTGGAGCCCCAAGCGGTGTCGTCGCCCTCGATCTTCACCACACGACCCTCGCGGATGGTCACCCACACGCCGCATTCCATCTTACCGCAACCACGGCAGACGGTACGAACGTGCTTGGTGGCGCCACCGGTGCTGGGAGCTGACTCTTCAGCAAGGGCCTGCATCGGGGCAACGGCGATACCGGAAGCCGCGATGGCGGCGCCCAGAGCCGATGCCTTGATGAAGGAACGGCGACTCAGGTTGAATCTTTGCATGTCTCCCCCTTCTAGGTTGGATTGATTGACGCGCTGAGGATAAGCGCGGCCATGCCCGTCGAGGAATCGCCCATAGGGGGTGTTCTTATCCCCTTCCCCATTGCATCTTTCAGGGGGTGTATTCGTTACACCCCATTTAGGTGTAGCACCTACACCCATTCGTCTGATACCATGCATTCGAGTTCGGAAAAGGGGGTTTCTTTGGAGAAGATCAACGTCAGGCTCGTCTTCGCCTATGCTGCGCTGCAGCTCTACATCTTCATGTGCTTCGGCTTCCTGAACATATACGGTGGGGGCACAGGTGTAACGGAAAGCGGCATCAGCGTGGGGAATCTCTTCTCCTGGGGCTCGACCATCGTGAACATCATCGCCCTCTTGGCTTGCGCGCTCATGCGCAACAAGGTGGCGCATTCCGTCGACAGCTTGCGCGCGCTCATAATCGCGGGTGTGCTGTGCAGTTGTGGCACCATGCTCTCCGGCTTGGTGGGCTATGGGGACCCGCTCTTCGGCCTGGTGCTGATGCTGAGCAGTCTGTTCACGGGCGTCGGTACGGCACTCATCTACCTGCAGTTCATCAGCCGCTTCATCGCGCTGGGGCCCCAGGATGCGATCCTGAACGTCTTGGTAGCCTATGGCCTCACCTTCTGCCTCATGTCGGTCTCGGGTTTCATCACCGGTGTGTTCGGGCTGGTGCTGGTGAGCCTGCTGCCCTTCGTCCCGGTGCTGCTGCTCTCGCATGACCCAGCGAGCGGGCTTTCGATCAATGACGGCAAGACGATGACCAAAGAGGAGAAGGCTGAGATCAAGCCGCTGGTGATCAAGCTGCTCTTGGCGGTCGCTGTCTTCGGTATCTTCATGGGCGCGATGAAGGGTCTGTTCACTGGCGCGCGCGGCGGTTGGACATCGATGATGTCGTTGGTGATGGTCGCGTCGACCCTGCTGACCGCGGGACTGATCGTCCTGAGCGGGAAACTGAGCAGGCGCCTTGATGCGGTCGTCGTGTATCGCTGTGTGTTCTTCGTGGCGGTGGTCTGCGTTGCCGGGCTGACCATCGATGCGGCCCACTCGCGCGAGATGTACGTGGTGAGCCGCGTGTGCGGCGAACTCTTCCGCTGCTTGATCGTGGTGTTCAGCCTGCGCCTTTGCCAGCGCACCTCGTTCCACCCGTTGATGGTGGCGGGCTCGCTTCTGGCGCTCGCCAAGATCGCATCGCTGGCTTCGGGCATCGTGGTGAACGCGATCCCCGATAGCTTCGGCGCCATCACCCAAGGCATGGGACTGCTGGTGGTGCTCGCGTTCCTCTACCTGTACCTCTTCACCGAAACCGACGTGGACGCGCTCATGGAAACGAGCCACGTCACTTCCACGCGCGAGGCGAACAAGCAGCGCTGCGAGGCGCTGGCGGCACGTGCGGGGCTGTCGGGGCGTGAGGCAGAGGTGCTCGAACTCTACAGCCAGGGCAAGACCGTCGCGGTGATCGCGGAGACGCTGCACTTATCCGAGAACACGGTGAGCATGTACCGACGCAAGATCTACGCCAAGCTGGACATCCACAGCAAGCAGGAGCTGCTTGAGCTCCTGGAGAAGGAAGAGCAATAAGGGGATAAGCACGGCGAAACGTGTCCCCTGCTACACGAATGTGGAAGGAAACACGTCCCCAATCCACATCAGGCGGGGGCGTGCTTGGCGCGGGCGTTGGCGATGAAGTCCGGCACCTGCGCAAGGATGACCGCCACGAACACGAGCGCGCAACCGAAGACCTCCACCGCGCTCAGGCTCTCGTTCAGGATGATCCAGCCGCCCAGCGCCGCGAACACGGCCTCCAAGCTCATGATGATGCTCGCCACGGTCGCATCCGTGTACTGCTGCCCCACGATCTGCAGCGTGTAGGCGATGCCGTCGCTCGCGATGCCCGCGTACAGGATGGGGACGGCCGCCGCCAGGATCATCGCCATGGACGGATGCTCGAACACGAGCGCGCAGACGGCGCTCACCGCGCCCGCCGTGATCAGTTGCATACGGGATAAGCGCACGCCATCCACCTGTGTGTAGTGGTCGATGACCAGGATGTGCGCCGCGTATCCCACCGCGCAGGCGAACACGAGCAGGTCGCCCAGATAGATGCTGCCCAGACCTTCGGGCACGCAGAGGAAGTACATACCCAGCATGGCCACACCCACGCTCACGAACACGAGCCAATGCGGGCGCTTGCCCATGAAGACCACGCTCAGCGCAACCATGATCATGTAGTTGGCGGTCACGAAGCCACTGCGCCCGGAAGCCGCCGCCTCGGGCGGATATGCGGTGATGCCGGCCTGCTGCAGATACGACGCCACACAGAGCACGAGACCGCAGAGCACGCCCGCGATGATGAGCGTGCGGTGGGTGTAGCCGCCGGCAGGACTGTCCCCTTTGTGAAAAAGTGACGAATGGGGACTGTCCCCATTCGTCACCGGGGGCTTGTCCGCGCCGCTGCGCTTGCGCCAAGCGATGACGGCGCTCAAGAAGAGCACGCCCACCAGGTTGCGGCTCATGTTGAAGGTCCAGGGTTGCACCGCTTCCGCCGCCTGCGACTGGGCGACGAAGGCCATACCCCAGAGGACTGCGGTTATGAGCAGGAATATGGGTCCCTTGGCTTTGATGGCAGCCGCCCTGACGCGCGCGGCGAGCCGCTACTTGTCTTCCTTCTTGGCTGCCTTGGCGGCCTTCTCGGCCTTCTTGGCCTCGATGGCGTCGAGCTGCTTCTTCTCGGCCTCCTGGACCAGGCGCTCCTTCTCCTTCTTGCTCATGCTCATCACGCGGTTCTGGTGCTCCAGACGCATGGGGCGCACCTTCTTGAGGTCGAGCACGAAGGCGGCGATGATGGCAGCGTAGGCCAGGAGCAGGAAGATCACGCTGGGCACGACGGCGTCGGGGAACCACACGCGCATACCCCAGGACAGGGCCGTGAACACGATGGCGCCGATGAGACCCGCCCACCACAGGCGGCGGTACTTCTGGTATTCCGCGTTGAGGGGGTCGCCCGCAGCGGCCATGACCTTCTCCATCTCGCGGCGCTGCTCCTTCTCCTTGGCACGCTGCGCCTTGCGCTTATCCTCCTTGGACATGGGCGCGGGCGTGTAGATGGTGCTGGCGGCCTTCTGCTTGGGCTTGGCGTTGGAAGTGCTCTTCTTGGTGCTGCCGGAGGGGCCGTCGCCCTTGTAGCGGTCGTTCATGGGGTTGCGCTGAGACATGCTGCGGGTCCTTTCAGGCGTGGCGCGGGCGATGCGTTGCCGCGCCGCGACGAACGTGCGGTGATGGGGCTATTCTACGCTATGGAACCCGCTTTTGCAGCTATTTGCCGCTCTTGGAGCCGCCTTTGATGGAGCGGATGGTCGCCTGCGAGCCGCTCTGTCCGCTCGCGCCACTCTTGACCGCCGGCATCTTGCCACTGTTGTCGCTGGCCTTGCCGCTGCTCTTGCGCTTGGGCACCTCGATGCCCAGCACCTTCTGCACCTTGGCGGGTGCTTCCTCCTGATGCAGCGGGATGAGCAGCGTGAAGGTGGTGCCCTTGCCCACTTCGCTCTCGACCTCGATGCGACCCTTGTGGTAGTCCACGATCTCCTTCACCACGGCCAGACCCACGCCCAAGCCGCCACGCGCACGGTCGCGGCCGGCATCGGAGCGCCAGAAGCGTGAGAACACGTGCTCGATGTCCTCCTGCGAAAGGCCGATGCCGGTGTCGCTCACGCTGATCGCGGCCATGCCATCGCGCTTGCGCACCTGCACGGTCACGGTACCGTTCTCGCTGTTGTAGCGCACGGCGTTGGAGATGAGGTTGGCGGTGGCCTGGCGCAGCAGGTCCTTGTCGCCATCCACGATCACGTCGTCGTCGAAGTCGTAGAGCAGATGCAGTTCGGCCGCTTCCAGCAGCGCCTCGTGCGAGAGCACCAACTGCCCGATCAGCTCCGGAAGGTCGATGACCTCCTCGTTGAAGCGCACGCTACCGGTCTCCAGGCGGCTCAGGTTGAGAAGCGCTTCGACCAGGCGCTTCAGACGCAGGGCTTCGGAGTTGATGGCGCCCAGGTGCTCGCCGTCCGCATCGAAGACGCCGTCCATGATGGCCTCGACCGTTGCGGTGATGCCCATCAGGGGCGTGCGCAGCTCGTGCGCGACGTCCGTGGTCAGGCGCCGCTCCAGGTCGCGGTCGCGCTGGATGGAATCCGCCATGTCATCGAAGGTCTCGCCCAGCTGGCTGATCTCGTCCGCGCCCGTCATGCCCGTGCGCGCGTTCATGTCGCCGCTCTTGACGGCCTCCGCGGTGGCGGTCACGCGGCGGATGGGATCCACCAGTCCGCGCGCCACGATGAAACCCACCAGCAGCGCCAATGCGACCGCGATCACACCGGCGACCACGATGGCGTCATAGGAGGACTGCCGGAAGGCGATGTCGTTCTTGGTGAAGAAGGAGTCGGAACTGTACGCCCACAGACGCACGGTGCCCACCACCTGCCCGTCGGCGACGATGTCGGCGGTGACGGACTGCTCAGTGGAAGGCGCCAGCGAAAGCCCGCCCTCCTGGTGCCC
This sequence comes from Coriobacteriales bacterium, assembly GCA_017434185.1. Classification (GTDB taxonomy): domain Bacteria; phylum Actinomycetota; class Coriobacteriia; order Coriobacteriales; family RUG844; genus RGIG2431. The sequence goes on from JAFRFV010000245.1 coordinate 7,736, forward strand.
GCCCGCACTCCAGGTGTCGTCGTAGACCACGCGGTTGTCGCTGTTGAGCACCTGGATGGCGATGTCGGAGTTCGCGGCGCTCGTGGCACTGGCCGGCGCGAGCACGCTCGTGCTGAAGCTGCCCTCGCGCTCGTAGCGCACGCCTATCTGGTTGGCGGTGCGATCCGCCATGATCTGCATGTTCTCGCGCGTGTAGTCCTGGAACTCGCCTTCCCACACCACCGCCAGGATGCAGGCGGAGATGAGCGCCGTCATGAGCGCGGTCAGCGCGAACGCGCCGGTCAGACGCAGCGCATAGGGGATGTTCGAGAACTTGAAGCGCCCCTTGGCCGCACGACTCGCATCGCGCACGCGCTTATCCCTATCACGGGCTTTCTCACCAGCGAGAACGTCGTCCCGCTTATGCTGGATGATCTCCTCGGCCTCTTCGTTGGAGACGCGATGCCCCTGTGCCATGATGCGTTAGCCCTGCGCGGGCGCGGCGGGCTCTTCCTTCTTGGGGATCTCGAAGCGGTAACCCACGCCGTGCACCGTGTAGATCCAGGTGGGCTTCTTGGGGTCGTCGCCCAGCTTGGCGCGCAGGTTCTTCACGTGGGAATCGATGGTGCGCTCGTAGCCCTCGAAGTCGTAGCCCAACACCTTCTCGACCAGCTCCATGCGGGAGTAGACGCGGCCGGGGTAGCGGGACAGCGTGGTGAGTAGCTTGAACTCGCTGGCGGTCAGGTCGACTTCGCGGCCCGCGACGGTCACCTTGTGACCGGAGACGTCGATGGACAGGTCGCCGAACTCCAGGATCTCACGCTGCGGGTCCTCCGCCGGATGGGCGCGGCGCAGCAGGGCGCGCACGCGGGCCACCAGCTCGCGGGGGCTGAAGGGCTTGATCAGGTAGTCATCCGCGCCCAGCTCCAGACCGATGATGCGATCCTCGACCTCGCCCTTGGCGGTGAGCATGATGATGGGTACGTCGCTGGTGTCGCGCACGTTGCGGCACACGCGCTCGCCCGAGATCTTGGGCAGCATCAGGTCCAGGATGATCAGGTCGAAGTGGTGCTTGGCGAACTCGTCCAGGGCAGCCTGGCCATCGCCCACGGGCGTGACCCAGTAGTTCTCGCGCTCCAGATAGGCGGCGACGGCATCGCGGATGGCCTTCTCGTCCTCGACCAACAGGATGCGGCGGGTTTCGGCGTTCATGGTGTCTCCTCACATGTTCTCGTGCTATGCGAAGCGTCGATGACGCGGTACGGCAGCGTTCTCCAACAATGATAAACGATGCTGCAAGTTTAGCGGGTGATAAGCGCAATCCGTTGCACGTTCATTGATTCTTCGCAGCACCTGCAGCCCGCGTCCACACGCCGTGGTCGCGAGTGATGACGAACCGTTGCATTCCCGCAAACGTGCGGTGGAGCAACTCGTATATGATGAGTCACGTACCAGACATGATTGCGAGAGAAGGAGTCGCCATGTATTGCAAGTCCTGTGGTAGCCAGATCGACGATGATTCCAAGTACTGCACCTCCTGCGGTGCCGACCTGACCACCGTCGACTACAAGAAGCCCCAACCGGAACCCCAGCCTGCTGCTCAGACCCAGCCCGCGTCCTATGTGCCGCAGCCGCAGCAGATCCCCTATAACAGCCAGCCCCAGCCCGCTCAGAAGAGCAACACCGCCACCACCGTCATCCTGGTGATCCTTGGCGTCCTGCTCGTCTGCTGCATCTGCTGCGGTCTCACCACCTGCGGCCTCATCGGCAGCCTCGCCGGTGCGTAGGCGCTTATCCCATACGCTCTCTCCCCACGGGGCGGTCCGAAAGGGCCGCCTCGTGCGTTGCACGCGCTATTTGAGCAGTGTGAAGACGCGGATGATGGTGGTCCTCTGCGAGGAGTCGGTCTCGCTGGTGACGGTGCAGTAGGAAACGACGCGCTCCGTCACGCCGGTGCTGGCCAGGAACTCGCCGTAATCGAGGCTGCGGCTCATGGTGGGGATGTTGTAGTAGTTGCCCGCCTCGAGGTCGATGCAGGCGATGCCGCGGCCGCTCTTCACGAGCAGGCGGTTCTTGCTCATGACGGGAGTGCAGGCCGGGGTCTTGGGCAGGCGGAACCAGCGCCCATCGCCCAGGTCGTAGTAGGTCCCCATCTGGGCGATCGCACTTTCGGAGCTGTACGACGCCTCGATGCTGAACGCGAAGCGTCCGTTCAGGTAGTTCGCGTTCAGGACCCTCACGCTACGCGGCATCATCACCTGGTCGACCACCTTGTTCTCGTAGGGGTCGTACGCGGTCAGGATGTAGTAGACGCCGTTGGTCTGCGCACGCGGCGTGATGGTGATCAAGTGGTCGCTGCGTTCCGGGATGGTGATCAGACGACCGGGCGAACTGTAGATGACGGTCGCCTCGTTCGCGTCCATCGCGCGCATCTTCACGAGCGAATCGTCGTAGGTGTATGGGCCGCCCTCGGTGGGCAGCAGGTACCAGAACACGTGGTCGGTGTCGACACACAGCCACGGCGGGTCGAAGTCCTTGTTCCCTTCGTCGAAGAGCACGGGCAGGCCCAGCGTGCTTCCCTCAAGGATGGGCGCCGCGTAGAGCCGCCAGTCACTGGTGATGTAGTTGCACTCCACCCACGCCAGCACGGAGCTCGAGCCGCGCGCCTCGTAGATCTCGAAACCCTCCGCGCTGCTCACAGCCTTGGGCAGGACGATGGTGTGCGTGCCCGTGGCCAGGTTGAACAGCGCGAGCTGGGTGAGCGGCGACGCACTGTCACCCAACAGCGTCATGACCGCCGTGTTGGAGCCCGCCATCCACAGCATCGTGCCAGCCGGGTAGCGGTAGACCGCGTCGACGTGGTAGAGCTCCTCTTCGACCCCTTCCTCGTCCACCTCGGGCTCAAGCAGTTCGAGGTCCGAGAAATTGAGCAGATCCTGCGCGCTCACCATCAGGCCGTCCGCCTGCTCCACCTCGATGGGCTCCTCCTTCTTGCCACAGGCGCTAAGGGATAAGCCCGTTACACTGGCGAGCACTGCGCCCGCCGCAACGGTGGCCGCGCCCTTCATGAAGCTGCGTCGTGTGAACTGCGCCGGCGCCGCGTCGCGCAGTGAGCCGCGCGATGCGTCGGCGGATGCCGCGTCGCGCAAGCTTGACTCTGCGACATCGGCCCCCAGAGCCGGGGGTTCGAACGATATCCTAGTGAGCGGCCCCCGGCTCTGGGAGCCCGCTGCCGGGGCGTCGATGATGTCGGGGCGCAAGGATGCCTCGATGCCGCAACGCAGCATCTCCTCGGTGTAATGATATCCGCCGGACCTTGCCATTCCCTCTCCGTATTCGGGCGCTTATCCACAAGATGATAAGCATAGCGCATTTCAAGTTGGTGGGGGCGAGCCTACAAGAAAGCAACAGCTGCCCGCGCCGAACGCGCTGTGGAGAAATCCTTACGAGAAAGCAACAGCTCGAATAGCTATTTGACAATGCAAGGTAGCTTGCTTAACATGGCACCTAACAGAGGAGGCAGTATGAACTCTCAATTCAAGAAGGGCGTTCTGGAGCTGATGGTGTTGAAGACCGTACGCCGTCGTGACGTCTATGGCTATGAGCTGGTCGAGACAATCCGCCAGGCCATCGACGTCAACGAAGGCACCATCTACCCGCTGCTCAAGCGCCTGACCAACGAGCGCTACTTCGAGACCTATCTGCGTGAGTCGCCCGAGGGGCCACCGCGCAAGTACTACCACATCACCGCGGCGGGCATCCTGCAGCTGGACGCCCTCGAGCGGGAGTGGGACGAGTTCCACAACAGCGTATGCGAATTCCTGAAGGAGATGAACGAACGTGGATAGGCAGCAGTTCCTCAGCCGATTGCAGCAACGCATAGCGATACTGGACGAGGTCGAGCAGACCGACATCATCGACGAGTACGCCCAGCACATAGACCTGGAGGTGGCCAACGGCAAGAGCCAGGAGGAGGCGATCGCGGAGTTCGGCGACTTCGACGAGCTCGTGGCCGAGATCCTGTCCGCCTACCCCAGCGCCGAGCTCAAGCCTGCAGAGGGCGACGCGGGCGGCGGCGACCTGCCCCAGGCGGCGGGCGTGGCCGACTACGCGCAGGGCGACGCGAGCGCCATGCTTTCCATTGGGGATAAGCTCGACCTCATGGAGCGTTTCTCCCGCCTGAAGGATGCGCGCGAGCGCAGGAGGCAGGCCGCTGTCGCTGCCGCGGCTCAAGCGACGGATGTAGCGGACGGCGCCGTGGCGACGCCCGCCGGCAGCAAGCATCCCGTGCTCAAGAGCGCGGCGGCCCTGCCCGGCAAGGGCGCGCGTGCCACGGGACGCGGCATCATCTGGCTCGTGCGGGTCGCGCTCGTGGTCTGCCTTGCGGTGCTCCTACTGTTCTGCGTGCTCACCGCGCTCGCCTTCATGGTGGGCTTCGGCGTCTCCATCGTCATGGGCATCCAAGGCTACCCGCTCATCGGCATCGCATTGCTGTGCCTGGGCTTGGGCGCCATCGTGTGCGGTCTGGCCCTGCTCCTGCTGCAAGGCATCAGGAAGACGCACGATTGGAAGCGCTTATCCCCCACCCAGGAGAGGACGGTGACCGAGCATGTCTAAGTTGGCACGTACGGCCCTCATCTGCCTGATCGCCGGAGCCGTGGTGGCCGGCGTGGGCGGCGGCATCGCCTTCGCGGAGTTCAACAAGCTGCAGTACGGCGGCAGCGTGGACATCTACGAGCGCGCGACCAAGACCCTGACGCAGCATGTGAGCCTGGCGCCCGGTCAGAAGGTGGTCTTCGACCAGGAGGGCGACTGGGCGGTCCTGTACGAGTACACGCCCGACGCGACCCTGCCCGCCGGCACCATAGCGATGGACGTGGAGTACGCGCCCGAACTCGTGACCAAGCTCGATTCCTTCGTCCTGCCGGTTGATCAGTCGCGCATCGCGGACGCAGCGGCGGAGTACATGCCCGACGTGGCGTACGTCATAGGCATCGACGAGAGCAAATCCCGCAGCCGCCACAGCGATCTCGCGGACTTCTTCAAAGCCAAGGACATCATCCTGCGCGACCTGCGCAACGGCGTCCTGCGCGACTACGACAACAACTGGATGACCTACGTGCACGTACGTTACAGTCCCGACCTGGAGGGATGCATCGTGAGCGACTCCCGGTTCTGGGA
>JAFRFV010000246.1 GCA_017434185.1 Coriobacteriales bacterium
AGAACAGGAAGACGGAGCTACCGAGCGCGAAGAAGATCGTGCGGAAGCAGATCGCACCCACGATGGCGCAGAGCACCGCGGCGATTGCGAAGTACTCGGCTTCCTTGGCTTCCTTGCCACGCTTGAGCCAGGCCAGCACCAGCGGGACGATGATGCCGATGATGACGACACCCAGCCAGAAGGCGAGGGCCAGATCGCCGGAGAGCATACGGGAGATGTAGGACCCTGTCTCGACGACGGGCTTGGTGGGCTGGGTGGGATCGAAGTAGTGACCCACACTTGCGAACTTGACAGTGGCGATGTTGATGGCGTAGGCCACGACAGCGACGGCCTTGGCGATGGCGGCGAAGATGCCGTGCTTGCCGTTCCAAGCACAGGACTCATCGTCGATGATGCCGGCCAGTGCCCATGCTGCGAAGGCGCCCATCAGGTAGGCATCCGCGAAGATGTTCAGATACCAGGCGAAGTTGTTCCAGGCGGGACGGGCTGCCATGTTGTAGGAGTTCGCGGTCACGAACACCAGCACGACTGCCACGACGATACCCACGATGGCGGCCCACTTGGGAAGCTCGCCCTTCTTGAGCAACACGAGGAACACGATCAGGATGGCAAGCGCCAACACGACCATGATGAGCTCATGGGTGATACCACTTGTGATGTGACCGAAGCCGTTGAAGATCCTCTCCCAGTGCTGCAGGTGGAAGAACACGGCGATGCCACCGATGACGATGATCGCGATGTTGGTGATGGCGGCGAGCTTCTGGAACTTAGGCGTTCCCTTGCCGATCAGGGCCATGAGGCTCTGCATGAACAGCAGACCGCCGGCCAGGCACAGTGCGAGGGTGAAGATGACGAGAGGCCATTGAGTTTCCATTATCTATCCCCTTCCTCTTCTATCCGCGCCAGATGTGCTTGCGCATGATGTAACGATACGACGGACCGTTGCCCACGTCCGGCAAGCAGTAGACTTCGCTCTCGGAGAACGGCTTGAGATACGAGCCCACGGTGCACTCCACTTCTTTGCCGATCATGCCGCGAGGAGCGGTCTTGAAGGACTCGATGCCCTTATCCAAATCACCGAAGAAGCGGGCGCGACCGCCGCACTGGGTGACGCATTGGGGCAGTTCACCTGCGGAGATACGCTGCTCGCAGAGGGTGCACTTCTCGACGACGCGCTCCTGTTCGTTCAGATAACGCACGCCGTAGGGGCATGCCATGACGCAGAACTGGCAGCCGATGCACTTCTCCTTGTCGATTTGGACGGTACCATCGGCGATCTTCTGGCTCGCGCCGGTGGGACACACGGCGACGCACTCGGGCTTGGCGCAGTGCTGGCAGCTGACAGGAAGGAAGTACATGTCAACGTTGGGATACGTGTCAACGTCGGATTTCTCATTGGGGCCGATACGCAGGACCTTGAGCCAATAGTTTCCGATGGGGACACTGTTGATGGCTTTGCAAGCGACCATGCAACCCAGGCAACCAACGCAACGGTTCAGATCAGTGACGATTGAGTACTGCATGGCTACCTCCCCTCGTAATCGAGAACAGCCCAATCCTTGAGCCTCTGATCACTGCAGTCATGGATGATCTCCGTTCCGTCCTCACCGCATGGCACCGGGTTGCCGAAGGGCGAGTTCTCGGGCGTGGCCTTGTAGACCTTCACCGCGTACCCGCGCAGGTAGCCGGAACCGCAGATGCGGCACTGCGCCTCGTGATACGTGGGCACCAGGCAGTTGATCTGGCAGAGCTGGAAGCCACGGCCGGACTGTTCGAGTTCGGGGAACCACCACTGATGCTCGCAGTTGATGTAACCCTTCTTGATACCGGGATAGATGTCGAC
>JAFRFV010000247.1 GCA_017434185.1 Coriobacteriales bacterium
GAGCGCCGCGAGCATGGCAGCCAGGTCCTCTTCCTGCGTGGAGTTCTTGAGACTGTACTCGACCGCCGTCGCCTGGTCCTGCGGGATGTAGACGACCGCGTCCTTATTGGTGTAGATGGCCACCACCTGGTTGGCGTCGGCACCCACGTAGTAGGCGTAGCCGATGTAGGTCTCGTCGACGTTGCGGTTGCTGCCCACTTGGAAGCGCGTGTAGTCGGCCAGGCCGAAGTCGCACTTCTCCTTGATGGCGGCGCTGCCGTCGGCGGACACCGTCACGGTGCCGAACTGCAGGTCTTCGACAGCCTGTGCAGCAGCGGGGAGCATGAGATAAGCGCACGCGCACAGCACGAACGCACAGAGCGCGCAGGCAGCGCGCTCGAGATGCAGAAGTGCCGCCGCCCGTTTCCGGACGGCGGCCTTCCTCTGCGAATCACACCTGGAGTATTTGTCCCGTGACTCCACTGTGTTGCCTATGCCAGGGTGAAGCCCCAAGCCTGCCAGATCTTGATGGCCTCGGGATCGGAGGTAGCCCAATCGATGAACTCCTGGGCATCCTGGGAGACCTTGCTGTCGGAGCAGATGGCAGCGGGGTAGACGATGTTCTTGTGGGTGTTGCCGGGGATCTGGTAGACAACCTCGACGCCATCGAAACGATACACGTCGGAGCTGTAGACGATGGCCAGATCGACCTCACCGGAGGAAGCATGCTTGCACACGTTACCCACGGAGGTGTCCAGCAGCGGGTCGATACCAACATAGGAACCGCCCTTGCCACCGTCGCCGCCCTGATACAGGCCAACGGTGGAGAGAGCCTGGCGAGCATAGTTGCCGGCGGGCACGGACTCGTCGCCGATGCACAGGCTGTAGTTGGCAACGTCAGCCAGGTTGTTGATCTTGATGCCGGAGTCCTTCTTGGAGACCACGACCAGATCGTTGGTGAACATGTCGAAGCGAGTGGCCTGATCGATGTAGCCACCGTCCTGCGCGTTATCCATGGTCGCCTTGGAAGCGGTGATCAGGATGTCGGAGGATGCGCCACCCTTGAGCATCTCGACCAGATCGCCGGAGGCCTTGTACTGGGCGTCAGCGAAGGTGACCCAAGGATGATCGACCTGATAGGCGGCCATGATCTCGGGCATGGCCTTGGCCAGGGAGTTGGCTGCGAAGACCTGGATGGTCACCGGGTCATGCTGGACGGCCGGGACGGGCTCGGCATCGGTGCCGTTGTCAGCGGGCTGGGTGCCGCCGTTGCTGCAAGCAGCCAGGGCCAGCATGCTCACCAGCGCAGCGCCACACAGGACAGCGGCGAGCTTCTTGAAATCGAACTTCATCTCTTCTCCTTGCTCGATTGGAGCGCGCGGCTTCATCCCAGCGCGCCATATTACGAGTAGGAATTCTATTCTACGCACAGGATAAAATCAATCTTGAATAATTTTTCATAAGAATATATGTAGATGAGAATCATGCACGTAATGTAAACAAATCGGTGACAAGCCCGGAAAACGGCGAGATGCATTGCACTTTCCATTCGTTTAATGGATGATACGCACGGTATCCGAACCGCATGAACAGGAGAAACACATGAAACGCCTCATCATCCCGCTGCTCTGCCTCGCCCTGGCCTGCGCCGC
>JAFRFV010000023.1 GCA_017434185.1 Coriobacteriales bacterium
CATATGAAGGTCGAACCGCCTCGTTCCCTATTCTTCGTTCTTGTTGATAAGCGCCGCCTGAGCGTGACCCCTGGGGCGGATCCAATCCAGCAGCTCGTCCGCCGCCTCCTGGCTCAGGTCACGCAGACTGTTGGTGATGCCGCTGTCCCCGGCCGCCGTCTCCGCGACGATCGTGGCGACCTTCGCATGGCGCTGGAAGGGGTTCGCGAGCGCTTGGATGAACTGGATCCTGCGACGATACGTGTAGGTGGTGGAGAGCCCGTAGGCACCCTTGCGCAGCGTGAGCATGTCGCGGCTGTGGCCGAAGCGCGCGTTACGATACCACAGGATGGCCGTGGGGATACCGGGCAGGGCCAGCAGGAAAGCCAGCAACGGCGCGAACCACAAGGGGAAGTTGGCACGGGTGACCACCAGGACGATGTCGGTGATGATCGCGCAGACCAGGAACGTGAGGAAGGGCCAGAGGCTCCAACGGAACAGGGCGCGACGCAGGGCGACCTTGGGCAGCTGCTGCAGAGCGGCGCCCTCGGGCACGTTGGCGAACTCGGGCAGAGCGGTTGCGATGAAGGCGGGCACGTCGGCACGCTTGATGAAGGGGTGCACGACCACGCCCGCGGCATCGGTGGGGTTGCTGCCCGAATTGTTGCCGCTGTCACCGCCGGCCACGTTGGAGACGGTGGAGACACGCACCTCGGCATAGCCGAAGAGACGGCGCACGAAGCCCTCCTTCACCAGCACCGACTGGATGCGGTCGAGCGCGACGCCGTTGAAGCGATGCGCGAGCAGGCCCTTCTCGACCTCGATACGCCCACCGCGGCGACGCACGGTGAAGTTGCCGTAGGTGAGCGCCTGCGACAGCGCCGAGGCGATCCAGACGATCACGGCGAGCAGGATGCTTCCGATGATGATGAGCGCCAGGGTCCCCACGCCGGCGAGGCCGCCGGAGGCGATGTCCGCCGCCATGCGCTCGACCGCCGTCCAGACCGCAGCGGCGGAGCCCAGCAGGGGAACCAGGGTCGCGAGCAGCGTGGCGAAGGCGCCGGTGATACTGGCGCCGGAGATGGATGCCAGGATGAGCTCCTTGTTGGAGAGCTTGTACTCGAACTCGATGGGAGCCTCGTCGAAGATGGCGGCACCACCGAAGACGCCGCGCACGCTGTCGGAGACGTTCCCCAACTCACGGATGACGTTGCCACCGGCACCGATGCTGTCGATGGAACTTGCCACCTGACTCATGGTGCCCGCAGCGGACGCGACGGCACCATCGACAGCGGCATTGAAGGCACCGGTACCCTGGGCATAACGCGCCTGGGCCTGTGCCTGTGCCTGATAGGCGGCGAAGCGCTTGCGCGCGAAGATCTCCGCACGCAGGGCCTCGGCGTCCTGCAGCTTGAGGCCATTGATGGTGGCTTCCGGGCGCGCGCTGCCGGCGGTCTGCACGTTGAGGGTCACGAGACCCAGCGCGCGATCGAGCAGCGTGGCAGTGGAATCGAGCGAATGGATGCGCTGGAAGGGGATGTGCGTGTTCTTGATGCTTATGAGCCCGCGGCGCACATGGAGCTCGGTGTCGGTGACCTCCCAGGTGAAGCGCTTGTAGGAGATGTACGAGATGACGAGCATGGGCCCGAAGCTGAACAGCAGGACGCCGAACAGGATGAGCACGACCCAGAGACCGGGATTGCGAGTGTGCTCGGCCAACGCGGTAAAGGCACCGAAGGAACTGAAGAGGATCGAGAAGAAGATGACAAGCCCTGCCCTGAAGGTCCACAGAGCGATGACGGACTTATGCACATGGTGCGGACCGGGAGCGATGCTGTAGGGCTGCTGCACGGGCTGCTGCGCGACGGGAGCGGCAGCATAGGGCGCTGTCCGCTGCGGCTGCTGGGCAGGCTGGGCAGCAGGCGGCGTGTAGCCGCGTGGCGGCTGCGGGAAGTTGGGGGTCTGCTCGCTCATGATCAGATGTCCTCCTGGGCGATGCGGGCGAGCACCGCGACCTTATCGCGAAGGGCATCGGCCTCTTCCAGCAGCAGGCCGGGGATCTCATGGGCACCCGCCGCGGTGGCGATGCTCACG
>JAFRFV010000248.1 GCA_017434185.1 Coriobacteriales bacterium
ACCGGGCGACCGCGCGCGTCAGGACCTCGCGCGCGCCTGCGTGATGGGCGCCTACATCAAGCGCCGCGTGAACCTTGCCCTGCTCGCCTACGACAGCGAGCGTATGAGCCCCGTCGAATTGGAGCTCGCACTCAGGGAATCCTGCGAGTATCTGGAGCTGTACGGGACGACCTGCCGTCTGAGCTCGAACCGCTCGACCGCCGCCGTCGATGGACAGCTGCTCATATTGGCTTACGACCTGTTCGAGGCCGCAATCGACGCGGCGCTCCCCAGCCTGCAGGCGGTCATGGTGGACCTGTACGTCGATTGCGATCTGCTCATGCTCAAGCTCGTGCTGGATGGCGGTACCGCCGACCTGCCCGCCAACTGGGAAGCGCAACGCATCGCCGCGGTGGGTGGACGCCTGGATCTCACGCACGAGGACGAGAGTTTCTTCGCCCGCCTGGGCCTCCCCCTGGGAGGTGGGTCGCGATGAACGGACTCATCCAGCTGAGCTACGCGAGGTCATCGCTTCTCACCTGCGTCTTCATCCTGCTCATCTGCTCGCTCGCAGCGGGCTACATGGCGGCGTTCATGCTGGGCGAGAAGCGCCACCGCCGTATCCTGGGGGCCTACACCCTGCTCGCGGTGCTGGGCGCGTCGGTCATGCTGCATGTCAGATGGAACCTGGATCAGATGATGGAGCAGTGGATGCTCGTGGCGCTCGTGTTCTTCGCGCTGGCGATCACGATCCTGGGGGCGCGACACATCGAGCAGCTCATCAACCGCTTCTTCTCGCAGCCCAGTTCCATGAGTGTCCAACAGAGCTTCGAACTGCCCTCCACCGGCATCTGCTTCCACGAGCCCAACGGGCAGCCCCTGATGTCGAACAACTGCATGGAGCAGCTGTGCATCAAGCTCACCGGTGAGCACCTGCTGGATGCCAACGAACTCTGGGAGACCGTGCGCGCGGTGAGCCGCGACCGCTTCATTGATGCGAACGGTGATGAACTGTACCAGGTGGTGCTCGACGAACCCACGCTCGCAGATGTGGAATCGGGTGGATCCACACGTGCCTTCGCGTTCACGCGGCGCGACTTCATGATGAGCGGCTTTCCCATCTTCGAGCTCAAGGCCACGGACGTGAGCGAGCAGTTCGCCCTGCAGCGTGAACTCGAGACGGACAATTCACGCGCACGCGACCTCAACCGCCGCCTTGCCGAATACGGCAGCAACGTTGACGCCATCATCCGCGAGCGCGAGGTTCTGAGCGCGCGCATGGCCGTGCACGATGAGGTGGGCCGCAATCTGATAGCCGCCAAGCGCTGGCTGCAGGCGAATCCCGCCGGCGCTGGCACGCCCATCGAGGCCCAGGCTGCACAGGAGGCCGCGCAGCTGCAACGGGACATGACCCAGAGCCTGCGCCTGATGCTCGCAAGTGACGACCACGCCCCCTCGGGCACCGCCGACAACCTGCAGCGCCTGCTGGATGCCGCGGCAGCCGTGGGCTTATCCCTTGAGATCGAAGGAGAGATGCCACCGATCGGCAGCAGCGCCCGTGAGCTCCTGCTGGCCGCCATGCGTGAGTGCACCACCAACGCCGTGCGGCACGCCAACGCCAGTGTGCTGAGGGTGAGGGTGGACAGCCTGCCGGATGGCTACGTGGCCAGGTTGGACAACAACGGGACGGCCCCCGACGGACCGGTGCATGAGGGCGGCGGACTGAGCTCGCTGCGCCGTCTGGTCGAGCCGATGGGTGGTAGCATGGACCTGCAATGGGAACCGGGATTCCTGCTCACGCTGAGCGTTCCCAACGAATGAGAGGTATCAGATGGACGCCAACATGCCCTACAACGTCATGATCGTGGAAGACCAGGCACTCCCCCGTCAGTTGCTCGAGATGCTGGTGAAGGGCAATGAGCGCTACCGTCTGGCGTATTCGCTGGACAGCGCCTTCGCGGCGGACGTCTACTGCACCATCCACCGCATCGACCTCATATTGATGGACGTGGTCACCGCGGGCGGCGCCAACGGGTTGGACGCCGCGGCGCGCATCAAGCGCGCGTGCCCGCGCACCAAGATCATCGCCATCACCAGCATGCCGGAATACTCGTACATCGAGCGCGCGCGGCAGGCCAAGGTGGACAGCTTCTGGTACAAGGAGGACAACAGCATGGACATCCTGGAGGTCATGGACCGCACCATGGCCGGGGAGTCCATCTATCCCAGCAGCACGCCGGAGATACGCCTGGGCAACGCCAGCAGCTACGAGCTCACCGAACGCGAGCTGGAAGTGCTGCGTGAGATGACCACGGGCGCCACCAACGCGGAGATAGGCGAGATCCTGAACATCGCGGAGAGCACCGTGAAGGTGCATGTCAAGCATCTGTTGGAGAAGACCGGCTTCCGCAGCCGCACCGAGCTGGCCATCAACGCCCGCATCTGCGGCCTCGTGATTGCCGACGAGTGAGCGTGGCGGATTGACCCCTTGGCGGGGCTTATCCCATGCTCCATACTAGCCATCATGACCAAGACTTTCGAAGAGCTGGGGCTCTCCAAGCCCGTGCTCGATGCCATCAATGAATTGGGGTATCTGACCCCCACCCCCGTGCAGGAACAGGCCATCCCTCTGGTGCTGGAGGGGCGGGACGTTGTCGCCGCCGCCCAGACGGGAACCGGCAAAACCGCCGCCTTCATGCTGCCCATCCTGGACCGCCTGCCCAAGGCGCAGCGCCTGAGCAACAAGGGCCGCGTGCTCATGGAAGGCCCGCAGGGGCCGTTGTGCCTGGTCATCACCCCCACGCGCGAGCTCGCGCAGCAGATCGACGGCGTCGCGGTGGCTGTGAGCGCCCAGACCGGGCACCGCACCATCACCGTGACCGGCGGTTCGCGCTATGACGCGCAGAAGAAGGCGCTCACGAACGGCGTCGACGTGCTGGTGGCCACCCCGGGACGCCTGATCGACCTTATGGATAAGGACATCGCCGACCTGTCCAACGTGCAGGTGCTGGTACTGGACGAGGCGGACCGCATGCTGGACATGGGCTTCTGGCCAAGCGTGCGCAAGATCGTGAGGCAGCTCAAGCAGGAGCGTCAGACGCTGTTCTTCAGTGCGACCATCGACCAGGACATCATGCGCACCGCCAGCGGCCTGCTCTCCGATCCCGCCTTCGTGCAGATCGCCGCAAGGGGCAGCACCGCGGAGGGTGTGGAGCAGTACATCATGCCGGTCGAGCAGTCGCAGCAGGTCGAGGTGCTGGCCGAGCTCATCGAGCGCTATTTCCAGGGGAGCGAGCGCATCCTGGTCTTCACGCGCACCAAGCAACGCGCCGATGCCTGCTACATGCGCCTGAGCCGCATGGGATACAACGCGCAGGTCATCCATGCCGACCGCAACCAGCGACAGCGCGAGCATGCGCTGGAGGACTTCCGCGCCGGTCGCGTGAACATCCTGGTCGCCACCGACGTGCTGGCGCGCGGTATCGACATCGTGGGCGTGGACGGCGTGGTGAACTTCGACGTACCCAGCAACCCCGAGGACTACGTGCACCGCGTGGGTCGCACTGGCCGCGCCGGCCGCAAGGGCTACGCGATCACGCTGCTGGGCCCCGACGAGATCACTCCCCTGCGCGAGATCGAGTATCTGTTGGGCAAGCTGATCGAGGTCTACGACCTGCCGGACTTCCCGTACCGCAGCGGTCGCATCGTGCCCAATCCCAACCGTCCCACCAAGCGGCAGGCGCATACGTTGTTCCGTGGGATGAGCGGCGGTCGCGGTCGCCGCTGATTCACAACGGGGACAGTCCCCGTTCGTCACTTTTTCACAACGGGGACAGTCCCCGTTCGCCACTTTTTCACAAAAGGGACAGTCCTGCTATTCGCGCGCCTTGTTGCGAGCGCGCAACGCCGCGAAGAACTCCTTCAAAAGCGCGCTGCTCTCCTGTGCGCACACCCCCGCCGTCACCTCGAAGCGATGGTTGAGGCGCTCGTCGGCGTGCACGCTGTAGAGGGTGCCCAGCGCGCCGGCCTTGGGGTCGGCGGCGGCGTAGACACAGCGGTCGATACGCGCCTGATGCATGAGGCCCGCGCACATGATGCAGGGCTCCAGCGTCACATAGACGGTGCAGCCGGAGAGCCGCCAGTGCCCCAGCACCTGCGCAGCCCGCTTCATGGCCAGGAACTCCGCATGGCCGGCGGGATCCTGGTCGATCTCGCGCCTGTTGCACGCTGCGGCGATCACCCGGCCTTCGTGGACCACGACGGCACCGATGGGCGCCTCACCCAGCGAAGCGGCTATGCGCGCCTGCTCGAGCGCCAGCTCCATGAACCGCTCATCATCCACCGTATCCCGTCCTTTCAGCCGCGCTTATCATCTGCATCATGATAGCAAGTTGTGCTATTGTTGTGCGACCACTGCGGAGGAATGGCAGAGTGGTCGATTGCGGCGGTCTTGAAAACCGTTGGGCGTGCGAGCGCCCCGTGGGTTCGAATCCTACTTCCTCCGCCAGACGCTTCCGGGGGAGCCACCCGCTCCCCCTTACCTGCGAAAACGGGAAAGGAGACAGCATGGCCGCAAACAACACCAGGTTCGATATCACGGATGACGAGCCCTTCGATCCCGATTACATCCTTGCCGAGGAGACCGACGGCTTCGACGAGCATCACATCCGCAGGATGCACGAGGATGACGATGGCTACGATCCCTACAGCGACCGTCTTGTTGGTGCACCGGATTTCGAAGAGGACGAATGGCGATAAGCGCTGCCCTTGATGCGCGGCTGGATGCGTACGCCCAGCTGGTCATAAGGGCAGGATGCAACCTGCAGGAGGGGCAGGAGCTCTTCCTCTCATGCGATATCGCCTGTGCCGATTTCGCCCGCAAGCTCATGCGCGCCGCCTATGAGGCGGGCGCGAGCGATGTGACCCTGCGCTGGAGCGATGAGCTCTGTACGCGCATGGGCTACGAGTACAAGCCGCTGGAGATGTTCGAGCGCTTTCCGGACTGGATGGCGCTGCTGCAGAACGGTGTCGCGAAGCGCGGTGCCGCGCTGCTGTTCGTCACGAGCGAGGATCCGCAGGCCCTCGATGGCATCGACCCACGCAAGATGGTTGCCTGGCGCAAGGCGTCCAACCTTGCTTGCCCTGATTGGCGCAACGGTATGGACTTTGGGCGCAACGTCTGGTGCATCTGCGGTGCGGCGAGCCCGGCATGGGCGGCACGCGTCTTCCCGCAGCTGCCGGTGGACCAGGCGGTCGAGCGCCTGTGGGAGGCAATCCTGCACACCGTGCGCGTGGATGGCCCGGATGCCACCGCGGCGATCGCCGCATGGGAGGCGCATCGCGCGAGCTTCGTCGCGCGCCGCGCGTGGCTCAATGGTATGGGGCTCGATTCGCTGCATTACCGCAATTCGCTGGGCACCGACTTCACCGTGGGTCTTCTGCCGGGCGGCATCTGGCAGGGCGGTGGCGCGGAGATCGTCACGGGCCGCGAGTTCTTCCCCAACATGCCCACCGAGGAGGTCTTCAGCTCGCCCGACCGCAACCGGGCCGATGGCCTAGTGGTGGCGAGCATGCCGCTCAACCACAACGGGGCGCTCGTGCGCAACTTCTGGATCCGCTTCGAGGCGGGCCGCGTGGTCGACTTCGATGCCGCCATGGGGCGCGACGTGCTCGCGGGCATCATCGGCACCGACGAGGGCGCGCGCCGCCTGGGAGAGGTTGCGCTTATCCCCTGCACCAGCCCCATCAAGCAGACCGGCGTCCTGTTCCTGAACACGCTCTTCGACGAGAACGCCGCCTGCCACCTGGCGCTGGGCATGGGATTCCCCGACTGCTACGAGGGCGGTCTCGAGATGAGCAAGGACTCGCTGCTGGAGGCCGGTGTCAACGACAGCGCCACACACGTGGACTTCATGATCGGCACCGACGACCTGGAAATC
>JAFRFV010000249.1 GCA_017434185.1 Coriobacteriales bacterium
AACGTTTGGGCATCGCGCAGGCGATGATCAACGATCCAGCGATCCTCGTGCTCGACGAGCCCACGGCGGGGCTCGATCCCAAGGAACGCGTGCGTTTCCGCAATCTCATAGCGGGTTTCGCACAGGATAAGATCGTCATCCTGTCCACCCACATCGTCTCAGATATCGAATTCATCGCAAGCCGCATCATGGTGATGAACCGTGGGGCGTTCGTGCTCGATGGGACGCCAGAGCAAGTGGTGTCCCAGGCCGCCGGCAAGGTGTGGGAGTGTCACGTGGACGCACGACGGGCGGACGAGATGTCCGCGCACCTGTCAGTCGCCAACGTGCGCTACGCAAGCGATGGCCATGCTGTGGTGCGCGTGGTAGCCGACACGCCGCCAGCGCCGGACGCGCGTCCTGTGGAGCCAACGCTCGAGGACCTGTATCTGCTCATGTTCAGCGGCAATGCGACTCGATAGGAGGGAGTCTGATCATGGGAACCCTCATTCGGTTCGAACTCAAGAAGATACTGGGCAATAAAGCGGGGGTGGCAGCTTGCGCGCTCGCCTACGCTCTGCTGGTCGCGCTTGCGGTCGCGACGCTCACGACGACTTCCATGCGCGACCACGCATCAGGCAGGATCGTTCACGGGCTTGAAGCACAACAGGCGTATCGGCTCCTGGAGGAATCGCATTCAGGCCTTCTCTCAGATGAACGCATCGCTGCGGATGTCGCCACTCTCGACCGGGCGAATCAGCTCGCGAAGGAGACACCTGGCGTCTTCGATCTTTCGGAACAGGAGATCATCGACACGTACGGACTGGAATTCTGGCAGCAGACGTTTGGTATCATCAGCCAGCATTATTACTACGAGGTGGTTGGGACTCTGGACTGCGCGACACCACGCGCGACCAACATCCGGGATGGCGTGCGGGCGCGCCTGGACGGAGCTTTGGATGAAGGCTTCGAATACTACTTCCCCTACAGCGAGAGCGAACGGGCATATTGGCACAAGAAGGCTCAGAAGGTGGACTGGCCTATCGAATACGGTTACGCCGGAGGATGGAAGAACGCCAATGAGTTGATGGATTGGGCGGCCCTGGCGATCGTCGCCCTCTGCATCGCGCTCTGTGGATCCTTCGCAGGTGAATACCAGAACCGCACGGCAGCCGTGGTGCTACCCACGAAGCGCGGGAAGAGATCGCTTCCCGCCGCAAAGGCTATAGCGGCCTTCATCTTCACGACCGTCTATTGGTGGCTCACCGTTCTCTCGACCCTCGCGATCTATCTGGGCGTATGCGGAGCGGACGGCGCGAACCTGCCGCTACAGGTCGTCTCCCATTTCGACAACCCCTACCCGCTCACCGCATGTCAAGCGGTGTTCATGGAGTACTTGTTGGGGTACCTCCTCTCGCTCGGCATGGCCGCTTTCACCCTATTCCTGTCGTCGAGGATGCGCTCCACCGTGGCCGTGACGGCGAGTCCCATGGCAATGGTGTTCCTGGGGGCTTTCGGGACGTCCATCAATCCCATCGCCAAGTACATGATCCTCACGCCCATGAGCGCGCAAGTGCACGCCTTCACGCACAGCATGCCAAGCTATGCAGTCGGCCCGCTGGTGCTCGATCTGCCCAGCCTGCTCGCCATCCTCTACGGCGCGGCGATCGTGTTGTTCATCCCGCTTGCCATGCGTATCTTCAAGCGTCATCAGGTGGCTTAGAGGATAAGCGCCGTGCACTCGTTCGCAGGCGTGGGGGCCGCTCACTAGGATATCGTTCGAACCCCCACGCCTGCGAACGCTTGACGCCCCTTCGCGAAATCACGAGCGCCCCGCGATGACGCGGAGCGCTTCATTTCGTGTCTCTGTGACGCCTCTTACTTCGCGTGAGCCAGAAGCTCGGCGAGCTCTGCGTCGCTCAGATCGTAGCCGTAGAAGGTCTTGTAGTAGCTGCGGGTCACATCCTCGATGCTGGTGCTGAACTTATCCGGATACAGCAGACGCGGCAGCCACTGCACGCCCATGATCTGGTTGACACTGGGCGGATTGTTGAGCCAGCAATAGGGCTCGCTGGGGACCTCGTAGACGCGGCCGCTCTTGACGGCGTCGATGTTGGCCCACACGGGGTCGCCGCCAACCTTGCCGTAGATGCTGCCACTCTGGAAGACGATGACCTCGGGATTCCACACGGAGATCTGCTCGAGGCTGATCTCGTTGCCCGTGCCCTTGCCGCTGGGGTTGTCCACCACGACGACGTTGTTGGCGCACATGTCGACGACCTG
The DNA here is from genome assembly GCA_017434185.1 of Coriobacteriales bacterium. Classification (GTDB taxonomy): domain Bacteria; phylum Actinomycetota; class Coriobacteriia; order Coriobacteriales; family RUG844; genus RGIG2431. The sequence continues at coordinate 2,263 of JAFRFV010000249.1, forward strand.
GCCCTGGTACGAACCCTTGGCGATGCCGTTCAGGCCGGAGTCACCCAGCAGGAAGGCGATGTTGGCACGCTCGCTTTCGGGAATGGTGGCCATGACGGTCTGGGTCTCCTGATAGGCGTTCTCGCAGTAGCGGGCCAGTTCCTCACCGCGCTCGGGCATGCCCAGCAGGTCGCCCAGCAGGCGGTAACCGGTTCCATAGCCGTCCAGATAGGTCTCGATGAACACGCAGGGGATGCCCAGCTGTTCCTGCAGGGCGTCCAGGTCCTCCCCGATGCCCTCCTTGCGCTCACCGGTGTCGATCAGGATCTGCGCACCGGATGCCGCGACGGCTTCCTTGTTCAGGTCGCCCTTGGCACCGAAGGCCGCACCGAAGACGGGCAGGTTGGCGCAGTCGCCACCGATGTACTTGACCACGGCGGGGTCGAGCTCCGCACTGATGCCCACCAGCTTCTCGGGCGCGAAGGTGAGCAGCACCTGGGTGGCCATGTGCCCACTGGGCGCGACCTTGGTGATGTTCACAGGCACTTCGACCTGGCGACCCAGCGAATCCGTGAAGATGCGCGTGGCGTTGGGGTCGACCGCGGCGGGTTCGGGCCGCTCAGCCGGCTGGCTCTGGTTCTGGTCCGCGGCTGGCGGCTGCTGGCCATTCTCGCAGCCCGCAACTGCGAAGCAGGCGAGCGCACAAAGGGCGACGATGCAGAACAGCGCCAGCAGCCTGCTCTTGAACGAACGTTCCATCTCTCTTCCTTTCTCTATCCAAGCGCCGCGCTTATCCCCTGCGACGCCCTTACCCTAGTCGATCTCGCTCGTGGGAACGCACACGCGGATGCGGTCGTCGTAGAGCGAGTTCACCTCAACGTCCACGCCGTACAGGTGGCTCACCATCTCCTTGGTGATCACCGCCTTGGGCTCGTCGTACGCCAGCAAGCGGCCGGCGCTTATCACCAGCGTCCTGTCTGAATAGAGGAACGCCTGGTCGGGCTGGTGGGTGCTCTGTACTATGGATAAGCCCTCGCGTGCGAGCTGGCGCACGCACGACAGCACGCGCACGGTGTTGCCGTAGTCGAGCGCGCTGGTGGGCTCGTCCATGATGATGGTGCGGGCGTTCTGGGCGAGCGCGCGGGCCACCAGCACCAACTGCTGCTCGCCGCCGGAGATGTGCGTGTAGGTGCGGTCGGCCAGATGCGCCACGCCCACGCGCTCCAGCGCCGCGTAGGCGCGCTCCACGTGCTCGGCCTTGGGTTCCGCGAACAGATGCAGGTCGTTGCCGGTGCTCATCATGACCACGTCGAGCACGTTGTAGTCGTAGACCGGCGCGTGCGACTGCGGGATGTAGGCGATCTCGCGGGCACGTTGCTTGATGGAGAGACCCTTGAGGTCCTTGCCGTTCACCTGGATGCGACCCTTGTAACCGGCGTTGAGGCCCAGGATGCACTTGAAGAGCGTGGACTTGCCCACGCCGTTGGGCCCCAGCACGTTGACCAAGCAGCCGTCGGGGATCTGGAAGCTGATGTCGTACAGCACCTGGTGCTTGCCGTAGGCGAAAGAAAGGTTCTGAACGTCGATGCTCATGTTGTGGCCCGCCTCCCCTACAGCTTCTTGTTGCGCATGATCAGGTACAGGAAGAACGGCGCGCCGATGAAGGCGGTCAGGATGCCGATGGGGATCTCCGACGTGGTGGCCAGGCGCGACACGTTGTCCACCACCAGCAGGAAGCTGGCACCCATGAGCATGCTCGCGGGCATGAGCTTGCGGTAGTCGCAGCCTATGGCCATGCGGCACAGGTGCGGGATCACCAGGCCCACCCAGCCGATCATGCCGGTGACGGCAACGCTGGTGGCGGTGATGAGCGTGGCGGCGAGCGTGACGATCACGCGGATGAGGCGCGCGTTCACGCCCATGGTGGCCGCCTCGTCGTCGCCCATGGTGAGCACGTTGATACGCCAGCGCATGAGCAGCAGTGTCGCGCAGCCCAGTGCCATGGGCAGGGCTGCGATGGCGACGTCATGCAGACGCACGCTCGTGAGGCTTCCCATGAGCCAGTAGGTGATGGCGGGAAGCTGGTCGGTGGGGTCGGCGACGAGTTTGGTGAAGCTCACGCCGCTCGAGAACAGGCTGCTCACCATGACACCGGCGAGCACCGTCACCATGATGCGATTGCCCTTGGCGCGGCTGCTGATGAGGAAGACCAACACGATGGTGGACATGGAGAACACGAAGGCGGTGGCGGAGATCACATGGGCGCTGGCACCTGCGAGGATGGCGATGGCGGCACCGAGCGCGGCGCCCTGCGACGCACCCAGGATGTCGGGGGACGCGAGCGGGTTCTGGAAGGTGCCCTGGAAGGCGGCACCGGCGGCGGCCAGACACGCGCCCACCATGAGCGCCATGAGGATGCGCGGGAAGCGCACGTTGAAGAAGAGCACCTCGGCCTGCGCGCCCCAGGTCTGCTCGAGCGGGATGATCTTGTTGATGAGCATCTTGAAGGCGTCGACGGGCTCGATGGGGTAACGGCCCAGCATGAGGGAGACGCACACGAGCACGACCATGAGGATGGCGAGCCCCAGGATGAAGAGGCGCGCGGAGCGGTCGTTCTTGCGCGCGACTTCGAGGCCGCGGGAGCGGGCAGAGGCGGGAGCGGGAGCGGGCGCAGGTGCCGCGAGCGTGTCGTCCGCCATGATGCCCCCCTTCTGTGCGCAGCGCTTATCCCCTGCTGTTGGTTTATCTCTATTTGAGATTAGTTTTGCATCACTTTATATTATTAAGACTATAAAGTAAAGAGAGAATAGAGGATAAGCGCGACGAATGGGGATCGGAGAATGGAAGAGGCCCGAGCTAGGGGGGATGCTCGGGCCTTCCAGAAGGGGGATAGTATGTCTCACTCACGTATGATGTGCATACTATCGCATGCATTTTATTCTTTGTCAAGAATAATTTTTCGTGATGATCGCGACCGGCGGAATGTCGGCATTATCATCTTATGTAACGTTCATCTACACAGCTGCAGATTTCAGCAGGTTTCGCGGATAAGCGCAGCGTATCCCTTGTGAGTGCGCTCAGCAGTCGCTTCATGGAGTTACCGCGCATCTCGTGGTACACTTGCTCCCTGCACGGACCGTTAGCTCAGTTGGTAGAGCAGGGGACTTTTAATCCCAAGGTCATGGGTTCGATCCCCATACGGTCTACCATCCGCCAGTCAGAACCCGCCCATGAGGCGGGTTCTTCATGTCACGGCTGGAAGATGGGGTCGAGCTCGCGCACGCTCACCATGCGCTTGCGCGCGGCGATGAAGCAGGTGAACGCGAACGCCACGAGCCCAAAGAGCAGCAGGAAGCCCGCGTAGACCCACGCCTGATCCATCTGCACGCCCGCAGTCACCTGACGCAGGCCCGCGACGCCGTAGGTCATGGGCAGGAAGGGGCTGATGACCTGGAAGAACGCGGGGGTGGTTTCGAGCGGGAAGGTGCCTCCGGAGCTGGTGATCTGCAGGATGAGCAGCACGACGCTCGTGAAGCGGCCCGCATACTCGAAGCCCGCGACCAGCGCCTGGATGATGGTTGCGAAGACGATCGCAACCAGTACGACGAACGCATAGAAGCCGGCGATGTGGTCGACCTGCACCTTGATCAGGAACTGCAGCGCGAGGCCCACGAGCACACCCTGCAGCGCGCTCACCGCCGCCATGGGCAGGAAGCCGGAGAGTGCCGCCGCAAGCGGAGACGCATTGCTGGCGACCACGCGCGTGTTGAGCGGGCGGCAGAGGAAGGACGCTATGAGCGCACCCACCCACAGACCGATGCAGATGAAGAAGGGCGCGAAGCCGCTGCCGTAGTTCTTGACCTTGCTGTAGTAGCCCTTGTCGATCTCGACCGGGTCGCTCAGGACCTGGATCCTGCTCTCCTTGCCCGCGAGCATGAGGGACGCGGAGTCGACGCCTTCCTCGAGGCCCTCCGCCAGTGCGACGGCACCCTCCTGCACCTTGCCGATGTTCTCGTTCAGCCCAGCGGTGCCTTCCTGCAGCAGCTTGAGGGCCTCGACCAGCTGACCAGCGCCTTCGCCGGCCATGCCGATGCCATCCGCGAGCGCCTGCGAGCCCTGCGCCAGCGCATCCATGCTGGCGGAGAGCTGGTTGATGCCGGAGCGGATCTGATCGATGCCCTGGGCATCGGGCATCATCTGCGCCAGTTGCTCCGTCATCTCCTGGATCTGCGCCACGTTCTCCTGCAGCGCCGCAAGGGAAGCCTGGAACGCGGCGAGGGCTGCCTGCAGATTGGCGGCCTTGGCGGAAAGTCCGTTCTCGCCTTCCATGATGGCGCGGATGGCCGTGACCTTATCCTCGTCCGTGGGGTAGCTGGCATCGTCATCCAGGATGGCCTGGATCGAGCGCACGCCCGCCAGCACGTCATTCAGGTCCTGCGTCAGACGGTTGAGATCCGCCATGAAGGACTGCATCTGCTCGGTGTCCAGCGAGACATTCGAAACGGCATCGAGCAGCTCGTTCACCATGGGTATGAACTGCTGGACCATGACGTTCATCTGCTTCAGGCCATCCGCCAGACTCGGCGCGCCGGAGTGGAGCGCACTGAAGCCTGAGATAAGCGCGTCCGTCCCGTCGGCGGT
>JAFRFV010000250.1 GCA_017434185.1 Coriobacteriales bacterium
GATCACGGCTCTCAAATGCGGTCATGAGTGCTCCTCTCATCCGAGTCGTTCGACGAGTGCCGCCTGACGGGCGGCATACTCCTTGGGCTTCGCACCCTGGCGCACGCCCATCGCCTTGAGCACGCGCTTGCCCAGGTCGTTCAGGGCGTCCGTGGTCGCGAAATCCTCGTCGCGCAATGTGATCACTTGGCAGCCGCTCGATTCGAGCGCGCTGCGCCGACGTGACGCCCGCGCTTCGCTGCACTTGCGGGAATGATGCTGCGGACCGCAGTAATCCAGCACGAGCTTGGCGTCGGGCCAGTACAGGTCGCAGCTGGTATCGGGACGGCGCAGCAGGGCGGCACCGGCTTCCGAAAGCTCGAGCCGGTGGTTCAGGCGCGGCTGCGTGAGCCCGAAGCCGCCCAGGCGGCGCGGCAAGCACAGCGCCGCGACGGCCTTGAGCTGCGTGGGGAAGGCGCAGTCGTCCATGGCGAAGCGCAGGGCACGAGCGGCATCCTTTGCTCCCGGCAGGCTGGGGTTCTTATCCGCGAAGCGCGTGAGATTGCGGAGCGTGGTCACCGGACGGTGCCAACGCAGGCCGTTCTCGTTGCGCGCGTCGAGTGCGTACGAGCTGCACAGATGCAGCGCCGCTATGACCAGATCGCGCTCGTTCAGCTTGGTGGCCAACTGCACGAAGCAGTACTCGGGCGAGGTCACGTAGACACCGGGTGCGATGCGCACGAGGGACTTGGCGGGGATGGTGCCGGTGTAGCTCACGTAGCGCGCCGACGGCTTGCGGCGCTGGCCGGCATCGGGCACGAACACGTGCAGCGGCTTGCTGATGCCGTATTCGGCCATGAAGCGGTTGGTCTCGGCAACGCTCGTGCGCATCTGGAAATCGGGAGGCAGGCTGCAGATGCTGCCGCCGTGCAGGTCGCTGCTGCAGGTCCAGTACTCGTACGCGCTCATATGGGAGAGGATCATCTGCATGGGGTCATCGCGCTCCTTCGCGTCGTGATCATGCGCACATCATAGCACGCGCTGGGCGCGAAAATACACTGGAATGCGGTTGTTCCCATGGACAATCGGTGTTCTTTCGTGCGTCTTCACCCGCAGGGGTGGGGGGTGGAGCGATATCCTAGCGAAATCCCCCCACCCCTGCGGATGAAGACGAAGGAAGGGCCACGCATGTCCGACACACCCACGCTCGAGCAGGCGCTCGACTTCATAGCCACACTGCTGCAACGGCACTATGCCGATGAGGATATCGCCCGCATCCTGGAGGGGTATGTGGCGCGGCGCCCCGTGACGTTGCGCGCGAACCGCCTGCTCGCCACCCGTGACGAGGTCGCGGAGGCGCTCGACAGCGCGGGGATCGCGTACGAGGGCGTGCCGTGGTACCAGGACGCCTTCGTGCTGGATCCCAACGTGCGCGAGAGGGCGATCTGGGAACTGCCCATCTACGAGCAGGGCAAGGTATACCTGCAGAGTCTCTCGAGCATGCTTCCGCCGCTGCTCATGGGTCTGCAGGATGGCGGGCGTCTGGACGTGCTGGACATGTGCGCCGCGCCGGGTGGCAAGACCACCCAGATGGCGGCGCTGGGCGGCGGGAACGTTCACATCACCGCCTGCGAGTTGAACGCCGGCCGTGCCGACAAGCTCGAACACAACCTTGCGAAGCAGGGTGCCCGCAACGTGACGGTCATGCGCTGTGACGCACGCAAACTGGATGACTTCTTCCGCTTCGATCGTATCCTGCTCGATGCTCCCTGCAGTGGTTCGGGAACGCTCTCGATAAGCGACCCACGTATGCCCGGTCGCTTCACGTCCGCTCTCGTGGAGAACAGCCGCCTGCGACAGCGCGCGCTGCTGGCGAAGGCGCTGAAGTTGCTGAAGCCCGGCGGCAAGTTGCTCTACTCCACCTGCTCCATCCTGCCACAGGAGAACCAGAACGTGATCGCGAATGCGCTGGTCTTGGCGCGGCGTGCGGGATTGGGCGGCTTCGAGATGAGGCCGCTGCAGCTGGCGGGCATGGATGCGATCCCGCAGCTGCCCTGCAGCATGCCCGAAGCACTCTGCGTCTGTCCGGATGCCCGCTACGAGGGCTTCTTCGTCGCGCTCATCGAACGCATGTCGTAGCGCTTATCCCCCACATCGTACACAGCTGCAGAATTCAGCAGACGCGCTGCTAGAATCTGCAGTCATGTATGAAGGAAGTGTGAAAAGCTACACAGCTGCAAAAATAAGCAGATAATCGGCTATCTTTTGCAGCCGTGTAGAAGTTACTGTTAACTAACCTACACAGCCGCAAAAAACACACTCTGTTAAACCAGAATTGACATGCCCCAGTACTCCTGGAAGGGAATAGAAGTCCTGGAGTATCCACGACGCACGGTATCGTATGTGCCCTCGGCTCCAGTCCGGAACACGATCTCGCGCTTGTCCTCCTCGC
>JAFRFV010000251.1 GCA_017434185.1 Coriobacteriales bacterium
ACCGCTACGGTCACGGGCGTCGAATACCATGGCGTGAACGATGCCTTCGACATGGTGATCCCCGGAACGGTCGAGCATGATGGCGTCAGCTATACGGTCACGGCCATCGGTGACAAGGCTTTCGGAGGCTCCACGCCGCAAGGCGGTGCCGACTTCGTGGGCAGTACCGCGAACGAGAGCAAGCTCAAGATTCGCAGCGTGGTCATTCCCTCGAGCGTGAAGACCATCGGTGAGCACGCTTTCTCCGGCGGAAGCGACAGCGCCGTGAACAACAGGCTGGAGAGTGTGACCTACGAGGATGCCACGACCTCGCAGCTGCAGACCATCGGTCAGGGCGCCTTCCGTTCCTGCGGCAACCTGACCGAATTCACCTTCCCGGCGGGCGTGACCACCATCGGCACGCGCGCTTTCCAATCCAGCAAGGGTAACACGCAGCTGCACAAACTCGTCTTCCTCACCAAGGACCCCAGCCTTCCCAGCTCGATCGGGACCACGTTCACCTTCACCGGCGTGGGTTTCGATGGCCAGGAGGTCGAGGTCTGGGGATATGCGGAGGCGAGCAGGGTACAGCAGCTGGCTTCCGATAACTCGGGCAGCACCGGCACCGGCGGCACCAACAAGGGTATGAACTTCGTCTTCCACCAGATCGAGGATCCGCAGCCGCAGGGCATGCTGGGTGACGCCGACGGAAACGGAGAGGTCAACTCCCGCGATGCACTCTACGTCATCCGTTACGCCACAGGGCGTCTGGATGGCTCGACCTTCGATCTGAGCGTGTGCGATGTCGACGGCAGCGGCGAAGTGAATTCGCGCGATGCGCTCTACATCATCAGGTATGCGACCGGCAGGATCGACACGTTCCCTGCCGCACAGCAACAGGGATAGGGGGAACAAGATGGGCGGAAAGGACGTCGAGAACAGGGAGCAGCAGCGCTTATCCCAGAAGATCTCGCGACGCAGGTTCGTGCAGCTTGGGGGCATGACAGCCTTGGGCTTGATCGCAGGCGGTCTGCCAGCGCTCTCCGGTTGCCGCAGCGAGGCGGGAGACCGCATCTTCCGCGGTGAACGCACGATCACCGATCACGCCGGGCGCACCATGACGGTGCCCACGCCCAAGAACATCGAGCGCATCTACGGTGGGCACATCTACACCTTCTCGCTCAACCCGGACATCATCGCTGGTAGTCCCTACTACTTCACCAAGGAGGAACTGGCCTACCTTCCCGAGGGAACGGGCGACCTGACCGTGCTGGGGTCGATGGGTGGTGATGTGGAGCTTGATCTGGAGCTGCTCATGCAGATGGACATCCAGATCATGTTCTTCATCACCAACCTGCCCATCACCGCCTCCGACATCTCCATCGCCAAGGACTTCCAGGAGATGACCGGTATCCCATCGCCCATCATCGATGCGTCATTCGAGAACATCGTGGCCGCCTATGAGTTGCTGGGCGACATCCTGGGTTGCGAGGAACGCGCCAAGCGCATCGGTGACTATTGCGCCAATATCTACCAGAAGGTCACGACCGCGCTCGCGCCCGTCAAGGACGAGGACCGCGTGAGCGTCTACTACGCCGAAGGCCCCTTCGGCCTTTCGACCGAGCCCGACACCTCCAACCACGCTCTGGCCTTCGAAGTGGCCAAAGCGCGCAATGTGGCCGCTGCCGTTCCGCTGCTCGACGCGGGCTACGGCATGACCGGCGTATCGTTGGAGTCCGTGATCAAGTGGGATCCGGAGGTCATCATCGCGTGGGACGATGTGATCCGCGGCGGTGCCGACGAGATCATCCGCACCAATCGCGATTGGAGCGATATCCGCGCCGTCAAGACGGGCCGCGTCTACACCATGCCCAACGCTCCTTTCGCTTGGCTCGATCGTCCGCCGTCGGTCAACCGCTTCCTGGGTATCCAGTGGGTGGCCAACATGCTCTACCCGGACCTCTACGACGTTGACATGGTGGAGGTCGTCAAGGAGTTCTACGACATGCTCTACTGGGTGCAGATCACCGACGAGCAGGCACTCGACCTGCTTGGCAACAGTTACCCGCCCTATCGCGGGAAGTAGGGATGTGAAGACGGATGCTCTTCATACTCAGCGGTAACATCCAGAGCGGCAAATCCCGTTGGCTCGAGCACGCGGCGGCGCGTTTGGAAAGCGAAGGCGTCGTGGTCTGCGGCGTGCTCGCGCCCGGTGTCTGGGTTGATTGCGGTCCCGGGCGCAGCCGCGATACCGGCGCCGGTGGGGGAGGCGACTGGGATAAGCGCGGCATCTACAACGTCCTGCTACCGGGATGGGAACGGCTCGTATTCGCGCGCCGCAACGACGAGTTCATCAGTGACAGCGGATACGGCGGGACGCCGGGTGCCTGGATGCCCAAACCGGGCGATGAGGCGAAGCCCGGCCTGTGGGGGTTCGACGATAGCGTCATGGACCGCGTGAACCGCCATTTCGACACGCTCGCTCGCTGGGCCGCTGGAGAGCCCCATCCGGATGCCGACGCCCCGCACCTGCTGGTGGCGGACGAGTTCGGGCAGTTCGAGCTCTTCATGGGGCGCGGCCTGACATCCGCCGTCGCGATGATCGATCGCGGGGCGACGGAGCTCTTCCCGCATGCGCTCGTGGTAGTGCGATCCGAACTTCTCGATGCGGGATTGGAGCGCTTATCCCCCGCTGCTGAGGGCTGGGGAGGTATGAGGATAATCGGGGCTGATGAAGAATCCTTCAAGCTATTGGAAGAATATAACGACTTGAACGAATAATCATCGTAGAGAATATATTATAATTAGTATAAAGATTCTGCAGAAGGATACGGAGAAGAGCGATGGCGAAGAAGAAGAGCGATGGTATGCATGTTGCGTTCGTGCGGGACGGATTGAGTGTCGACGATACGTTCATCGCTTTGCTGGAGTACGTGCGCAGCAACGGATCCATCGCCATGGCAGCCAAGAAGATGGGGGTCTCGTATTCCTTCGCGCACAGCAGCATCCGCAACATGGAAGAGGCCATGGGTACGCGCCTGGTGCAGGAGTCAGGTGAGTATGCGGCGGCTGGATCGCAGCTCACGCCGATGGGGGAGTCGCTCATCGCTGATTACTGCGCGATCCGCGATGGGATCGCGAGCGAAGGTGATGCTTTCCTGTCCCGCTATCTGGGACGTGCGGCGCGCCGCGTCTGAGCGTGCCGCGTTCGACCGCCTGCTCCTTCACAGCATCCCTGTTCACGTGCTAGCATCAATCGGTTACACGTCGAAGCCATAAGGGAGCAACACCCCATG
>JAFRFV010000252.1 GCA_017434185.1 Coriobacteriales bacterium
AAACCGGAGCGGCTGGTGGAGATCTTCAGGCAGGCCATCAAGGAGAAGAACTACGACCTCTATGTGGACTGCATTCAGCCGGAACGCCGCCAGAATCCCTCCCAGGAGTCGCTGCTTCTGTACCACTGGGACCTGCACCAGGAGCGCTTCCACGGCGAGTACGTGCACGCGGACGTCAATCCCGACGCGACCAAGATCACGGTCATCAAGGGCTACAGCGACGAAGGCGGCTTGGAATCCTACTTCCTCTCCGAGGACGAGCAGAAGAGCATCGCCGCACGTTACGGCGACAAGATCGAGTATGCCTCGGTCGAGACCATCGCATACGATAAGAACGGCAAGCAGCTGGGCAGCCCGGTCAAGAGGAACCTCATCAGGACTAACGGCGGGCGCTGGTACGTGCGTGATTACGAGATCCGCTTCTAGCGGCGCATCGTGAAGGAGGATGACATGACTGGCATCGATTTCAACGACGATTCGGAGTTCATGCGGGCGGCGATAGAGGAGCAGAAGGAAGCCTACGAGAACTCAAGCAGTTTCGCCTTCACCAACGAGGAGAGCATCATCGCGGAAATGGTGGACATGATCGACCGTACCAGGAACGTCTCGAAGCACTTGAGCCGGATGGTGGAGGACAACGACTACGAGAACACGGCCAACATGTGTCTGGCGCTCACGATGAGCGACCTGGGCGACAGCGGCTGGATCCGTTCCTACAGCAGGAAGAACACCCAGATCCTGACCGCTGACCCCAGGGCTGTGACCATCAGCGATGACGACGCCAGCCAGCAGGGTTTCTATGTGGGCAGGCAGTACATCAAGGACATCAACGTCCTGGCCGATGTCTGCTACCACTGCGCGTTGCTCCTGAGGGGCTTCCCGCTGCTGAGCGTCTACCGGCACCTGATGTGGACGAAGAACTTCGCCGATGCGGGCTTCGACGAGGACCTCTACCACCTGATCGACACCGAGGTCGGTTCCGCCAACTACCAGTTCTGGAAGAGCCCAGCTGACTTCGCGACCGATTACAGCAGGGCCCTGGTGCAGAAGTACCGCTCCGAAGGCAGGGACGTGAAGGCGAGCAGCGAGGCGGCGGCTCTCAAGCGGGCGCGCATCCGCGAGTTCCAGAGCGAGGTGCGCAAGAGGGGCTTCCAATCCCTGATCGAACGCGAGGATGGCAGCTACCGCACCAAGGCGGACTGGATCTCGAAGATGCAGGTCATCGACAGCTACACGGACATCCTGAGCAGGCAGGACCCGATCGAGGACGACATGGAGGAGACCGTCGAGGCCTGTCGGAAGCTCATCGCCGAGAAGATCAGGCCCGCCGAAAAGCAGCTCACCATCGCCAAGTGCCAGAACGTGATCGCAGCGCTCGAGGAACTGGTCAAGACCATTCAGTCGCTCGCCCAGCGCACGCTGGACGTCTACGAGCTGTTCAGCGAGGGCAAGGACGCGCCCTACTGCTTCATGAAGACCTTGAGCGAAGTGAAGGCGGCGCGACCCCGCTTCAAGTTCGACCCCGACAAGAGCGATCCATGGGATAAGGGCACGAGCTACAAGCGGATGTACGAGCAGATCGCGGATTCCCTCACCGAGCAATGCCACGTGTACATCGCCTACTGGCAGGCGATGGAGGAGCGCTAAGGGGATAAGCGCGGCGCTTATCCCAGCTGGATGTGGGCCAGAAGCGCCGTACCACGCTCACTCGCCATACGCAGATCGAGGCCGCTCCCGTCAGCGGCCTCGATCTTCTGCAACACGAGCTCGTCGCCCTCAAAGCATGACGTGCGGAACACCAGGTCGATGCCCTTGATGTCCATCGCCGCGATCTGCGCGTTGCTGAAACTCGCGAACAGCGCCGCCGGGTACGCACCGTTGTTCATGTGGCCGCCCACGTCGATGTCGGTGGAGCGCACGATGTAGCGCGCATACTCATCCGTGGGCTCGAACTTGTCGGGGATGCGCAGGAAGGGCTCGGGGCAGGCGGTCTCGCCGAAGTCCATCGAGTTCTCGTCGTAGATGGTCGCGATGGGCACGAGCCTCTGGGTCGCGGTGTTGATGAGCGCCCACTCCGTCTTGCCCGCTATGAGCACGTTGCCGTCCATGTCGCAGATCTGGTAGCTGCGGTTGCAGCGCAGCGCCTCCGGTTTCTCAGGCCAGGTGCGCAGCAGGATGCGCGTGCAGAGCTCGGGGCGCTTGAAGATGCGTACCTGCGTCTTGACCGACAGCCAGAACAGGTTGCGCGCGGCCAGCGCGCGGAAGCCCCAACCCAGCACCTCGGCGTGGGTGGCGGCAAGGTCCTGTAGCACCATGAAGATGCCGGGATAGCTCAGGTGCCCGCTCGCGTCGGCGTTGCTGGGGCCTATGTCCAGGATCTGTTCGTAGCGCTCCTGCATGCTGCTTCCTTTCACTCAGCCAACGTAGTTCTTATCCACATGGATGACGCAGTAATGGTGGGGGAACTCCGCCTCCACGGTATCGGCGATGCGTTTGCGCAGTTCACGCTCGCTCATTGTGCAACTGTAGGGCTGAACGACATCGAAGATCAGATTCGTGTGCGAATCGCCGGGCACCATACGGAAGTCGTGGATGGTCATCGCGGGGTCGATCCCCTTGACCACCTGCGCCACCCATTCGCGCATGTGCGCGACGCGCGGGTCGCTCGTGACCACGGGATCCAGGTGGATGGTGACCTCGAGGCCCTCCTTGCGCAGCTTGGCCTCCGCCTGGTCGATCACGTCGTGGCTTTCCAGGATGGGCATCTCCGCGGGGACCTCGGCGTGCACGCTCGCGAAGATGCGGCCCGGACCGTAGTCGTGCACGAGCAGGTCGTGGATGCCCAGGATGCCGTCAAAACCCATGACGGTCTCCTCGATGTGCTTCACGAGCTCGGGCGAGGGCGTGCTGCCCAGCAGCGGGTCGAGCGTCTCGCGCACCAAGCCCACGCCGGAATACAGGATGAACGCCGCCACGGCCAAGCCCATCCACGCGTCCAGCTCCACGCCCACGAAGTGGCTGATAAGCGCTGCCAGCAGGACGGCGGCGGTGGAGATGACGTCGTTGCGGGAGTCGATGCCGGTGGCGATGAGCGTGGTCGAGTCGATGCGCTCGCCCAGCTTCTTGTTGAAACCGGCCATCCACAGCTTGACGACGATGGCCAGCACGAGCACCGCCACGAGCGCCCAGCTGAACTCGACGGGGGAGGGGTTGATGATGCGCTCGACGGAGCCCTTGAGCAACTCCACGCCGATGACCAGCACCAACACAGCCACGATGAGGCCGGAGAGGTACTCATAGCGGCCGTGGCCGAAGGGGTGATCCGCGTCGGCGGGCTTGTTGGCCAGCTTGAAGCCGAAGAGGCTGATGATGTTGCTCGCGGCATCGGTCAGGTTGTTCACGGCGTCCGCGATGATCGAGATGGAGCCCGCGAGCAGACCGATGAGCATCTTGCCCGCGCAGAGCAGCACGTTGAAGATGATGCAGGTGATGGAGGCGAAGCGCCCCACGGCACCGCGCACCTGCGGGTTCTTCACGTCATCGGCGTTGGCGACGAATCTATGCAGCAGCCAGTCGGTCATCTGGTCTCTCCGTTCGCAAGGGCTTATCACCTGCTAATTGTAGCCTGACATGAAGGGGCGGCAACGGCTGGGCGACAAAAGGAAGCCCTGCGCGGGTCTTTGACTAGCATGGTACGGAACGAACGAGGGGACCCCATGCTACAACTGCAAGGCATCAGCAAGGACTACAAGGTAGGCGATGGATACGTGCACGCCCTGAAGGGCGTGTCACTCGACTTTCGCGACAATGAGTTCGTGGCGGTGCTGGGTCCCAGCGGTTGCGGCAAGACCACGCTGCTCAACATCGTGGGCGGTCTGGACAGCTACAGTGCCGGCGACCTGATCATCGATGGCGTGAGCACCAGGGACTTCAATGCCAAGGACTGGGATGCGTACCGCAACCATCGCGTGGGCTTCGTGTTCCAGAGTTACAACCTGATCGGGCATCAGACGGTGCTCTCCAACGTGGAGTTGGCGCTCAAGCTGAGTGGCATCTCGCGGCGTGAGCGCAGGAAGCGTGCCACGGAGGCGCTGGAGAAGGTGGGCCTGGGCGACCAGCTCAAGAAGAAGCCCAACATGCTCTCCGGCGGTCAGATGCAACGCGTGGCCATCGCCCGTGCGCTGGTGAACGACCCCGCGATCGTGCTCGCCGACGAGCCCACCGGCGCGCTCGATTCCCAGACCAGCATCCAGATCATGGAGCTGCTGAAGGAGGTGGCCAAGGACCGCCTGGTGGTCATGGTCACGCACAATCCCGAGCTCGCACAGCAGTACGCCACCCGCATCGTGCGTCTGAAGGACGGCGTGGTCGAAGCCGACAGCATGCCCGTCACCGCAGGTGAGCTCGCTGCCGTCGAGGCGGCGGGCAAGCCCAGGGGCACGCGCTTGGGCCTGGGCACGGCGCTGGGGCTGTCGTTCTCGAACCTGCTCACCAAGAAGGGTCGCACGCTGCTCACCGCTTTCGCGGGCGCCATAGGCATCACAGGTATCGCGCTCATTCTGGCGCTGTCCAACGGCGTCAACAACTACATAAAGGACATCGAGAGCGGCACCATGACCAACTATCCCATCGAGTTGGAGAAGCAGGCCGTGGACATCAACTCGCTCATGGGCCTCAACAGCGATGGGCTGGATGACGAAGAAGAGGATTTCGACCCGATCACCGGCGGATACAGCTGGCAGGAGATCCAGGAACTCATGGATCCCACGGTCGACCACGACAACGACGGCATCTACAGTCATGCCACCATCGCCGACAGCGTGGAGATGGATCGCACGTTCATGGTGAGCAACGACCTGCGCAGCTTCGACGCCTATCTGCGCGCCAACTACGATCAGGTGGAGCCCAGCATCACGGCGGTCGAATACGGCTACAACATCTCGCCGCACGTGTACCGCCTGGATACTTCGCGCACGAGCGCGGGCGCCGGCGCGGGTGATGGGACGGATGCGCAGGTGAAGCCCACGGTGGTGCACG
>JAFRFV010000024.1 GCA_017434185.1 Coriobacteriales bacterium
GACCACACCGATGACATCGCCCGGGAAGCCGGCGCGATCGTCCGCTATGAGAGGCGTCAGGGCAAGGGGAATGTCATCCGCAGCATGTTCAGGGACATCGAGGCCGACTGTTATCTGATGATCGACGGTGATGACACCTACCCGGCCGAACACGCACGCGAGATGGTGGATGCGGTCCTGAGCGGCGGATACGACATGGTGATAGGCGACAGGCTCTCCTCGACGTATTTCACGCAGAACAAGCGTCCGTTCCACAATTCGGGTAACGTGCTCGTGAGGGGTCTGGTGAACCGGATCTTCCACGGGAACGTCACGGACATCATGACCGGTTATCGCGCATTCAGCAGGCAATTCGTGAAGTCGTTCCCCGTCCTCTCCCATGGCTTCGAGATCGAGACCGAGATGACCATCCATGCATTGGATAAGAACCTCGCCATGCACTCGATTCCGGTGTCCTATCGGGATCGACCCCAAGGCAGCGAATCGAAGCTCAACACCTTCTCCGACGGCTTCAAGGTGCTCAAGACGATCATGCGCCTGTTCAAGGATTACAAACCCCTGCTGTTCTTCGGTCTGCTGGCCGCCCTGTTGATGCTCATCGCCTGCATCCTGGTCACCCCCGTTCTGGTCGAATACTTCAAGACGGGCTTGGTTCCCCGCCTGCCCACGTTCGTCGCCGCATGCTTCTTCGCCCTTTTCTCGCTGCTCTCGTTCTCCTGCGGCTTGATCCTCGACACGCAGGGAAAACTCGCCAGACAGATTGTCGAACTCCAGATGAACATCATCAGGGAGCTCGGGAACCTCGAGAAAGTGCTTGCCGACCGAGAGATGTGAGATAATCAGCCCCATGATGTCATCAAGCACTCCACAACCACCCTCGGTGTCCCCTGACAAGCGGCGCGAGCTGCTTCTTTACGTGTTCTTCGGTTTGCTCGCATTCATCGTGAGCATGACGACCTTCTGGCTCTTCTACCAGGTGCTGGGCATCAACGAGCTCATCGCGAACGTCCTGTCATGGATATGCGCGGTGCTGTTCGCCTTCCTCACCAACCGGAAGTGGGTGTTCAGCAGCAGCGAGAGCAAGGGGTTCCTGCAGCAGATGGTCTCGTTCTTCGCGGGCAGGCTGGCCACACTGGGCATCGAAGAGCTCATCCTGCTGGTGTTCATCACGCTGCTCGGGTTGCCTGGATTGCCGGTGAAGTTCTTCGCGCAGGTGGTCGTCACCATCTTGAACTACCTGTTCAGCAAGCTGTATGTCTTCAAGTGATGGGGAGTTGGGGATGTTCGAGGATACCGGGCTGAAAGGATACCTGAATGGCTCCATCATCGTGCCCATCGCCTTGGGGATCGTCAGCGGCGGCTGTTATCACACCTTCCTCAACTCCGGGGAATTCAGCTTCGCGTCGCCCGGTCTGTACCTGAGCATCGCGATCCATTGCGTACTCATGTGCGTTCTGTTCATTCTCGTGGATAAGCTCATCTCCTTCCTGGAGCGGCGGGGTGGGCATGGGGAAGCGCCCTCCCGTGTCGCTCTTGGGAAGCTGATCCCCGGCCTCGAATGGAAGAGGCATGACATCATCTTGGCTTCGGCGATCATCTTCATCTGCTGGCTGCCGTATCTTCTGAGCCTCTTCCCCGGTATCTACTGGATGGACACCTCGCACCAGACCACCTGGGTGATCGATGATCCGGCGCAGATAAGCGAGTGGCAACCGCTCATGACGACGTTCCTGTATGGCTTCTTCGCCAAGATGGGCATAGCGATCGCCGATAACGCGCTCCTGGGGCTCTTCGTCCTCATCTTCCTTCAGGCGGTGCTGACCGCGTTGGCGTTCTCCACGAGCATCTGCCATCTGGAAAGGTGGGGCATCGGGCCCAAGGGAAGGCTCGCCCTGTTCGTCTTCGTCGCGCTCTTCCCGGCGTACCCCTGCATGGTGGCGACATTGGTGAAGGAGACGCTCGCGATCCCCTTCCTCCTGTTCATGTTCGTCCAATTCAGCGAGATCCTGCGAACGCGGGGGCATTGTGCCTCGAAAGCCGGTTATTGCACCCTCCTCGCCCTGTGCCTCGTGTGTTTCAACCTCATGAGGAAGGTGGATGTCTACATAGCGCTGTTTTCCTTCGCTGCCGTCCTGATAGCGGTGGATGGCCCCAAGCTCAAGGCCAGGGTCATGGCGACCGTCATCGCGGCTTGCGTCGTCTCGAACGTTCTGTTCCCCCTGTGCGTCGAATCCGCGATGCCGGTGCGCCCCGACGGCGGTCAGGAGATGCTCAGCGTGCCCATGCAGCAGGTTGCGAATGTCGTTCGCAACCATCCGGACTCGTTCGACCTCGCCGAGAGGGGCGTGATCGACGACACGTATCTCATGGGTTTCGCGGGGATCCCGGATGCCTACGCCTGGCACATCGCCGACGGTGTCAAGGGTTACGAGGAAGCACCCAACGCGCGCTATGACGACTTCATGGGGCTCTATCTGCGCCATATGCTGCCCGATCTTGGCGACTACACCGGTGCATGGAACTCCCTTGCTGCAGGCTGGTTCATCTTCGACCAGGACAGCACCGTCTTCTACTCGATGGACAGCACCTGGGTGAGCAGCGGTTTCAAGGAACTCCCGGGCTATGTGCCAAGGCCGTACGGCGCCAGCGCCGCGCAACTCGTATCGAGCGCGCTTTCCAGCTTCCCCTTCACATCATTCCTGTTCCAGAGGAGTCTGTGGGCGAGCCTGCTCCTGACGTTCTGCCTCTTCCGGATCGCGCGCCTGGGGCGCGGAAGGAGAGGGGATGGGGTCCGCGGGCTGATCCTGCTCGCGCCTGCGCTCCTCTCGTTTGCGGTGCTGCTGGTGGGACCCACTTCGCTCGCCCTCGAAGCGACGCGGTATGTGTGGAGCCTCATGTGCCTGATGCCCTTCTGCCTTGCGATGGTCATCGTGGACACACGACACGCGGACTGACGCGCTTATCCCCTATGTCCATTTGTGCCGTGTCGGTGAAAAACCTTCCACCGTTCCCCGCCTGCCGCTAAACTGGGTACATAGCGAAACGGCGCATCCCAAGAAGCGCTTGCGAATTCAAGAAGGAGGTGATCCCAGGGGAACAGGGAGAGCCTCCTTTCGGGTTTCTTCAGCCTATGGCCTCCCACACGAGCGCTCGCCCATGCGCCGCGAAATGGACAAGTGATAAAGGAGGACGTCATGGAAATCACCGTAGTTGGCCGCAAGTTGCAGGTCTCCGACAAGATGAGGGAGTACGTGCACGATAAGATCGGCGGTGCCATGAAGGTCTTCGACATCGAACCCCTCACGGCCGAGGTGATCCTGCGCAAGCAGAAGGGGCCCAAGGCCGACAACAACGCCGCTGAGGTCACCGTGCGCACCAAGGGTCATGTGATCAGGGCCGAAGGCGTCGACGAGGATCTGTTCACCGCCATCGATGAAGCGGCTGACAAGGTCACCCGTCAGATGCGCAAGTTCAAGACCAAGGTCATCGACCGCCGCAGCCGTGCCCGCATCGCCGACCAGCCCTATTTCGAGGAAGTTCCCGCAGCCGCACCCGCCGCTCCGGAAGAGGACGAGGAAGCGGTCGTGCGTGTCAAGTATGTCGAGCTCCAGAACCTGAGCGAGGAGGACGCGCTCATCCAATGCGACCTTCTGGGTCACGACTTCTTCATCTACAACGACGCCGTCACCGGTCTCACCAACGTGATGTACCGTCGCGAGGGTGGTGGCTACGGTATCATCAAGCCCAAGCTGCCCGACCCCGAGCAGGCGTTGTAGCATCCACCTGCGCCATTGCGCAAATCAAGCATCCCGTATGCAGGGAGGGGAGGCCCGAGTGCTTCCCCTCCCTGCATAATCTGCTATAATCCCGCACGTGCGCTTTAACACGCTACAGTTATAGAGTCCTAAAGTACCACAGGAGGAACACGTATGAAGAAGTTCGTCATCGCGTTGCTCGCCAGTGCGCTGCTCTGCCTGGGCGTCTTCGCCCTCGCCGGCTGCGGCGGTGGCGGCGGCAACGACCCCGCGCCCGCGCCTGCTCCCGCTCCCAGCGGCGACAACGGCACCGCCCCCGCGCCCACCGAGACCTACACCCTGATCGTGGGCTTCGATGCCGATTACCCGCCCTATGGCTTCATGGCCGCTGACGGCAGCTACACCGGATTCGACCTGGATCTGGCCGCCGAGGTCTGCAAGAGCAATGGCTGGGAGTTCAAGGCCACGCCCATCGATTGGAATTCCAAGGACGCCCTGCTCAACTCCGGCACCATCAACTGCATCTGGAACGGCTTCACCTATGAGGACCGCGAGGACAAGTACGCTTGGTCCGCGCCCTACATCAACAACTCCCAGGTCGTTGTCGTGAAGGCCACCAACACCTCCATCAAGGACCTGAACGACCTTGCCGGCAAGAACGTCCTGACCCAGGCCGACTCCGCCGCCCTCACGGTGCTGCAGGGTGACAAGGCCGATCTGACCGCCACCTTCGCCAAGCTCGAGACCATCGGTGACTACAACAACGCCTTCCTGCAGCTGCAGTCCGGCCTGGTGGATGCCGTCGCCTGTGATGCCTCCATCGCCGCCTACCAGATGGCCGCCAACAAGGACATGTACTACGTCCTTCCCACCGAGCTCTCCTCCGAACACTATGCCGTTGGTTTCAAGCTGGGTGACGACGCTCACGCCGCCCAGGTGACCAAGACCCTCAAGGAGATGTACGCCGACGGTACCGTCGCCCAGATCGCCAAGAAGTACGAGGAATACGGCCTGGACATCAACCTCTGGTGCCTCCAGTAACCGCTTCATAGCAACGAACCTTCGGAGAGCTGCACGCAAGCCAGCGTGCGGCTCTCCCTTTCCATCAACGGCCCCAAACGTTAGGAACGATCCATGACCTTCCAAACCATCATGAGCATCCTGCTCGCCGGTCTGGGGATGACGGCGAAGATCTTCGTCATCACGCTCGCCGGCTCGCTGCCCTTGGGTATCGTCATCGCTCTGGCGCGCATGTCCAAGTTCAAGATCCTGTCCTGGCCGGCCAAGTTCTACATCTCGTTCCTGCGCGGCACGCCGTTGATGCTGCAGCTCATGGCCATCATGTTCGGTCCCTACTACCTCTTCCACCTGGAGCTGGGTACCAACTGGAAGTTCGTCGCCTGCTGCATCGGCTTCATCCTCAACTACGCCGCTTATTTCGCGGAGATCTACCGCTCCGGCATCCAGTCCATCCCCAAGGGCCAGCATGAGGCCGCGGCGGTGCTTGGCTACAGCAAGTCGCAGACCTTCTTCCTGATCGTGCTGCCCCAGGTGATCAAGCGCATCCTGCCCGCCATGGGCAACGAGATCATCACGCTCGTCAAGGACACCTCGCTCGCCTTCGTCCTGGGTATCGCCGAGATGTTCACGCAGGCCAAGGCCATCGCCGCCCGCGAGGTGAGCATGCTGCCCTACGCCATCACCGCCCTCATCTACTGGATTTGCTGCCTGCTCATCGAATGGCTTCTCTCTCTGGGCGAGAAGAAGATGGCCTACTATCACGACTAGGAGGGGATGCGTCATGACCGTCATGAGTCTCGAGAACGTTCACAAGAGCTTCGGCAAGAACGAGGTCCTCAAGGGCGTGTCCTTATCCATCGCCAAAGGCGAGGTCGTGGGCATCATCGGCGCTTCCGGTGGCGGTAAGTCCACCCTGCTGCGCTGCGCCACCCTGTTGGAGACCTTCGAACGCGGCAGCCTGTCCTACGGTGACCTGATGGTCGCACAGGAGGTGGACGGCAGGACCGTCTACGCCAAGAAGGACGTGCTCGCCCAGGCCAAGCAGCGCTTCGGCCTGGTGTTCCAGAACTTCAACCTCTTCCCGCACTACACGGTGCTCAAGAACATCACGGACGCTCCGCTGCGCGTGCAGAAGAGGGATAAGGACGAGGTCATGCAGACCGCTGCCCAGCTGATCGAGAAGATGGGTCTGCAGGGTAAGGAGAACATGGTGCCCAACGAGCTCTCCGGCGGCCAGCAGCAGCGTGTCGCCATCGCCCGCGCCCTGTGCTCCCACCCCGACATCCTGTTCTTCGATGAGCCCACCAGCGCGCTCGACCCGCTGCTCACCCGCGAGGTGCTGCGTGTCATCCGCCAGCTGGCTGAAGAGCACATGACCATGGTGATCGTCACCCACGAGATGGCGTTCGCCCGCGACGTGGCGGACCGCGTGGTATTCATGGATGGCGGCGTGATCGTCGAGGAAGGCCCCGCCGCCGAACTCATCAACAATCCGCAGCATGAGCGGACCCGCGCCTTCCTATCCAAGACCGAACAGGGGTAGAATAATCGGTTGAGCAGACGCAGGGGCTCCGGCATCGTGCATGCGGAGCCCCTTTCTCTTTCATCAGGGAAGGGTGTGTGAGATGGCGCAAGAACACAGGATGACCGGTGCCCAGGCCATCGTGGCCAGCTTGGAGGCGGAAGGCGTCGAATACGTCTTCGGCTATCCCGGCGGCAACGTGTTGGGCATCTACGACGCCCTGTACGACTCCAGCATCCAGCATGTGCTCGTCCGCCACGAACAGGCGGCGGTGCATGCGGCGGATGGCTATGCCCGTAGCAGTGGACGCCCCGGTATCGTACTCGTGACCAGCGGTCCGGGCGCCACCAACACCGTAACGGGCATCGCTACGGCCTTCATGGATTCCATCCCGCTGGTGGTCATCACCGGCCAGGTGGAGACAGGCATCATCGGCACGGACGCCTTCCAGGAGGCCGACATCACCGGCATCACCCTGCCCATCACCAAGCACAGCTATCTGGTGAAGGACGTGCGTGACCTGCCGCGCGTCATCAAGGAGGCCTTCTACATCGCCACCACCGGGCGCCCCGGTCCGGTGCTCATCGACGTTCCCTGCGACGTGCAGGCGGCCACCTTCGACTTCTGGTACCCGCTCACCGTCAACCTGCCCTCCTACAAGCCCACGCTGCGTGGCAACAAGCGCCAGATCACGGCAGCCGCAGCGCTTATCGCCCGCGCCAAACGCCCCGTGCTCTACGTGGGCGGCGGCATCATCGCGAGCGATGCGAGTGGCGAGCTCATGGAACTGGCGGAATCGATGAGCATCCCCGTGGCGGTGACGCTCATGGGCAAGGGCTGCTTCCCTGCGGAACACCAGCTCTACCTGGGCATGCCCGGCATGCACGGTGGCATCCATGTGAACATGGCCCTCGAGCAGGCCGACCTGCTCATAGCCGTGGGCGTGCGCTTCGCCGACCGCGTGGCCGGCAAGCTGGCCGACCTCGCCCGTTCCACCAAGGTCATCCATATCGACATCGACCCGGCCGAGATAGGCAAGAACCAGGAAGTGGACGTGCCCATCGTGGGTGACGCGCGTGGCATCCTGGCGGGCCTCATCGAGGAACTGCGCAAGATGGGTGCCCAGCCCCACTGCCAGGACTGGCTGCAGCAGCTGGCAGTCTGGCAGCGCGAGCATGCGATTCCGTGTGCGCACCGGGGTGATGCGATCGACCCCGCGGCGTTCATGTGCGACCTCGCGCGTATGCTCCAACAGCGTGACGACGACTTCATCATCTGCACCGAGGTGGGACAGCATCAGATGTGGGCCGCCCAGAAGCTACCCATCAACCGCCCCCGCGCCTTCATCACCAGCGGTGGCCTGGGTACCATGGGATTCGGTCTGCCCGCCGCGATGGGCGCCCAGATCGCCAATCCGGAATCGAAGCTGTTGTGCATCAGCGGCGACGGCTCGCTGCAGATGAACATCCAGGAGATGGCCACCATCCGCAGCCTTGGCCTGCCGCTCAAGGTGATCGTGTTGGATAACGCCGCGTTGGGCATGGTGCGTCAGTTCCAGGAGCTCTTCTACCAGCAGCGCTACAGCGCCACGCTCTTCGACGAGTCGCCCGATTTCGTCGCCATCGCCCGTGCCTATGGCTGGGCCGCCGCCTGCATCAGCACACCTTCGCAGATAAGGGCCGCGTTGGAATGGCTGCTCTCGTATGACGGCCCGGCGCTGCTCACCGTGCGCATCCCCCAGGACGCCCTCGTGCTGCCCATGGTTCCCACGGGTGCGACCGTGGACGACGTTATCATCGCTCGTCCCGAGCATGACGGAAGGGAGGCGGAGCTATGAGCGACCTGCATACCCTGAGCCTGTTGGTGGAGAACAAGCCCGGCGTGCTCACCCGTGTCACCAGTCTCATCGCGCGACGCGGCTACAACATTGCGTCGCTGGCGGTCGATCGCGTGGAGGATCCCACGCTCTCCCGCGTGACCATCGTGGTCGAGGCCGATGCCACCCCCACGGAGCAGATCATCAAACAGCTTCACAAGCTGGTGGACGTGCACAAGATCTACCGTTTGGACGACGAGGATTCCGTCTCCCGCGAACTCGCCCTGTTCAAGGTTGCGGTCACGCCCGATCAACGACCCGAGATCATCAGCATCACCAACGTCTATCGCGCGCGCGTACTGGATATCTCGCCAGATTCCATGATCATCGAGGCGACCGGCAATGGCAACAAGCTGGATACCATGGAGGGCTTGCTGCGCGAATACGGCATCAAGGAGATCGTGCGCACGGGCAAGGTGGCGCTCTCGCGAGGGCTTCGAGACTAGCCTCAAGTTGAACGCGCCGCGCTTATCATGTTATGCTGCCTTGGTATGGCAGCAACGAGAGAGGGGAATGCAATGAGGATCCTGGTCGCCGAGAAGATTGCCGTCGAAGGTCTCAACCTGCTTGAGGATTCCGGCTACGATGTCGACGTGAGGCTCAATCTCAGCCCTCAGGAGCTGATCGACATCATCCCCAGCTACGAGGCGCTCATCGTGCGCAGTGCCACCCAGGTGACCCGTGATGTGATCACGGCCGGTGCCGACCTCAAGATCATCGGTCGCGCGGGCGTGGGGATCGACAACATCGACATCGACGCCGCCACCGAGCATGGTGTGATTGTATGCAATGCCCCCACCTCCAACATCATCGCGACCGCGGAGTATACGATGGGTCTCATGCAGGCCATCGCGCGCCGCATCCCCCAGGCCAACACGTCCATGAAGGGTGGCAAGTGGGAACGCTCCCGCTTCGTGGGCTCCGAACTCTACGGCAAGACCCTGGCGATCTTCGGTCTGGGCCGCATCGGTGGTCTGGTGGCGGAACGCGCTGCCGCCTTCGGTATGAAGCTGGTGGGCTACGACCCCTATTGCTCGCCTGAGCGCGCCGCCCATCTGGGTGTCACCCTGTACGACACCCTTTGGGACATCCTGCCCGTTGCCGATTTCATCAGCATCCATCTGCCCAAGTCCCCCGAGACCATGGGTATGTTCGGTGCCGAGCAGTTCGCCATCATGAAGGACGGCGTCTATATCATCAACACCGCACGTGGCGGCATCATCGACCTCGAGTCGCTCGCTGATTTCATCGCCGCCGGCAAGATAGGTGGAGCAGCGATCGATGTGTTCGACAAGGAACCCTGCTTCGAGAGTCCGCTGCACGAGTTCGACAACGTGATCGTGACCCCGCATCTGGCCGCCTCCACCAGAGAGGCGCAGAACCGTGCCGGCCTGCAGATCGCCGAATACGTGAGTCTGGGCTTGGAGGGACGCATGGTGCCCACCGCTGTCAACGTGGCCCAGACGCCCCCCGAGGTCATGGAGGCCGTGGGCCCCTACATCGGCGCCTGCCAGATGACCGGCACCGTGATCGCGCAGCTGCTGCGCGAGGGTCTGTCGAGCCTCGACATGGAGGTTCGTGGCCCGCTGGCCGCCTACGATGTGCATGTGCTCGCCACCGCCTGCCTGCGTGCCATCTTCGCCGCGAGCAGCGATGATCCCGTCAACTTCGTGAATGCGGACTACATCGCCGAACAGCGTGGCGTGCAGGTTCGTGTGACCAAGGATCCGCAGCCGCTCGATTACGCCAACAGCGTCAAGTTCGTCGCCCGGGCCGGTGAACAGGTGGTCGACATCGCCTGCACCCTGGGCGGCCCCAATGCCGAGCCGCGTATCGTGTCCATCTTCGGCTATGATCTGGATCTCATCCCCAGCAAGAACGTCATGATCCTGTTCTACGACGACGTGCCGGGACGCCTTGGCACCATCGGCACCATCCTGGGTGATGCGGGCATCAACATCGCCACCATGGAGTTGGGCAACAGCTGTCGCTCGAACCGCGTCAACAGCGACGGCATCGCCTGTGTGCTCATGAACACCGATCAACCCGTTCCGCCGCAGGTGCAGCAGCGCATCGCCGCCGCCATCAAGTTGCAGGACAGCTACTACATCCACCTGTAGGCAGCAAACGGTAAACGATACGGTGAAGGGGAACGGAAGTCCCCTTGCAGCGGCGTACAATCGCTCCCGTCCCGATCATCCAAGTGGACAGGAGCGGCTCATGAACCTTCTGGGCAATATCTTCTGGATCATCCTGGGCGGCTTCTTCGCCGCCATCTCGTGGTTCCTCGAGGGCCTTCTGTGGTGCATCACCATCGTGGGTATCCCCTGGGGCAAGCAGTGTTTCAAGTTCGCCAAGCTGTCGCTGGCACCCTTCGGCAAGGACATCCAGTTCGGTGGGGGAGCGCCTTCGCTCATCGCCAACATCATCTGGCTCGTGATAGGCGGTGTCCCCATGGCGATCGAGCACGCCTGCCTGGGCGCGATCTTCTGCATCACCATCGTGGGTATCCCGTGGGGTCTGCAGCACTTCAAACTCGCCAAGCTCGCCCTTCTTCCCTTCGGCGCGACGATCGACGGCCAGCGCGTCAGCTCCTGATCGCGGGAAGCCCCAACATCCATAGGGCGACTTCGCGATGTTGGGATGGCAAGCGCTTATCGCATCGTGTATACTGAATCGGTATGACTGATGCGATATATCGCTACGAAAGGCACGGCGCACTATGAATTTCGATCACATCAAAGCACTGCCCCGTTCCGTCTGGGCTTTCGAGGGACAGGACGTCAGGTCCTTCATGCTCATCGGCACCAAGTACGGCCTGCTGGTCGACACCGGTGATGGCAAGATCAACGTCCGCGAGCTCGCCTCACAGATCACCCATCAGCCGCTGGCAGTGGCCTGCACCCATCCCCATGCTGATGTGAC
>JAFRFV010000253.1 GCA_017434185.1 Coriobacteriales bacterium
CCGATGGCCAGCCAGGGGAAGTGCCCGTATCCAACGGTGAAGTAGATGACGCCTATCGCGGCGAGAACGAAGGCGATCGCCTGCGCACGTGTGAGTCTCTCGTGGAAGAAGAAGAGGCCTATCAGGATGGTGACCAGGGGATTGATGTAGTAGCCCAGTGCGCATTCCACGACGTGGCCGGCATTGATGCCCCAGATGTAGATGCCCCAGTTGAAGGTGACGATGATGGCGGCCACGACGAAGGTGCCAACGGCGCGCTTCTGCTGCAGCAACGGCTTGATGCTCGTGTGGGTGGCAAGGCAGAACAGGGCCACGAAGACGGCGGACCACACCATGCGGTTGGCCAGCACCTGCAGGGCGGGAACGGCGGACAGGAGCTTCCAGTAGATGGGCAGAAGGCCCCAGAGGCAGTAGCAACCCGCTGCCAGGAGGATCCCCTGTTTCTCTTCCCTGCTGTACATCGGAGCGCTTATCCCCATAGACGTCATCGAACCCGTATCACTGCAGATGATAAGAGGAGGGGGCCGCTTGCGCGACCCCCTCGGTGGTTTGATGGATGGATGCCAGCGTGCAATGGGAGATGAGCTAGACGTCCAGGGTCAGATCGTCGTCACCCTTGTGGATGACCTTGGTGAGCACCAGGTAGTAGACGACACCGATGATGATCCAGGAGATACCCATGATCTTGGACAGGCTGTCAAGGCCGAACCACACGAAGCCGACGATGATGAAGCCCAGGAGCGGGAGGATCAGGTGACGCACGACGTTGCCGGTCTTCTTCTTGTAGAAGAAGTGCCAGATGACGGTGAAGTGCAGGACGCAGAAGCTGGTCAGAGCACCGAAGTTGACCAGACGGGAGATAGCGTCGATGCCCAGGCTGTTGAAGATGATGACCAGGACGATGGAGAGGCCACCAACCAGCAGGGCGGAGATGTACGGGGTCTGGAACTTGGGGTGCACCTTGAAGAGCGCCTTGGGCATCATACCGTCGCGGCCCATGGCGAACAGGATGCGGGAGATAGCGGTCTGGGCGACCAGGGAGTTGAAGATACCCCAAGCGATGGCGGTCGCGATGGCGCACAGTGCATAGAGGAACTTGCCACCGGCGATCTCGGCAACCAGATAGAAGCCATTGTCAGGATCGTTGGCGAACACGGAGCCGTCCGGGCAGAGGCAGCCAGCGATGTAGGTCTGGAACATGAACAGGAAGCCAACGATGAGCAGGCCGCCGATCATGGCCTTGGACGGACCCTTCTTGGCGTCCTTGGCTTCCTCGGACAGCGTTGCGATACCGTCGAAGCCCAGGAAGGACAGAACACCAAGGGAGACGGCGCCCATGAGACCCTGGAAGCTGAAGTTCTCGTTGACGAAGGGCTTGATGGTGAATCCCTGGGAGGCGGGATCAGTTGCGAGCCAGTAGATGCCCATGCCAAGGAAGATGGCCAGGCAGATGAGCTCGAGCACGAGGGCGACACGGTCGACGATGGCCGTGAGCTCGATACCTATGACGTTGATCGTCGTGTTGATCGCGACGAACAGGATGCCCCAGACGAGCGCGGGGACCCCCGGCACCAGACCGCTCATGGCCTGAGCTGCGACGACGTAGAGCAGGGTGGGGACCAGCAGGTAGTCCAGAAGCATGGTCCAACCTGTCATGAAGCCCATCGGCTTGTTGAGGCCGCGGCTGGTGTAGCCGTAGACGGAGCCCGAGACCGGGAACTCCTGGGACAGGGTCGCATACGAGATGGCGGTGAAGATCATGGCGATCATACCAACCAGGTAGACCAGTGCGGGCATGCCGCCGGAATCCTGGAACACGCCGCCGTAGATACCGAACGGCGCGATGGGCACCATGAAGATGAGGCCGTACACCAGCATATCGGGCACCGTCAGTGCACGCTTGAGCTCTTGCTTGTAGCCCATCTCCTCAAGCGCGGCATCGGATGCAGCGATCTCCTGTTGGATGGCTGCTTTCTCCTCTGTCATATCTTTCTCTCTCCTTCTTGATTCTTACACTTTGCAATGCACTTGCAGTATCTCAGCGGCCGGTCTCCCCTCCGGCCGCCAGGATCCATATCGTTTAGAGCACGAAGCCCAGGGCATCCAGCACGTACTTGGGTGCCATGAAGCGGACGGTCTTCAAGGGGTCGACCATCTGGCACACGCGCACGTCGGCGCACAGGGACAGCAGCATCACGAGTTCGTCCGCGGGGATGTCCACACGGGCGGTGATGATGCGCACCAGCTCGTGGACGGCCTCGTCGGCGGCGGCGTCCAGCGAGGTCGCGCTAACGATGACGCCGAACTCGGTGTCGGTCTCCAGCAGCGGGTGGTTCAGTTTGAGCCCGGGCATGGCGGTGAGGGTCACGGTGGGCCAACCGGCCACCTCGGCGCCGGAGACGCCGATCTCGCCGTCGCCCATCACGGCATGCATGTCGCCACAGGAGAACATCGCGCCGTCCATCTCGACGGGGAAGTACACCGTGGCGCCGGGGCCGATCTGGGTGCAATCCATGTTGCCGCCGTGGGTACCCGGGGTACCGCAGTTGATGGAAAGACCGGCTGCGGGAGCGACGCCGATGACACCGATCATGGGAGCAAGGGGCAGCTCGACACCGCGACCCCAGATGACCTTGCCATCCTGTATCTTGCGGATGCCGGTGCTCCAACCCTTGAACAGGTCGCCGCAGACGCCTTCCGCCTCGCCTGTGCAGCAGGCGATCTGGCCATCGAGGTCGATGCTCTCGATCTTCACCTTCAGGGCACCACCGGCGACGGCACCGCGCACATAGATGGGGCCGGTGGCGGGATTGGTGGCATCCCAATCAAGGGAATCCATGGTGTTCTCGGGCTTCTGCAGCTGGTTGCTGAAGCAGTCCCTGGTGCGGATGCGCACCGTGGTGCCGGAGTCCACGAAGAGCGCGGGCGGCACCTCCTGTGAGAATACGCAGGTCACCTTGCTGTCATCGAGTTCGATCATGCACTCACTCCTTCCTCGAGGCGCAGTGGCGCTGCTCCATCCGCATGTTCACCACGCCATTGTGTGACTGTTACAAGGATACCACTCACCGCCGGCGAACGGCCGACGGATTCGAATATAATGTATGCTCCAAAGCTGCTACCAGTTCATTCGTGGTAACGGAAGCCGATACCGTTGAGTTTCCTTAAGGTTTGGAGGTGGATAAGCGCATGCGCGCACGCAAACCACGCGACCTCGAGCGCGACCTGGCACAGGCCGCTGCCGCCATCGTGCATGATCCGGCAACCCGCAAGGGGCGCTGGCTGGAGCTTGCAGCGGCGGAGGCGGGCGTGCACTTCCGCGAGTTGCGCCTCGACCTGGGATGTGGCAAGGGGCGCTTCACGGTTCAGGCGGCGTTGGCGGAGCCCGACGTGTTCTTCGTGGGTTTGGACGTCGAGGAACTCTGTGTCGCCCGTGCTGCGGCGAAGGCTCTCGAGGAGGGCGTGCGCAACGCGGTCTTCGCGGTGGCGGATGGCGACATACTGGGTGATATCTTCGCTGCAGGTGAGCTCGCGCGTCTGTACATCAACTTCCCCACGCCGCATCCCCGCGCCAAGCACGCTTGGAAGCGCCTCACCCACGCGCAGCGTCTGAGCGCTTATCGCATGCTGCTCGCTCCCGGCGGATGCATCGAATTGCGCACGGATCACCTGCCGTTCTGGCTCTATTCGCTCGAGGAGTTCAGGGTCGCTGGCTACGACCTGTTATGGCGCACGGACGACCTGCACTCGGGTGGCATGCGGGAGCCCTTCAGCGACTACGAGCTCAAACTGTCCGCCAAGGGTGCCGTCGTGTATGCGCTGCGCGCGGTGCCTGGGCAGGTGCCCGCCAGTCTCGAGCAGGAGGATGTGCCCCAGAGCCTCATCGCTTATCTCCCGGATGACCTGGAGGGGATGGAGCGTATCCCATACGGTATGGAGGACACGCTCACCAACATGCGCAACCGTCGCGCCAACGCCCGCGCGCGCGAGGCCGCCCGTACCGCGCCGGCGGGTTATAATGACCCATCATGCAGACAGTCCAGCCAAGGAGGACCCATGGATCCCAACAAGCGCCCCGATGATATGCTCCGTATCAACACCCCCGAGCTCGCCCAGACCTTCATCGACGAGCAGATCGTTGCCATCCAGCAACAGGTGGGCGATGGCAAGGTCCTGCTGGCCCTCTCCGGTGGCGTGGATTCCTCCGTCGTGGCTGCTCTGCTGATCAAGGCCATCGGCAAGCAGCTCGTGTGCGTGCACGTGAACCACGGTCTCATGCGCAAGGGCGAGAGCGAGCAGGTCATCAAGGTCTTCCGCGATGAGCTGGGTGCCAACCTGATCTACGTGGACGCCGTCGACCGCTTCCTGGACCTGCTGGCCGGCGTCGACGATCCCGAGGCCCAGCGCCATATCATCGGCGAGGAGGTCATCAAGGTCTTCGCTGAGGAGGCCGCCAAGCTGGATGGTATCGCCTTCCTGGGTCAGGGCACCATCTATCCCGACATCCTGGAGTCCGTGGCCGGCGTGAAAGCGCATCACAACGTGGGCGGTCTGCCCGAGGATCTGCACTTCGAGCTCGTCGAGCCCGTCAAGCTGCTCTTCAAGGACGAGGTGCGTGTTGTTGGCAAGCAGCTTGGCCTGCCCGATGGCATGGTGTACCGCCAGCCGTTCCCCGGTCCCGGCCTGGGCGTGCGCTGCACCGGTGCCATCACCCGTGACCGCCTGGAGGCCCTGCGTGAAGCCGACGCCATCGTGCGCGAGGAGATCGACGCCGCCGGCGTTGACGTGTGGCAGTACTTCGCGGTCGTGCCCGACTACCGTGCGACCGGCGTTCGCGTCGGCACGCGCGCCTTCGAGTGGCCCTGCATCATCCGCTGCATCAACACCGTTGATGTCATGACCGCTACCGTGCCCGAGCTGGATTGGGCGCTGCTCAAGCGCATGACCGCCCGCATCCTGGCTGAAGTTCCCGGCATCTGCCGCGTGTGCTACGAGCTCTCCCCCAAGCCCATCGCCACCGTCGAGTGGGAGTAGGGGATAAGGACCGTCCGACCCATCTGGAGACAGGAGGAAACATGGCTGAGCAAGAGTACGATGCCAAGTGGGCGAAGAGCGTTGTCGAAGGCGAGTTCGACAAGGCCAAGGAGCTCCTGAAGGAGCCCGGGAAGATCAACGAGTTGCTGGCGAGCCTGCAGACCAAGCTCTCCGGTTTGCCCAAGACCGCCGTCACGGCGTTCAAGAACGTTCCCGCCATGGCGGAGATGGTGAAGTGCTACATCACCCGCGAGTACACCAAGGTCTCGCCCAAGGTGGTCGTCTCACTGGTGGCCGCATTCATCTACCTGGTGAAGAGGAAGGACCTCATCCCCGACAGCGTGCCCGTCGTGGGACTCGTGGATGACATCGCCGTCGTGGGCGTTGCCATGGCCATCAACGAGTCCGAGATCAAGGAGTTCATCGCTTGGCGCGATCAGAACAAGCCGGACGAGAAGCTCTCGTTGGAGCTGCCCGCCGAGGATGGCGCACAGGCCGCTCAGGCGTAGTCTCTGGATTCTGAGTTATCCCATAGAAACCATATGAATAGCCCCTCTGCTTGATTGCAGAGGGGCTACATTCTTCTTGCACTCCGGAGTTAGACTCCGCCCGCCGCCTTGGCGATCAATGAGAGGAAGATCAGTCCCAGCATGAACAGACAACTGTACATGGCTCTATCCAACGAACGACCACCGAATCTTTGGAGACAACGATCCAACCTTCGCTGCTTTCGCAGTTGGGTTCAGTGTAACACCAAGGCTGTGATCATCGGATCCGCTTTCGACGAACGGTTGCGGGATGTTAGAAGATCTTCTTGAACTCGCCGACGCACTGCTTCCAGATGGAAACGTGCCTTCTGATCAGGTACTCGACCACCTGATTGGCGGGGCCATCGTCGACGCGGAAATCCGTCCGCGCGAACAGCCTGTTGTCCTTCTTCAGATAGAACGTGAGCCATCGCCATGCCATGTTCTGCTCGTTGACTATGGTCAGGGCGCGGACTTGTGAGGCCATATCCTCCGGGACAAGCGGGAGGTCTTTCCGGCTCACTGCTGAGGTGAGACGCCCGCCCTTCCCGTCTTCATCGAATTCGATCGAGACGCAGGTCACCAGAGGGCTTTTCGAACGCCATGTCGTCCTGACGCATCCGTTCACGATCTCCGCATCCACGTCGATGCTCTTCAGGTGCTGGAACAGCTCCTGTGTCCTGCGTTCCTTTTCTGTAGCGGGTTTGCTTTCCTGGGTAACGGGGGATGCGGTCTGTGCTGCTCCGCAGTTGAAGCAGAACCTATCGTTCTCGCTGACTTCGCCTCCGCACTGTGCGCATCGCAACATGTCGTCCTCCTGTGTCTGGACTTGTCCCGGCAAGTCGGCCTTGATCCACTACGCGAACCCTATAGGACCTCGGCCCACAGGTCAAGCTTTGGCTAGGCCCCACCTGCGACCCTGGCGAGCAGGGAGATCAGGATGAGCCCCAGAAGGAAGAGGAAGATGTACAACGAACGTTCGGACACGTCATCACCATTCATCGAGCAGTTCGAGTTCACCATGGTTTATCCCACGGCTTCGCGTAGTCTAGCATCAATTAATGATACTTTCACAGTCGCATTCGCTGATTGGTTGCCAAGCCGTAAAGGTGGGGGAGGATGTGCTATCATCGTGCTGTCTTCCGCTATCGAAGAAGGAGGCGACCGATGGCGCTCGCATGTAGGATATCCGGGCACAAATGGAACGGCTGCACCTGCACCCGTTGCGGGGAGAGGCGCGACGAAGGGCACGACTTCCACCTCAGGGAAAGGGATTGCCACAGGAAGTGTTCCATCTGCGGCACCACGCGCAGCGTCGATCACGATTGGAACGGTTGCGTGTGCGCCCATTGCGGGCAGAAGCGCGACAGCGACCATACGTGGGGCAAGCCGCAGCAGCAACCCAGCGTCAACAAGAGTGCTCGGACGCATCATCGCGTGACATGCAAGCGTTGCGGGAAGTCCGAGCTCTCGCCACACAGCTTCGTACAGAAAGAAGGATGTCGTCGGTACTGCAGCGGCTGCGGCTACGAAGAAGTGCATCATGAGTTCGTCGATGGGAAGTGCCGCGGTTGCGGTATCGACGAGAGCGATTTCTTCGCGGGGCTCATCGCCTCCGGCGAGGTTGGTTACTACGACCATGAGTCCAAGCGCGGTCAGTGGTTCGTCAATTATGGCGATCACGTGACCAGCGTTTCCGCCCGCAAGAAGCTCGTCATCGACCTCGCCACCTGTGGTCGTAGTGGACAAAGAATCTACGTGCCGATCGGGACGCTTCTGGAAAAGCTCGCGGAGACAGCCAAGAGTGATTCGGCGGATGCCCCGGCGGCGGACCAAGCCCTTTTCGAGCTCGCTTTGACGGAAGCCATCGGGCTGGAACGGCGCAGGGATGCGCAGAGCGGCATCGCCGATGCCTCCCTCAAGCAGAAGGCCGATGCGGAGATCGAGCGCTGGCGGGAAGCCCACCCAATATCGCAGGCCGATATCGACTACGAGAACGCCATGATCGCCGCGGACAGCGGCCTTGGCCGCTCAGGCTAGGGTATGCGTCGACGCGTGCGTGACGAAAAGCGCCCAGGATTTGGGAGCGCTGCGAAGGGGCTGTCAAAAAGTTGCGATTATTTGGGATAAGCGCCTGTGGATTGGCATATTTTGACAAGGACCCCTCCGCGAACTTCGCGGAGGGGTCCTTCGTGTCTTGAATCGATACAGCGATCCTACTTGTCGGTGACGATGCGGACCGCGGGAGCCTTGACGCCGGCGGCACCCAGCGCCTCGGTGATCTGCTGGGTCAGGTCGAAGTAGACCGTCCAGTAATCAGCGGACTTGCACCACGCGCGGGTGGTGAACTCCATGGCCTCGTTGCTGCCACCGGAGAGGCGGGCGAAGGGCTCGGGATCCTTGAGCACGAGCTCATGGGCGTTCATGACATCCAGCATGATCTGCTGCAGCTTGGC
>JAFRFV010000254.1 GCA_017434185.1 Coriobacteriales bacterium
ACCGGCTCACCAGTGTTGGCGTCCACTTTTTGAACTCGAACCATGAACGGATCATTCAGCGGAACGTCCTCGAGCTCCAGGACGGTGCTCTCGCCCGTCACCTGGACGTCGTGCGCGAGGTCATCGAGCATGTAGCCCTTGGGGGCGCTTATCTCCTTGACGTAGTACCAAGCAGAGGGAAGCTCCACTTCGTTGCTCTGTCCTGCCGCATTGGTGATGAGACGCACCGGATCGCCGTTCTTATCCAGAACAGGATTCTCGCAAGCGTAGTCCGTGTACACGCCATAGACCGCACCTTCGAGTGAGTAGCAACTGTTCCCGTTGGTCATGGACGGATTCGCGCTCTTCTTGAGGAGTGAGAAGCTACCGTTCCAGTCGTAGGTGACGTTGAAGCTGGAGCTTTGCACGCGCTGGAGCCCCATGTTGGTGTAGTACTGCGAAGAACTCGAATCCATCGTGTAGGGGTAGCACGTGATCTCGTAGGTGACGCTGGTCTCGCCAACGCTCAGCACCTTCGCGCTGAAGTATCCGTACTGGTCGTTGGTGATGGAATGGGGATGGCTGCCCGGAATACCCTTGCCGGGGTCGGCGCAGCGGAACCCATCCGAATAGCCTGCCTGGATCGTGCCCGCAGAGCCATCGGCGTGCAGCAGGCCGTACGAGTCGGTGAGCTTGACGGTGAAGTAGGTGTTGTACTGGCCGCTTTCCGTGACGCTGTACCAGTCGGTGACCTCGAAGGTGCCGATCTGGATGGAACCGTTGTGAGTGAGGAAGCTGCCGACAGCGGGCGGCTCGGTCCAAGGAGCGCCGGCGGCTTCGGAGGAAGCGCCACGGAGGGTCGCGCGCAGCATGGGCACCACAGGCATCTCAGGGGCGGCGTCAGCGGTTTCATCCGCGGCGGTTTCTTCCGCTGCAGGTTCCGCCTCCGCCTCCTCGACAGCGGCGACTTCGTCGGCCGTGTTGCCCTCAATCTCGTTACCCTCAACTGCGTCACTATCGGCGGGCTCGGCTTCCTCGACAGCGTCTTCGCCACCCTGCTCGATGGTACCGGACTGCTCGCTCTCGTCAACAGCGGGCACATCCTCGACGGTCGCTTCCTGCGTTTTCTCGAAGACGAGCGTGAAGGTGGTTTTATCGTCCAAGGTGAAGGCATCCTTCAACTTGAACTCCTTGTTCCCGAGCATGAAGATCGCGGGAAGCTCATACCCATCGGGAGCCTTGATATCGAGCTTGTACTCGCCCTGCGGAAGCTTCGCGAGGCCATTTTCACCCACTTGGACCTTCATCTGGTACTTGGTGCCGCTCGCATCCACGAAAACGAGTTCGAACTCGCCTTCGAGCCCCTCGGCTTCCACGAGCACCGTCAGCTCGCACTCGTCCGCCTCGGGATCCGCTACAGTAGACTCAGTTGCGGCTTCCGCGTCCTCCTGCGCGAACGGAGCGCTCGTCTCGTCCGCATCAGCTGTCTCCGCTTCCGCCTGAGCATCAGCGTCGTTCGCCGCATCCACGTGGTTCTCCGCCTCCTGGGCAGGCGGAATCTGCTCCTCCGCGGTTACCGATTCCTCTTGGACCTCCTGAGCAAGGGCTTGCTCCTGCTCGAGCGCGATGGGCTCCGTCGTTCCTTCCTCCTGCGCGAACGCATATGCGCCCAACAGGAGCACGAACGCCAAGACCAGGAAGAACTTGATGAACAGTTTGATTGATCGCATGGTCGTTTCCTCACCCAAGGAATGACAGCAGATCCTGCAGCCATTCCCTGATATCGATGTTGTTCTGAGTCACATAGGCGTACAGCGCCGTGGCCAGCAGCGAGAGGATCAGGATGGTCACCAACGTACCCGTGAAGTCCTTCACCTTCCACCAGATGCGACGACCCAGACTCACGTGGGTCACCGCGGGCGCCGGCGCGATGTAGCGATCCTGCACGATCTGCGCTGGGCTCGCGAGCGCCTCCGTGTCGTTCGACGCCTTCTGCTGCGTCGTTTCCGCGCGGGCATCATCGGCGGATTCCTCCAGCACCAGCGCAGGTGCGTCCGGAAGTGTTTCCTGCTCGCTGGGGTCCTTCTCGTGAACCTCATCTGCGTCGCCGCCGTTCTTGCGAGCGGGAGCGTGCAGGGCACGGTAGTCCCAGCTCAGCTCCATTTCGTCGTAATAGGAGCGCTTATCCACGGCGGACCTTCCCTTCAAGGTGCTGCCCGTTGCTGATATGCGCGTAGAACTCGTCAACGAACGCCGGCACCTGCGTGAGCGCCAGGGGATCCGGCAGTTCCGGCATGCGGAACACACCGCAGTGGGGCGCTGCCGTGTGGATGCCCTGGGCGATGGTTTCCGCCATGCGTGGCGAACAGCAGTTGAGGAAGAGATTCCATTTCTCCAACTCGAGGGCGCTGCGATTCATGAGCAGATCGTGCAGGAAGGCCAGGTCGGTCATGCCGGTGGTCGCCACCAGCACCTTGAAGTCCGCCGTGTTCCAGCGAGCTCGGCGAGCCTCCATTCGCTGCCAGCTCTCCCGCTCGCGAACCTTCTGGCTGGGCTCGATGAAGTCGAGCACGCCGTGGTCGAAGATCACGATCTGTGTACGCTGGTTGCAGTCGGCAAGCGCGATGCCATGCCAGAAATCGATGCCCAGGCGCTCGCTGATGCCGATGCGCAGCGCGCCATCCTCGTTGACCTGCGACGGGAACAGCGACTTCATGGCGCTGAAATCCTCCTTGCCCGAGACCACGACTGCCACACTGAAGCCCGCGAGGCGGAAGCTGCGCGCCAAAGCAAGCGCCGCGGTGGTGCTTCCGGAGCGGATCTTCGCGCCTGCCACGGCGATGGTACGAAGGCCGCTGAAACTCAACGCGCGCAGGTCGTCCGCGCTGGGGACGGAGTCTTTCGCGGCGGGCGCCAAGCCCAGGTTGAAGCTGGCGACCTCGACTCCGCGATTGAGCGGCGCCACCTTGGAGTACGTATTGGGCGTCTCGATGAGCGTGGGCAGCATACGCGACACGATGTGGCCGGCTTGCGGGATGATCAAGTCGTAGACGCCCACCTGTATGAGACGCGGGAACATGAGGTCTCGCAATGACATGCTATCTGGTGCTATGAAGATGATGCGCATTCTCGCACCTACAGGGCGCTTGGTCGAAAGCAGGCGACGCACGCCGTTCTCCGCAGCGTCCACGTCGGTCACGCCGCGCGCATCCACGATGGCGATCTCGAAGCCGGCGATATCGGCTTTGTGCAGTTCAGCGTAGTAGTCCGGAGCAGTGGCGACAACGCTCGTGACTTCGTACCCCTGGGGAATCGCCTTGATTCCATCGAAGTTCTGGGATGCGGTCATCAGGAGGATTCGACTGTTCATGATGCTTGCTCCAAACGTTGGTCCGTCTCACACTTGCCCACTGGCGCGCTAGTTGATAAAGTCTCACTGCATTATATGTAATCCTCGTTTATGGCAGTACCTGTATGGCGTAAGTTCGCTCCAAAAAAAGTGCTGCCACGAAGGAGTTTTCATGGGTCGCATCACACAACACAGGCCGGGTCCCGCAAGCGAGAAGGGGATCGTGAGCATCCGCGTGAGCAACGAGGTCTACAACAGCATCGTCGATACGGTGCTCGCAAACGCTCGCTCCCAATTCGGCCCGCGCACAGTGACCGAGTGGATCCTGGAGGCTGTGCAGGAGAAATTCGCACGCGAGCATGACCTGGCGAAGCAGCGCGAAGCGGGCGTTCTCCAGTCGACCGACGACGGGAACGAGGAGTACTTCCTGCCCGGTGCACGGCAGTGGTAGCCCATCTCAAGCCTCACATCCTTCCATAGTCTCCTCTGACTCGTTCTCGATCTCACGCCTCTCCACGCTCAGCATGTGGTGGCGGATGAACACGCAGTCACTGGCGATGGCCAGCATGTCGATGGAATCGAAGCGCATACTCATGTCCCAGAGCTCCGGGTGCAGCTCCAGATACTTGTGCGCGGCCTTCTCAAGCCTGAATCGCATGCCGTCCTCGCTGATGAGGTCGTCCATCTCGTAGTCGTCGCTCTCGAAGAAGATGACCTGCGCGAACACGAGCTGCTGCTTGTCCTCGCGCGCGTCGTATGCGACGAGGTCGATGTGCTGCCCGTCGCAGTTCCAGTTGGTCTCGTACACCTCCCCCGGCAGGTTGGTCATGAAACTCGCAGCCAGCTCGAGCTTGGCTTCGTCCTTGTTGGTCTTGGGATCCTTGAGATCGATCACGATCGTCCCTCCTTCTGTGTCCTGTGTGCCGCGTGCGCGGCTGCCCGTACAGCGGAAGTTTGGCGTCGTGACGCGTGCTTTTTCGTGCACAAATGGAAAACAGCCCCGGATTCCAGGGCTGTAAAGTACGTCGTACTATTCATTTTGAATTGGATACAGTACAAAGTGGATAAGCGCGGCACCACAAATGAAGGAGGCCGCGGCTCATCGCCACGGCCTCCTGCTGTGTCGGATCGCTACCGCGAACAGCTCGTTCGCTAACCCTCCAGCGGGATCTCGGAAGCGCAATGCGGGCACTTGGTGGCCTCGGCGTGCACCTCGGACTTGCAGTAGGGGCACAGACGGGGCTCGGGGGCGGCTTCCGCTGCCTCTTCCTCTTCCTTCTTCTTGAGCTTATCGCCAGCCTCGCGCATCTTGTTCATTCCCTTGACCACGATGAAGATCGCCCAAGCAACCAGCAGGAAGTTGATGATAGCGGAGATGAAGGCACCATAGCCGATGGTCGCGGAGCCAACGTTGAAGCTCAGGTGACCAAAGTCGACACCGCCGATGAGGATGCCCAGGAGCGGCATGAGGATGTCGTTCACGAACGATGTCACGATCGCCGTGAAGGCGCCGCCGATGATGATACCAACGGCCATGTCCATGACGTTACCACGTGTGATGAATTTCTTGAATTCCTCTGCGAATCCCTTCACGATGAACCTCCTTGTTCGTGGCGCTTTCTCCAAATGCGCCTTCTATTCGCTGCATCGCATCCTAGCACAAAACCGATGCGTCTCTGACGTGTCTGGGACGGTTTTGCTATCATTCCATGGAGTCACCGCGCTCCACAACGCGGCGCTTATCCCCCACCACGAAGATCTCGAACCAGGAGCAGGACATGTCAGGTAAGGGCGAATCGAAACTCTCGGTACTCGCAGCCATCGCCGCCAACATCGCAATCGGCGTGATCAAGTTCATCGCAGCAGCCATCTCCGGCAGCGCGGCCATGCTGTCCGAGGGCATCCACTCCATTGTCGACTCCGGCAACGGC
>JAFRFV010000255.1 GCA_017434185.1 Coriobacteriales bacterium
AAGCCCGGTGGCACCATCATCGAACCCACCAGCGGCAACACCGGCATCGCTCTGGCAGCCTACGGTGCCGCGCTGGGATACAAGGTCATCATCGTCCTGCCCGAGAACCTTTCCATCGAGCGCCGCGCGCTTATCCGCCAGTATGGCGCGCCGCTCGTGCTCACCCCCAAGTCCGAGGGCATCCAGGGCTCAATCGCCAAGGCCCAGGAGATCCATGCCGCGACCCCCAACTCCTTCATCCCGCAGCAGTTCGAGAATCCCGCCAACCCCGCGATCCACTCCGCAACCACCGCCGAGGAGATCTGGCGTGACACCGCCGGCAAGGTGGACATCGTGATCGGCGGCGTGGGCACCGGCGGCACCATCAGCGGCATCGGGCGCGCCCTCAAGCCGCGCAAGGCCGGCCTGCAGATCATCGCCGTGCAGCCCACGGAATCCCCCATCCTGGACGGCGGCAAGCCCGGTCCCCATGGCATCCAGGGCATCATCCCCGGCTTCGTGGCAAAGAACTACGACGCCGACGTGATCGACGAGGTCGTGTCCGTGAGCACGGCTGACGCCATCGCCACCTCGCAGGAGCTCGCTCGCACCGAGGGCGTGAACACGGGTATCTCGAGTGGCGCTGCGCTGGCCGCCGCCGCCATCGTGGCCGCGCGTCCCGAGAACGCGGGCAAGAACATCGTGGTCATCCTGCCCGACACCGGTGAGCGCTACCTGTCCACGGCCCTGTTCCCCAAGGTGGATTAAGCGGCGGAGCGCCGCGAGGCGACGCACGCCGCACGGAAGCACGCCAAGAAGAAGGGCACCTCGCATGAGGTGCCCTTCCGTGTTGTATGTGGTTGGACCAAGCGCCGCGCTTATCCCCTACAGCTGCGGGTAGAGCGGGTGGCGCGAGCACATCTCGATGACTTCCTTCTTGATGCGGCCGGTCACCTCGTCGCCCTTCTCCAGGATCTCGACGATCCACTTGCCCACCTGCTCCACCTCGGACTCGCTGAAGCCGCGGGTGGTGATGGCGGGCGTGCCCAGACGCACACCGCTCGTCTGCGACGGCGGCAGCGGGTCGAACGGGATCGCGTTCTTGTTTGCGGTGATGTTGGCAGAATCCAGCAGCGTCTGCACCTCCATGCCGGTGCGGCCCATGCTGGACACATCCGCGCACATCAGATGATTGTCGGTGCCACCCGTGGTCAGACGCACGCCACCGGCCTGCAGGGTGCGGGCCAGGATCGCGGCGTTCTTGACGATCTGCGCCTGGTAGTCCTTGAAGTCCGGGCCCATGGCCTCCTTCAGGCAGATGGCCTTGGCGGCGATGACGTGCATGAGCGGGCCACCCTGGGTGCCGGGGAACACGGCGTGGTCGATCTTCTTGGCATGCTCGGCCTTGCACAGGATGATGGCGCCGCGGGGACCGCGCAGGGTCTTGTGCGTGGTGCTGGTCACGACATCCGCGTAGGGCACGGGGCTGGGATGCACGCCCGCCGCCACCAGACCGCCGATGTGCGCGATATCCTCCATCAGGTACGCGCCCACCTCATCGGCGATCTCGCGCATCTTGGCGAAGTCGATGAAGCGCGGGTAGGCGCTCGCACCGCAGACGATCATCTTGGGCATGTGGCGCTTGGCCTTCTCCATGATGTCGTCGTAGTCGAGCATCTCGGTCTCCGGCGAGACACCGTAGCTCACGGAGTTCCAGTAGCGGCCGGTCATGCTGGCGCGCGAACCGTGCGTCAGGTGGCCACCGGCGTCCAGGCTCATACCCAGGATGGTGTCGCCCGGATCGAGCAGCGCCACGTACACGGCCACGTTTGCCTGCGAACCGGCGTGAGGCTGCACGTTGGCGTGCTCGGCACCGTCGAGCATGCGGGCGCGACGGCAGGCGATCTCCTCCACCACGTCCACGTTCTCGCATCCACCGTAGAAGCGGCGTCCCGGGTAGCCCTCGGCGTACTTGTTGGTCAGATGGCTGCCCATGGCCTCCATCACGCTCTCGCTGGTGAAGTTCTCACTGGCGATGAGCTCGATGTGGTCGCGCTGCCTCTGGAGCTCGTGCTCCATGGCGTAGAAGATATCGGGATCGCTGCGGCGGATGAAGTCGTAGTTCATGTGGGTCCTTATCCCTTCCTGTATCCGTGGGGTGGCACTGGAGTGTTGCCTGGTATTCTACCTAGCTCCCGCCTTGCCCGGGACTTCCGTACCAAGGACGGCGTGGATAAGCGCCACGGGTGGATGCCCGCGGGTGCGCACGCGTACCGCTGGCGGCGCATTGACGCAAAAAGCGGCGATTAGTGGTTAGGGCGGCGATTTCGGGGCCGTTTTGACGCAAAAAGTGGAGATTAGTGGTTGGTGCGTGCGGCAGTCGGTCGGCGCGTGAACTCAACTTTCCTTCACGCGCGGCTCCCGACTGCCAAAAATGCCGTTTTGGAGTTAATCATCAACCACTAATCGCCACTTTTTGCGTCAAGCGCCACCGCGGGCGCCACC
>JAFRFV010000256.1 GCA_017434185.1 Coriobacteriales bacterium
AGATTCGGCGGGAAGATTCAGTGGATAAGCGCAGAGAGAGGGGGCCACGTGAGCGGCCCCCTCGAGGTTGGTGCATGCTGGAGACGTGTCCCTTTCTACACGAATGTGAAGGGAAACACGTCCCCGTTCCGCAGCGCTTATCCCCTACTCAAGGTAGATGGCGCGCAGACGCTCGATGCGCTCGGGCGTGAGGCCGTACTCCTTCAGGAAGAAGGTCGCGTAGTCGCCGTGCTCCTGCTTGATCTCGTCCAGCACGCGCGCGCCGAACTCCGGCAGCACGCCCTCCATGAAGCGCGCCGCGGTCTCCACCAAGCCCACGCGCGAGAGGATCGGGCGCGCGTCCAGTTTCTCCTGGATGACGTCGGCACGGTAGTCGTTGGTCAGGTTGTAGTCGGCCAGGATGGTCTCGTCGTCCACGCCCAGGGCCAGCAGGATGAGCATCGCAGCGATACCCGTGCGGTCCTTGCCCACGGTGCAGTGGAACAGGATGGGCACCTGCCCCGCTTCGATCTGGTCGAACATGTGCTGGTAGGCCGGGTTGTGGAACGCCAGCGACGTGTAGATCTCCGCGACCTGCGACATCAGGTTGGGTTCGGGATCGTCGTCCACGCGGCGAGGGTTGAACAGGAGGCTGTAGATGCGCGCGGGCGACATGTCGATCTCGCGATCGTCCGCACTCATGGCGCCGGAGATGCGCACGTAGGAGGCACCGGGAACGGGCGGATCCGGAAGCGCGTCGGCCTCGGTGCTGCTGCGTAGGTCGAGCACTTCGGCGATTCCAAGGTGGCGGATAAGCTCGAGCTCTTCCGGGGTCGCCTCGCCCAGCGCGCTGCAGCGATAGAAGACACCGCGCTTGACGCGCCGGCCGCCGGCGCCCACGTAACCGCCCAGCTCGCGCATGTTGAAGCGCGGACGGAAGCCGGGGATGTAGCCGGTGAGCGTCTCGAGCGCTGGCGCGGCGGTCGCGGCGGGCTCCGGCTCCGGGGTCATGGGTTCTTGATTCTCGCTCATGTGCGCCTCCTTCGAACGTGATAGCGCATAGTATACCCGCGCGAGCGACCGCTATGTGCCGCGTAACCAGCGACCCGAGCAATAATCCATACGTTACAGGCGGTCAATCATGTCGCTGACACCATAGGCGGGCGCGCATCGTCGTGGTACAGTTCGCACAAGGAGGCCGATCCACCGCCGCAGGGAGCAGGGACGACCGACCCCGTTGTGACCATCGAAAGCAAGGAGTGACTGATGGATTACTATGCCAGACTCGCGCAGGCCCAAGCCGCCATCGAGGCCGTGCGCGCGACCATGGAAGACCCCCAGGAAGTGAAGCCCGTTCTGGTTGTGGGCGACATCCCCGCCGAGGAGTTCGCGCAGCTGAAGGCGCAGTTGGCACCCCAGATCGAGGCCGAGTTGGCCAAGCGCGAGGAATGGCGCGCCGCCAAGGCCGCCCGCGATGCCGCCGCTGCGGAGGCCGCTGGCGAGATTGAGCTCGAGGTGGAGGTCCTACCCGAGCCCGGCATCCAGCCCGTGGTGAAGGATGGAGTGCTCATGCCCATCGTGGATGAGCCCCAGGATGTGCGCGCGACCCTGGCCGACGTCGACGAGTACGCCGTGCTCACCGACGAGCCTGAAGAAGATGACGACGATGCCGTGGACGTCGACGATGACGACGCGATCGACGCCGAAGCCGACGATGTCGACGAGCCCGCTGAGCTCGAGCCCGAAGAGGAGCGCGAGCCCGAGTGGAACTTCCCGGTCGTTGGCGAGAAGCATAAGATCTTCCTCGGCCCCCACCACGAGGCCATGCCCGACGCCTGCTGGCACTACGTGGGCAAGATGCCCG
The DNA here is from genome assembly GCA_017434185.1 of Coriobacteriales bacterium. Lineage (GTDB taxonomy): Bacteria > Actinomycetota > Coriobacteriia > Coriobacteriales > RUG844 > RGIG2431. Next base: position 1,844 of record JAFRFV010000256.1, read on the forward strand.
AGATCCAGGTCGAGGACATCGTTGGCAAGGCAAAGGTCATCCACAACATGGGTTCCGTCGCCGCTGTGACGCTGTCCGGTCGCGCGGCCGCCCGCATGGGCATCATCCAGGAGGCCTTCATCCAGGTGAACATGGATGGCACGGCCGGCCACGGCATATCCCCGGACTACATGCCCACCATCAAGACGATCGTCGCGCAGTCTCCCAACCTGCGCATCATCGGCTTCAGCACCACCGCATCATACAACCCGGAGGCCGCCCGCAAGGCCTACACCGACCTGGTCGCATTCCGCGACAGCGTGCGCGAGGACTGGGAGAAGCTCGACAACGTGAGCTTGGACCTGCTCTCCTTCGGCAGCAAGGATGACCTGGAGGTCGCCATCGAGTGCGGCAGCAACTTCATCAGGTTCTAGCCCGCCACCGACCGCAGCACACACGAAGGCCAGCCACATCGGCTGGCCTTCTTCCTTTGGGATAAGTCCCTCAATCCGGGACGCCCCTCAGCCAGGGATGCTCCTCAGCCAGGGACGAATCTACTTTGTGCAAAGAGGGACACTCCTTGGAGGAGCGCTTTCGATTCTTGGCGTTAATAGTTGGCGCCTCAGGCTCCAGA
>JAFRFV010000257.1 GCA_017434185.1 Coriobacteriales bacterium
AAGGTGGCCTTCCGTTTGGATGGCGGTATCGCGATGCGACTCAGTCGATACCCATGAAACGGGCGAAGTTGTCGTACAGGACGGCCTTGTTCTCGTCATGCGTGAGGCCCAGGCCCAGGAAGCGGTGGAATTCGTCCTCATGCGACCACATGGGAAAGTCGACACCGAACATGATATGCTCGACGCCATAGGTGCGCACCATCTCCTGCGCCCGTGCCGGGGACAGGAAGAACAGCGCGCTGGAGCAATCGAACATGATATCCGTGCCGGGGAACAAGTCCCGGGCGACATCCCACGCCTGGTAGCCCCCGAAGTGGGCGGCAATCGCCTTGAGCTTGGGGTACTTATCCAACACCCTCAGTAGACGGATGGGCGCCGAGAAGTCGTAGCGGTTGTCCCCCATGTGGAAGAGGATCTTCATGCCTCGCTCCTCGAGTTGCTCGTAGAGCGGGAAGAGGCGCGGGTCGTCGATATAGAAGCGCTGGAAGTCCGGATGCACCTTGACACCCTGAAGTCCCAGGGCGTCTACCAGATCGAGCACCGGTGTGGGGTCGGTCACATCCTGGTGATAAGCGCCCAGACCGATGAACTCAGGGTGCTCCTCGCACTCCTGGGCGATGAAGCGGGTGATCGACTCCACCTGCTCGACCTTGGTCGCAACGGAGCAGACCAGGTACTTCTCACAGCCGATGAGCGAGCCCTGCTGCAGGAGTGCCTGGGAGGTGCCGGCGGGAACGTCCATCGGGATGTCGTAGAAACGCCCCACAGCAGCGGTCGCCTTTGCGGCTATCTTGCTGGGATAGATGTGCGCATGCGCATCGGCAACGCGGTATTCATCCTGGATGGCACGAACAAGACCCTCCATCCTTTGCACCTCCTACAACAGTCCGATGATCCTCTGGCGGATAAGCGCCGCCTCATCACGACTGAAATGATACGGGACCACCTGCGGCTGCCCCTGATCATCGAGACACTCCACCCGCACGAATGCGAAGTCGAGCTCATCGAACGACATCTGGAACAGTGCATGAGCATAGCAGAGTGCCTGCAGTTCATGCTTCTCCTGCAACTGCTGGGGGGTCTCCTGGAGCTTGCCACCGGTCTTGTAGTCGATCACGTAGGCCGCCCTACCAGCGGCGTCGCTGCAGAGTAAGTCGATCTCGCCGTTGAGATAGCGCTTGCCATCCGCGACTTCGATGGCGACGGTGAAGGGCAGCTCCGCCTGCAACCTGGGATACGAGGCCGCCTTCGCAGCGGCATCGCTCGCAACCCAGGCTTGCAGCGCGCGATCAAGACGCTCACGTTGATGTGCGCTGATGCCGCAGGGGCCTGCGATGGCCTGGATGCGCTCCTCGCTGGGCATCCGGGGACCACCTTGGGCCCTGAGATCGCCGGAGAGCACCATGTACTCCGCCACCGCATGGAAGGCGACGCCCAGGTTCACAGCGAGCTCGGGCTCATCGCTCGAGAGGGCGTCCGCGAGGTCGTCGTCATGGTTGATGGGCAGGCGTTCCGACAGGTCATCCGATGTGGGCGCGGCATGCGAGAGCGAGCTGTACGAGAAGAAGCGTTCATCACGCGTTCTGGGTAGGACGGGAACGACCGGGGGCTCCTGCCAGGCATCGATCGCGGGAATCGACCAGTCGTCCTCGACCTCCTGAACAGGGGGCAACTCGTAGTCCTCGTGGCCGACCCACTCGACGCCTCCGTCTTCGCGCGCTATCAGATGGATGCGTTGGAAGGACGCGGGTGCACTGCCGCCAAAGTCCAATCGCGCATCGTTCGCGTACGGGAAGGCAGCCTGCCCCGGACAGAGTGCATGCAGCATGTCGCCGCGGATACCGGAGTCGCTCGCATCGCCCCCATCGGTCTTGACCTTGCCAAGATCGAAGGCCAACACCAGTCCGAACTTGGCACGCGTGAGCGCCACATAGAACAGGCGCTTGCATTCCGCCTCGTCCTCCTGCTGGCTGAAGGCGTGCAGCTTGCAGAAATACTCCTGCTGGCTATCGCAGTCATCGAGACCGGGGTCGCTCCTCCCATCCCAATCGAAGACGGCGTGGGGCAGACCGCTCTTGGTGAGGCCCTTCCCCAGCGCCGCATAACCGGGACCCGCCCACTGATCGAGCAGTACGTCGGGAATCCTATCCGACGGATCCTTCTCCACCTCCGCCACAGCCACCACAGGGAACTGCAGACCCTTGGACGCATGCACGGTCATGATCTGCACAGCCGAACCCTTATCCGCCGCCAAGGTACCCGGCGAGTCCTTCTCGGAGACCCGCTCGACCATGTTCCAGTAGGTCGCGGCGACGGTGGGCAGGGTGTAGGGATCGAGCTTCTGCAGCTCCTCGACCTTACGAAGCGCCTTCATGTAGTTGGCGGCGGAGGTGTAGCCCTTGATACCCTGCTTGCGTAGGCGCTCCATGAGCCCGCTCTGCGCGATGAAGCCTTCGAGCAGCTGGGAAGGACTACAGCTTCCCAGGCGCTTGAGCGCATCGAACAGGAGCCTGCGCACTGCGGCGAGACGCGGGCTGATGCCCTGCTCATCGAGTCTGACCAGACCATCGAAGAAGGGGCGCTTCCTGCCTTCGGCATCCCACTTGAGCTGGGCGAGCTCCCCTGCGGAGAGTTTGAGCAGCTGGCTGCTGAACACGCTGTAGAAGGAGCGGTCGTCATAGGGGTCGGCGAGCAAGCGGAGCAGGTGCCCCACAAGCTGGCATTCGGGGCTGGTCCAGAAGGTGGATCCGCCCGCGACCAGGATCTTGAATCCCTTGGCAACGAGCGCCTCCACATAGATGTCGACCTCGGTCATGGCACGCAGGAGCAGCGCGAAGTCGCCGTCTTCGAAGCCCTCTTCGCGGCGCATCGCATCGAAGCGCTCCGCGATCGCGGCGGCGCGATACCGTCTGCGCTCCTGCCCGCTCACGGAAGGCTTGCCGGGCGTGCTCGTGGCGATCAGCTGGATGCGTGGTCTGTTGACGAAACGATCCGCATCCATCCCGGGACGACCGGGCTCGAGTGCCAGGAAGTAGCCGTCGAAGACGCCCGGCTGGCCGAAGATGCGGTTCGAGAACGCCAGGATGTCCTCATGCGAGCGATAGTTGAGACTGAGCTCGACCTGGTGGTCCTTGAAGCGACCGATGAAGTCCTGGAACACATGCACGTCGGCGTTGCGGAAACGGTAGATGGACTGCTGCGCATCGCCCACCGTGCAGATCTGGGCATCGTCACCCAACAGACGCATGATCATGTCCACCTGTATCTGCGAGGTATCCTGGAATTCATCGACCATGATGAGCCGGAACCGTTCGCGATACTCTTCCGCGATCTCCGGGTGGTTGATGAGGACCTCGCTCAGCTTGATGAGCAGGTCGTCGTTGCCCAGCAGATGATGCTCCCGCTTGTGCTTATCCACATACTCGACGAGCTCGCAGGCGAGTTGCTTCATGAGCAGCAGAACATGGTGATTGGAGTGCAGGCGCAGTTCCGCGAGTGTCAGGGCAGCGACCTCTTTCACATCGCGGGTCGCCTGCTGCGCATCGGGATTGTTGCCCACACGGCCGCTGATCTTGAGTAGGGATTCCAGAAGCTCCGGGAAGCCCTCCTGGCTTCCATCGAAGTCCTGTGGAGCGCGCTGTTGGATGTCATCGAGCTTCCCGATCGCCACGTGAAGCTGCTCGATGTTCGCCTGCACCGTCTTGCCCGGTTTGGGGATGAGCGCATAGCGGCTGATCGACTCCTCCAAGCGCTCGCGCAGTTGGCTGAGCAGCACCCAGGGGCCAAGGGGGTCGGGGCCGGCTTCGAGTGCACCGAGTCCCGCTGAGGAAGCGATACCCTTGCCGATGATCGAGCGCAGCAACATGAGCAGCTGCGAACTGCCGCTGAACTCGTCGAAGAGCTCGGTCATCGCATCATCATCCGAATGTGCGGCCAGCAAGTCGTCGAAGGCGGCGGCGTACATCGCATCCTCATCGGTGTTGTTGGCGATGCGGAAACCGGGGTCGATACCCAGCTCGAGCGCATGTGCTTTGAGGATGCGCGAGCACATGCCGTGGATGGTGGAGATCCAGGCACCATCCACCATGAGGGCCTGTTCGTGGAGCCCTTCGGCACGCAGCGTGGAACGGATGCGTCCGGTGAGCTCGCTCGCGGCCTTGTTGGTGAAAGTGATGGCGAGCAGTTGCCCGATGCTCTCGAGCGCGGGGTCGTGCACGGATTCGAGCGCGGGGTCGGCGTCCACGCCCGGACCGGCGCCCATCATCCAGGCGACCTTCGTAGTGAGGGTATGGGTCTTGCCGGTGCCCGCACCTGCGTTGATGATCAGGGGTTCACCCAAGCGGGTGATGCTCTGGTATTGCCCGGGGTTTGACGTGGGATCGAGCTTCATCGCCAACCCTCCCTTCGCTTGGGGCATGCCCATGCCGGACAGTAACGGCATGACGCTTCGCTGCGGGGTTGGGGCTGGATGTCTCCGCTCATGAGACGGTCGAGCATGAGCGCGACCTGTTCCTCGACCCTGTCGAGCGCGTCTTCGAAGGACATGCCTATCAGGGCCATACCACGCGCGGCGTGTTCGTCGATCCCCAATTCAGGAGCACCCAGCACACGTGGGTCGTAGCAGCCCTTCATGGGATGGGGACGACGATACGAGCGATAGATGGCCGCAACGGGCGTGAGTTCCGTCTTGCGGCGTAGCAGCTGCGCGTAGATGAGGGTCTGGATCTTCTTGGGCATCACGATCAGGCCATCGTCATCGAGCGTGGGCAGCGACTCATGGTTGCTCAAGCCGCCCTTGTAATCGATCACCACAGCATGACCATCCGCATCCACGTCCACACGGTCTATGGTGCCTTTGATGCGATAGCCCGCGTACGTGAGCGGATCGGCGGCGCCCAGCTCGAATTCGAGATGGGTTGGCTGGTAACCCGGCAGGAAAGTCGCGTCACAGCTTATCAGACTCTGCAACTCACGCAGCAGGCGCTTCGCGTCATTGCGCTCCGCTCTGCTGATGGGTACGTAGTGGTTGCCGTTCCTGGTGTCGGGTTTCCCTGAGATAAGCGCTGCGAGCAAGGCGTCATCGAGCTCCCGCTGCTCGTCCAGTGCGCGCTCGAAGCAATCCTCAAGGAGCATGGAAGCCTGCGCTTGGATGTCCTCATCCACGCGCTTGCGGCCCGTCTCCACCTCGAGTCGTTGATAGAAGCTGCGCAGGGTGGCGTGCATGAGATCGCCGCGCGAACGGGCATCGAGCAGCGCGTCGAGTGAGTCGCTGACACCCATGCGCCCAAGGAACCAGTACTGGGGGCAATCGAGGTAGTTCTCGATCTGGCTGGGGCTGAAGCGCGCCTCCCGCGCATCGCGCCAAGGCTTGAGACATTGCATTGTCTCAGGAGGCAGCTTCCCATCCGGCTCACCCGGCTCCAGGAGCGGGCGCTTATCCTCCAAAGGGTCGCCCGCAGCAGCTGCGAGGGGCAGCATCACGGGATAGTTGGATTCATCGCTCAAGACGAAGAGTCCGCGCTCACAGCGCTCCTTGCTCAGGAGGACCTTGGGCAGCAGGGTGTTCAGGCCGCCATCGCTGTCGAGTTCACTCGGGTCGCTCGGATCCCTGCGGAAGCAGTCGCTCACCTCTTCGAGCAGGGCACTGGGGCGCGTGGGTTCGCCGTCCGCATCGCGCAGGTTGCGCTCGAGCACCATGGCGTAGTCCACCTTCGAGAGCGCTTGGAAGAAGGAATAACGCACATAGTCGGGATACGCGGCGACAGGTTCGAGACCAGCCATGGAAAGCAGACGCACGCTCGCGTCGTCATCAGCATCCATGGGGTAATCCTGGGCGGTCAGGTCGCAGATGATGGCCAAGCCGGCACCTTCACGTGCCAGGCGGTCGAGACCGCCAAAGCGCACCGCTCCCCTGTTGGACGTGCGATAGGCGTAGGCGAAGCCCACCTGCTCGTTGTAGAGCAATTCGCGGATGGCATCCAAACTCAACACATGGCCCTGCGCATCCTGGAAGAAACGTCTGGCCACTTTGACCGCAGCTTGCGTCTCGACATGTTGGTAGCTCAGGTCATAGGGCAGGTCCTGTGGTGCCAACAGTTCGATGAGCGCCAGATAGTCACGCGCCTTGACCGCCTCGAAGATGGAAGCGAGCCGAGGGTTCTCAAAGGAGGCGGAAGCCATACAGGCATCCAAGTCAGCCTGGGCGGCGCGACAGCCACGCCACGCACGGTCGAGTTCGCGCACGAGTCTGCGGTTCGCTCCACTGAAAGGCGAGTACAGGAAACTGATGAGCTGGCGGATGTCCCGGCATTCCACGAGGTCGGAGAAGGCGGCGCCGAAGACGGTCTCCGCGAAGGCCAAGCGGCATTCGCCCTGGCTGGCGATGCCCAGCTGGGCCAGACGCGGACCAAGGCGCGAGAAGAGCTCGTTGACGCGCGGACTCGCCACCAGTATGCGGGCGGGGTCGATACCACGCTCGATCTCATCCGCGATCATGGGCAGGAGTAGGGGAACCTGTGAATAGACACCGCCTGAACAGGCAAAACGCACTCCGTCCATGGGAGGCAGGGGCTGTTTGCACTGGTACAGGCGCTCAAGGAGCATGAAGATCTCGGGCGACTGCCAAGAGGGTTCCACCATGTCGCCCACCGGCTCCGTGATC
>JAFRFV010000258.1 GCA_017434185.1 Coriobacteriales bacterium
GCGCCATGTCGCGTTTGGGCAAGCAGGTGATCGACGTGATGGACGTGAGCGCCAGCTACGATGGTGTGCAGGTGATAGACGGCGTGACCTGGCACATAGGTGCGGGCGACCGCTATGGCATCCTGGGCGAGAACGGCGCGGGCAAGACCACGCTGCTGCGCCTGATCATGGGCAAACAACGTGCGAGCAAGGGATACGTGAAGATTGGCAAGACGGTCAAGTTCGCGTACCTCTCACAGGAGCTCGAGGGTCTGCGCGGCCTGGAAGACGACCGCGTGCGTGAGGTGCTGGGGCGCTATAAGACCCGCTACGAGATAGAGGGCAAGGAGCTCACACCCGCCCAGCTGCTGGAGCGCTTGGGCTTCGAGAACTCTCATCTCAATTCGCGTGTGCGCGATCTGAGCGGTGGTCAACGCCGTCGTCTCATGCTCATGCTCATCCTGCTGGACCGTCCCAACGTGCTGGTGTTGGACGAGCCCGGCAACGACCTGGACACCCAGATGCTGGCGGCCATGGAGAATCTGCTGGACACCTGGCCGGGCACGTTGCTGCTGGTCACCCACGATCGCTACCTGATGGAGCGTGTCACCGACGACCAGTTCGCCCTCATCGACGGAAAGTTGCGTCACTGCCCCGGCGGCGTGGATGAGTATCTGCGTCTGCTCGATGAACGCGATGCAGCAGCGGCCGCATCGACTCCGGGCCGTAGGGCTGGGGGGTCGAGCGATATCCTAGCGAGTGCCCCCCAGCCCGAAAGGCCCACGACGATGAGCGCCGCCGAGGCACGCGACCTGCGCAAGCAGCTGTATTCGCTCGAGCGCCGCATGTCCACATTGCAGCGCAAGGTGGAGGCCATCATCGCGAAGATGCACGAGATGGATCCGATGGATTACATGGGTCTGGGCGCACTTCAGGTGGAGCAGCGCGAGCTTGAGGCGCAGATCCGCGCCCTCGAGGACGAGTGGCTCGACATCAGCGAACGCCTGGAGTAGCTGCCTCCGCGTCCAGCTCGCAGCGCTTATCCCCTGATACCCCAAGGTATCGGGTCACATGACCCATACAACCCCAATACCTTGTGGCCGTCGGGCCATTTTCCTGCCGATGAATGGGCTCTTCCGCTCCCACGCGCGGCGTTTTTGCGCTATCATTTCGAAGGTTCGACTACCATACGATGTCGCGGCCGCGCGACGGAAAGGTGAGCACATTGGGCAAAGTCGTCGTCATGGACCATCCCCTGATCCAGCACAAGATCGGCATCATGCGTCGCAAGGAGACCAGCTCCAAGGACTTCCGCGAGCTGATCGGTGAGGTCGCGTCCCTCATGACCTATGAGGCCACCCGCGATTTGGAACTGGAGGATATCGAGATCGAGACCCCCATCTGCAAGTGCACCGCCAAGCAGATCTGCGGCAAGAAGATGGCCATCGTGCCCATCCTGCGCGCCGGTATCGGCATGGTCGACGGCATGCTGGCCATGATCCCCGCCGCCCGCGTGGGCCACATCGGCATGTACCGCGACGAGGAGACCTTCGAGCCCCACGAGTACTTCTGCAAGCTGCCCGCCGACGTGAAGGACCGCCAGGTCATCATCGTCGACCCCATGCTGGCCACCGGTGGTAGCGCCATCGCCGCCATCGACCTGATCAAGAAGCGCGGCGTCAAGGACATCAAGTTCCTGTGCACCATCGCCGCCCCCGAGGGAATCGAGGCCCTGACCAAGGCCCATCCCGATGTGGACATCTACATCGGTTGCGTGGACGAGTGCATGAACGAGAACTGCTACATCGTGCCCGGTTTGGGCGACGCGGGCGACCGCATCTTCGGCACCAAGTAACAGGGAGGCCAACCCCGCGGGGTTGGCCTTTTCTCAAGGGATAAGCGCGTGGGCGCGGCTGGCGCCGGCGCGTAGGATACAAGCAAAGGGAGAGAGTCTATGAGCGAGTCCGCAAAGGCAGCTGCACCCGAGCAGCAACAAGCCGTCTACGACGCGTCCACCTTGGGCAAACCCAGGATGGCGGTGCTGGGTCTGCAGCACATGTTCGCGATGTTCGGCGCAACCATCCTGGTACCCATCCTCACGGGACTGAGCGTGAGCGCCACCCTGTTGTTCGCGGGTTGCGGTACGCTGCTGTTCCACTTCCTCACCAAGCGCAATGTTCCCGCCTTCCTGGGCTCGAGCTTCGCGTTCCTGGCCGGCTACTTCGCCATCGCCCCCGGCGGTGACCCTGCGCTGCTGCCCTATGCCTGCCTGGGTGTCTTCTTCGCCGGCTTCGTGTATCTGATCCTCTCCGGCTGCTTCAAGGCCTTTGGTGCCAAGCGCGTCATGCGCTACTTCCCGCCCGTGGTCACCGGCCCGATCGTCATCTGCATCGGCCTGATCCTGGCCAGCAGCGCCATCTCCAACTGCGAGACCTGCTGGTGGGTGGCCATCATCGCCGTCATCACCATCATCATCTGCAACGTCTTTGGTAAGGGCATGGTCAAGATCATCCCCGTGCTCATGGGCGTCATCGTGTCCTTCGTCTTCGCTGCCATCGCCGGTCAGGTGGATTGGTCCGGCGTGAAGGACGCCGCTTGGATCGGCCTGCCGTTCCAGTGGGACAACACCGTGTTCGGTCTCTTTGGCGGCGACTTCGACAAGGGTCTGGCCATCACCGCCATCATCACCATCGTGCCGCTTGCTCTGGCTACCGTGATCGAGCACATCGGCGACATCAGCGCCATCAGCTCCACCTGCGAGCGCAACTTCATCGCCGACCCCGGTCTGCACCGCACCCTGCTGGGTGACGGTCTCGCCACCATGCTGGCCTCCCTGTTCGGCGCTCCCGCCAACACCACCTACGGCGAGAACACCGGCGTTCTGGCGCTCACCAAGGTCTACGATCCCAAGGTCATCCGTCTGGCCGCCTGCTTCGCCATCCTCTTCTCCTTCTGCCCCAAGTTCGCCGCTCTCATCGGCTGCATGCCCGCGAGCGTCATCGGCGGTGTCTCCCTGGTGCTCTACGGCATGATCAGCGCCGTTGGTATCCGCAACCTGGTCGAGAACCAGACCGATCTCACCAAGACCCGCAACATCCTGATCATCGCTCTCACCATCGTTCTCTCCCTGGGTATCGCCTACAGCGCAGCTGGTGCCATCAACTTCCAGGTTGGCGAGGTCACCATCGGTCTGTCCGGTCTGGCCATCGGTTCCCTGGTGGGCATCCTGCTCAACGCCATCCTGCCCGGCAAGGACTATGAGTTCCAGGTCGACGAGGAGACCAAGGAGGACACCGGTATCGCGAGCATGGATCTGTCCGTGATCCCCGAGGAAAGCGTCATCGAGCAGGCCGCCGAGGAAGAGGCTGCCGAAGCCGCCGAAGCCGCTGTCGAGGCTGTCGAAGCCGAGAAGTAGCGCGACGCACACATGCACACGCGAGCGCCCCGGCATGCCGGGGCGCTTCTTTCTTCGGGGGAGGGAGTGCGAGGGGCACGGGAGCGCAGCGCTTATCCGCTGAAAACTGCAGCTGTGTAGCTGAATGTAGGTGATTATCATCTTATGTAACGTTCATCTACACAGACTCAAAATATAGCCTTGAATCTTCAAATCAAGTGCAACGCAGTCTCGCGGTAGATCTCGAATGGGGTCTTCCATCCCAGGCGTTTGCGTGGCCTGTGGTTGAGTTCATCATACACCGCCTGTAC